>CANIWJ010000016.1 GCA_947471035.1 Verrucomicrobiota bacterium
GGTGGCGAGGTTGTTCGAAGCGACCGTAGCCGCGTAGTTGGTGTTGATGATGACTGACATGGGAATCTTCCTTGATTAATACTACCCTGTCCGTAGGGCGACGGGCCAGAAGGGGATCTGGGCCAATCCGGCTGAGATATTAACCTCAGTTACTTTATTAGTACGGCTCCCCGAAAAAAAACTTTAACCGCTTTTCTAGAAAATTCCGGTCAAATGCCCTGATGCTGTGCACGCACTTCTTCGTAGCACGCCCGCAATGCTCGGGAAAACGCCTTCGCCTGCCCCGCGTAATTAAATAAAGGCCCGGAAGCCAACTCGCTGCGTAATCCCGCAGAAATCCGCGCCAGACCAGCCCGATCTGCCGCCAGAGCCGAAGCCACCTGCACATATTCCGCCGCGCTCGCCACCGCCCACTCAGGATGGCCCGCCGCCCGGAGCAAAGAAGCCCCGACCCGGCTGCGATGCTCCTTCCCGATCAAGGAAACCACCGGCCTTCCCATCCACATCGCCTCACAAGTCGTTGTCGTTCCATGATAAGGAAATGGGTCTAACGCAACATCCACCCGTTGATAAAGCGCCAGATGATCGCCCGAACCCGATGTGCGACCCATCAAATCCAGCCGCGAGACATCCATTCCGGCCACCACACACCGCTGTTCCAATTCGCGCCGCCGCGCCGCTGTTTCCAACCCGTGACCCTTCAACAAAAGCCGCGTCCCCGGCGTCGCCGCCAGAACCTCCGCCCATAAACGCAGGGTAAAATCCGTGAGTTTCGCCGGGTTGTTAAAAGATCCGAACACCACCGGTCGATCCGGATCCGTCGCCGCCTGCGGAATACTCACTTCCGGCGCACTCGCCGAAGGCCGAAAACTCCACGCGCAGGGCGCGAAACGCACCAGCTTCTCAGTGTAATATGGATCGGTCAGCCCCACTGGATCCGCGTGCTCATCCGTGAACCGATAATCCATCTCCGCCAAACCGCTGGTGTTCGGATAACCCAGATACGTGATCTGCACCGGAGCCAGACGACGCGCGAACAGCGGCAGACGATTCCGTCCGGTGTGCCCGGAAAGATCGATCAACACGTCAGGCGCATCCGCGCGCAACTGTGCCTCCACGCGTTCACTTGCCAGTCCCGCCACGTGACGCCATCGCCGGGCCAGCGTCTGCAAGCGCTTGCTCACCTCATCCACCACTGCGTGGTCATGATAGAGCCAAACCTCCAGCTCCGCCGGATCGAAATGCTCCAGCAAAGGCTCGAAAAACGCCGCCACCGCGTGCCTGCGGAAATCCTGCGAAAGCACCGCCACCCGCAAGGGCCCATGGACCTCGCTCGGACGAAGGACCGCCGGCTTCACCACCGCCTGCGCCCGTCCATAGTCCACATGCGCCGCAAATAACTCCTCCGCCGTGCGCTCCTCCAGATAGTTTAAGCACAACAATCGCGCGCTGCCTGCCTCCGCATGCTTTGGTTCAAGCCGCAGTGCCTCTTCATACGCAGTCAAGGCCTCGCGCACTCGAAAAGCTTCTTGCAACGCCAGCCCACGCCCCACCCGGGCGAGGTTCAATTTTCCATCCAGCGCCAATGCCTTATCCAGCGCCACCAAGGCCGCGTCCGGTTCGTGCAAGGTCGCCAGCGCGATGCCGTAATTCTGCCAGGAAACCGCATGGTCCGGCCAGCGCCGCGTCGCCTCCGCAAACAGGCTGTGCGCCACTCCCATGCCGCGCACCTCCACCGTCAAAGTCGCCACCCGGTCAAACGCCTCAGCGCTCCCCGGCTTGAGTTCCGATACCTTGACCGCCGCCGCCAACGCTCCCGCCATCTGCCCCACCCGCTGGCACAGCGAAGACAGGTGTTCCCACGCCTCCACCAGCTTGGGATCGAACTCAAGCGCCTTTTGCACCGCCACCAGCGCCGCTTCCAGCTCGCCCCGTGCCGCGCGCACCACTCCGAGGCGGAAATGAGCCAGCGCCGAACGCGGGCTCAGTTGCACCGCCCGGACCAGCAGGGGCAGCGCCTCCTCTGCCCGCCCCGCCTGAAACAAGGCCAGACCACCCAGATGCCATGCGTCAAACGACTGCGGCGCCAGTTGCCGGGCCTGCGCATACAACACCGCCGCCGGTGCGAAACGCCCCGCCTGATGATGGGTCAAGGCCTGCTTAAGCAATACAGCGGGATTAGGCGGTGGCATGGGGATCGTTACCGCTTAGCCAGCAAGCACGCAACGCATCGGCAAAACGCCGCGCCTGCCCCGCATGGTCAAGCAAAGGCCCGGCCGTCATCCGCGCGCGCAGGCCCGCCGACCGCGCCGCGAGACCGGCGGGATCGCCCACTAGAGCCGCCGCCCGCGCCACATAATCCTCCGGCGTCGTGGCGATGCAGTCGGCCTGCCCCGCCGCGCTCAAAAGCGACACCCCCACCCGCCGCACATGCCGGTCTCCGGCCAGCGTGACCACGGGCCGCCCCATCCACAGCGCCTCGCACGTCGTCGTCGTGCCGTGGTAAGGCAAGGGATCCAGCGCCACATCGATCCGCGCATAGGTCGCCAAATGCTCGGCCAGCCCGGTCGTGGGCGGAAGAATATCCAGGCGATCCGGTGCGATTCCCGCCTCCGCCGCCCGCCGCGCCACAACCGAGTCCGCCTCCTGCCCTTTCAACAAAAGCTTCGCCCCCGGAACCGCCTCCAGCAATCGCGCCCAAAGTCGCAGGGTGGCGGGCGATAACTTGCTGAAGTTATTGAACGAGCCAAACACCGGCGCCGCACCATGCACACACGGCGGCACCACCACCGCAGGGGCCGAACGCGGCGGCTGGTAACACCATGCGGTCGGCGAAAATCGCACCAAGCGCTCGGTGTGCAACCCGTCGGCCTCCCCGGTGGGGTCGGCCCATTCATCCGTAAAACGAAAATCCATCGCCCGCACCCCCGTCGTATCCGGATAACCGAGATACGTCACCTGCACCGGGGCGAGTCGGCGCGCCAGCAAGGACTGGCGATTGAAGCCGGTATGCCCGGCCACATCCACCAACACGTCAGGCGCGTCGGCCCGCACCATGCGCTCCACCCAGGCGTCGTCACGGCCGCCGAACTCCCGCCAAATCTCCGCCCGCGAACGCAGCCGGGCGCTGGTTTCGTCGCGGCAAAAATGATCGTGATACAGCACGATCTCGATTTCCGCCTTGGGCAGATGCTCCAGCAACGGTTCCAAGAAAAACGCCACCGAATGGGTGCGCAAATCGGGCGACAAAAACGCCACCCTCAGCCGCTTCGCCGGATCGCGCCCCGCCACGCCCTCAAGTTTCAACCCTGCGGGCGAAGGGCAACGCCGGCCGAAAGCCCGGTGCTCCTCCGCGATTTGTTCGCGCGACAAATCGTCGAGGTAGTGTAGCGTCATCAGCCGGTAGCTCGCCGCCTGAAAATCGCCGGGATCGAGCGCCAGCGCCCGCTCGAACTCGACCCTCGCTTCATCGATGCGATGACACCCGTAAAGCGCCTGCGCCCGCGCGGTGTGCGCGTCGGCTACTTTCGGTGCCAGGGCCACGGCGCGATCCTGTCGGGCCAGCGCCTCGACCGGTCGCGCCAGGGCCAGTAAAACCCGCCCGAGCAGCCGCAGCGGCGCGGCCACGTCCGGCTTGAGCTTCACTGCGCGCTCCAAGGCTTCCAGGGCCTCAACCGCCTGTCCGCCGTTGAGTAAAAACAGGGCGTAGTTCGTCCACACCTCCACGTTGCCCGCATCGAGTTTGATCGCTTCGCGAAAACGCGCCGCCGCCGCATCGCGCCGGTCGCACTGGGCCAGCGCCAACGCCAGGCACATCTGGGTGGCGCCCATCCTGGGGTTTACTCGCGCCGCTGACTCCAGCCACTCCGCCGCCTCGGCCGCCTGCCCGAGTTGCAACAAAACCGTGCCGCCTAGATGCAGCAGACGAAAATCCTTCGGATACTTCGGCCGCAGCCGCCGGTAATGGGCCAGCGCCTCCGCGCCGCGTCCGGCGCGTTGCAGGGCGATGGCGGCGTCCAGAGGTGTCGATTGCGAGGCGGCAGGGGGCACAGGATAACGGGAAAATGCAGACCCAGCCCTAGGCGCGAGCCAACACTTCCGCAAGCGCGGCGGACAAAACCGGCCCCACCGTCTCATAACGGTTAAAGTGTTCGTAGATCCGCCGCCGCTCCGCGGTCGTCGCCGCCAGCGCCGCCTCGGCGGCTTCGCGCAACTGCGCCAGATCCCCATGCGCGTAGCGCCGGATCAAACCCTCCGCCGCCAGCTCGTCCAGTCTTCCGCCTTGCACGGAGTTTTCCGAGACCGGCACCAGCCCCATGCACCCGCACCAGAACGCCCGGTCGGTGTGCGCTCGCGCCATCGCCGGGGTGGCAAACTTGCGCCCTTCCGGACACAGGC
The DNA here is from genome assembly GCA_947471035.1 of Verrucomicrobiota bacterium. Taxonomy (GTDB): domain Bacteria; phylum Verrucomicrobiota; class Verrucomicrobiia; order Opitutales; family Opitutaceae; genus IMCC26134_A. The sequence continues at coordinate 4,399 of CANIWJ010000016.1, forward strand.
CGGCGATGTAGCGGTTCAAAGCCGCCCGACCGCCCACACTCACCGAGTGGTCGTGGCTGGCCACGAAGCGGTCCTTGAAGGTTTTGGTCAGAAAATCGATTTGCCGCTGCCGGTGCGGAGTCAGCCCAAGCTGAGAACCCAAGAACAAGATTTTCCGCTCTGGCTCCTCGTTAAACGGCACCTCAAAGGGACGCACGTTGGCCACCCAGCTGCGATGCCGGATCAGACAATCCGCGCGCAACTTTCCCCCCGCCGGGCCGAGCGGGAATTCGTCATGTAGCAAAACGTCGAGATGCGGAGCCAGCGCGGGAAAACAGGCCATCTCGCGGCTGGCCTCATCGAACGCGTAGTAGGCGATGCGCACGCCGTGCTTGCGCAAGAAGGCGCAGAGCGGCCCCAGCGACGCGCCAACGTGCGCGGGCTGTTGTCCCATGAACACCAGCCACCACGCCTCGTCGGCGGGTTTGCGCGCAGCCTTTTCGGCCAGCGCGGCGAAGCCTTTCACTCCGAGCGTCCAGGCGGGAGCCAGGGTCAAACCGGCGGGCGCGGGCATCTCCGCAAAACACCGCACACACTCGCCATGCCAGTCGCAATCCAGCCGCGCCATGCGCCGCAAGCGCTCGTCCGCGTCAGGCGGCAAACGTCCGGAGTAGTCGTAGTCCGGCAGCCGCGCCAAATAGTCCGGGGCAGGCTCCAGCTCGCCCGCCCATTGACTGTAGGCGACAATCCGCAGCGAGGACACGGGCGGTGAAGAAGTCATGCGTGATTCTAGTTCGCGTTTAAATTTAGTTAAATTGGCCGGGGACGGCCAACTCTACATCCGACGCTTGGTGTAGCGTTGGCCGTCCCCGGCCAATTCCGGCTCCAGCATCAACGTGATCGCCAATTGGAGTCATCCTGTAATCCGTGATTAAAAACACCATTTCCGAAACTGGGGCTCCGCTGTTTAAGCCGGGAAGCTGGTATCGAAGAATTTTTCGATCCGTCGCACTGACTCGCCGGTGGTGAAACGATAAGCGTCGGCCTGGCCTTGCGAGGCGAGCTGCGCCCAGCGCTCGGGATCGCGCGGCAACGACTGCAACTGCCTCGCCAGATCGGCCGCATCCTTGGATTTGAACAGCAGCCCGTTCACCTGATGTTTCACGATCTCGCCCGTGCCGCCCGTGCCGCTGGACACGACCGCCAGACCCGCCGCCATCGCCTCGATCTGGGTTTTTCCAAAAGGCTCCTCAAACACGCTGGGGAAAACCAGTGTGTTACACCGGCTGAACATGGACGCAAGCCCGGCGCGGTTGATGAAGCCGTGCCAGCGCACCCGCTCGGCGAAACCGCCGCGCCGGGCCAGTTGCTCGCACTGCGTCTTAAAGACAGGATCGGGCTGCTCCCCCGCGCACTCCAGGGTGAAATCGACTCCCGCCCGGGCCAGATGCACCAGCGCCTCGAAGAGAATATGCGGGCCCTTGAAGGGCGCGAAAATGCTGGCGTAGCATATCCGCAACCGGTCGAAACGCGGCGGAAACGCACGGTAGTAATGCTCCAGCGGCGAGCCCGGATAAACTACCGCCCAGTTGCCGCACTTGTAGCCCTTTTCCTGCAAACGCCGGTTCAGCCACTCGGTGTTGCCCGCCAGACAGAAATACGGGCTCTCCAGCGAGCTGTCGGGCGGATAACCGGTCTCGCCGTTGCCCAGGCGATGCAGCACCGGAATTTTTTTCTCCAAGCATTCACGAATGAACTCGTAGCCGACAAAATCCAGATTGCCCGCGATCACCCGATCCGGCCGGAAAGCCGTCACTGCGGCGCGAATCCGCTTGGTGTTGGCCAAGGCGATGCGGCCGACCTCGGACCGGTCGCCATTCAGCACCGCGCCGCCGCCTTTCCATGTGCCGAAAAGTCCGAGACTGCGTTCGACCAAGGCTTCTAGGCGATCCATGCCCGGATCGGAGGCTCGCGCCCATTCCGTGCTGTCCGAAGTGAGCACCTTCACCTCGTGTCCGCGCCGCACAAGCCGGTCGCAGAATTCCCACATGGTGCGTCCGTAGCCGCCCAACTCCTGCGGCGGGAAGAGATTCGTAACGACCAGGATGCGATGCGGCTTCTCGACGCGCCCGACCTCACCCTCGCCCACCTGATCGCGGTAAGTGCGGGCCAACTCCGATGCACCCGCCTCGCCTTTGGCCAAGGCTTCCAACCGGGCCGTGGCGTCGCCGCCCAGACCGCCCAGACGGCGGCCTTCTCGATAACACAAATACGCCCCGGGCTCATCACCGGCACCCTGCAACAAATCACCGAGCCGCTCGTAAGCGTCGGTTTCCGCCCGATCCAGCCCGAGCAAGCCCTGCAACGCCGACGCCTCGGCCTCAACGTCCCCGGCGCTGCGCGACTGCGCCACCGCGCCGCGCGCCTGCTGCAATTCATCCGCCAAGCGCACCTCAACGCCCGGACGCACGGCCTCGGCCACGGAGCCGGACACCGACTCCGCCGCCTCGGCAAGGAGGTGCTGCAAACGCTCGATGCAGACCTTGCGCGAGAACTGCGCCACCACCCGCTCCCGATACGCCGCGCCCAGCCGCGCGGCCAATTCCGGATCGCGCGCCAATCGCAGCATCGCCGCCGCCATGCCAGCCACATCGCCCTCGGCCACCAAGTAGCCGTGCTCGCCCTCGACCACCGCATCGGGAATACCCGCGTGCCGGGTCGAGACCACCGGTAGCCCAAGCGCCCCGGCCTCCAGAATAGCAACCGGCAAGCCTTCGCTATCACCATTACTGGCAATTATACTATGTTGTACAAATGCCCGCGAAGCCAACATACGCGCCGCCACTTCTGGTCGTGACAAGAATCCGGTAAACTCAACGGCAGAAGATATCCCATTTTCCCTTACCCACTTTTTGCACTCCTCCAACAAGGGACCATCTCCAACCATAATCAAGTTTGCCTCAGGCTCCTCGCGATGAACCAGCGCAAATGCTTTTATTGTATTGAGCGGTGCCTTCTTCTCCACAAATCGGCCGACAGCAATGTACTGCGGCCGCGCAAGCGCAGGCTTTGCCAGATTCGGCAACTGCACAGAAACCCCGCAAGGGATACGAAGAACCTTTTCCGAATTCGCCCCCAAAGAAATCAATTGTTCTCTCATCGCCTCCGAAACTCCAACCACACGGTGCGAACTTAAAAAGAACTTACGATAATGCGGCAGCCAACGCTCCAGAATATCACGACCAAAAGCATCCACCCCAAAAAAATGAACCACAAAGGGCACCCGGGCCGACGTGCAAGATTCATGCAGAAACGAGCCCATCAAACCTGATTCCAACAAGGCAACCCGTACTCCGCTCTTACGTATAAAATCAGTCAGATCATGTATATAAGCGTGCCAGATTTCCGCCGTGATTTTCGTCCCGCCAATAACTGCCTGAATAGCCTTCTCAGTTTTGGAATTCAGGACACTCTGTCCTCCTCGTAACAGACGCGGGAACGGCCAACCGTAGAGCAAGGTAGGTTGCTTGGTTAAATACTTTATATGATCCTCTAAAAAGGTCTCAGAATGGTTAAACTCATGCGAACGAACGATCAACACCGGTAGGTCAATGGGATTGACCTCGGCAGGTTGCGTTGCGTCGTTCAGCAAAGTCGAGGCATCCAGCACTGATTGGGCCGCGCCATCAGACGGCGCGTAAGCCAATCCAGTCCAGCCTGTCGTCAACGTATTACCGGCATGATCATTAACCGGTAATTCATCGGTCTTAACCAAATCCAGATAAATTGGCCATAATTGCCTCGCCATTTTATTACGTGCTTCGGCTGACATGGGGGCGCGCTTTAGCCACAATCCCATGACCTGGGCAAAACTGGCATTCCAACCACTCATCGCACGTACTTTATAATTTATAAAACCCGCTTCAGTAAGCAGCTTTTCAAGGGCAAACGGAGTATAACGGAAAAAATCATAGGGCGCGTCGTGCAGCGGCCAGATGAAAGGCACGGTGAAAAAGAAAACTCCACCGGGTTTAAGCACGCGCCGGGCCTCTTTAAGTACGACCAAGGGTTCGGGACAGTGCTCCAGCACCTCCGTGGCCATGGCACAGTCAACCGAGCCGTCGGGCAGAGGGATTGTCTTCCCATCCCAACGTAAATCGACCTCGGCATGGTAAATCTCGGAGCCGGCCAAATCCAACCCGAGGTATTTAGACACCCGCGACGGAGCCGATGTGATCAAGCCCTTGTAAGGCATCACGCCGCAACCGATATCAAGGAAGGTACCGTGGAAGTGCGGAAGCGCATCCTTGACCGCGCGCAGGATAGAATTGCGCACCACATAAATATCGGCGTTATTAAGTTCCAAAGCGGGGTTCAAAAATGGATGGGATTCGGTTTTCACAGGAACTACAGTTGGGACGGGGCGTGCTGAAAGATCTGGCAAAGTTGTTGGCGTTTATACTCAAGCCGATTAGACGCTAAACTTCGCTTATAAAATACGGTTGCGAAGCAATTTAGCCAGCGAATCAGGCCATTGATTTGATTACGCCCATTTGCGATTAACAAGGGACACGCCAAAAGAGGTGCTCGCTTCAAATACATGGCCCCGGGTATATTTAAAATTACGGGCATTCGTTATTACGGCGTAAACGCCCCTAGGCCATCCGGTGAAAGGTTTTGTACACGGCTATATTTTTTGGCTTCATCCATCAAAACCGTACTTTTTTTCGGCTCCAATGACTTAAGCGCTTCTGCCACACCAAACAAGACCTCAGCGACCGCGTAAGGATCTTTGTATGCTACCGCACCCTGCGCCGCACGAATGAGGGCTCGAATTGCGTCGTTTTTCTTTCCCGCACGCACAAGTGCGAAAGCCTGTGCGGCAATTTTATTAAAATTATCGAGTGCTTGAATGTAAACGGCATGCGGATGGCCTTCCGTCTTCCAAGTAGCGTAAATTGAATCGTAATCAGGCTTGGAGAATTTACAGGGAGCACTTCCTAACATTTCGGCAACTCTGCTATATATGTCACGCGCTGCGTTTTCCAAGGAATGCAAGGCGCGAGCGTGCTGAACAGATGCTTCCGCCGCTTTAGTGGCCAACCCCGGATTGATCAGCAATGCGTGTACATATTCAGCCATCGCCGTAATATCAATATAAGGCACGTTTTTACAAAACGCGGCCTCAGTTTCTGATGCTCCGGGAATAATAAATTTTACGACAGGTCTTGCCATGGCGGCGGCTTCGATCGCGGGTAAGGTCAGATTATCACGCCGCGAGGCTAAACAAAAAACATCGGCGGCAGCGATCAGCGTCTGCGCTTTGGCATGTTCACCGACAAACTGCCCCATCCGTTCCAACCCCATAATCCGTAAATCACGGTTTAGAACCGATTCGTGCTCAGCCGAAGTGAACCCACCTATCCACACGCAGCTCAAGGCACGATCCGGCCCCATCCGATCGCGAAGCGCGCGCACAAACTGTGGAAACAAATCGGCTCCGCCGACAAGATCCGGCACATCACAAAAGACCACTAATGCCGCATCCGGCGCTATACCTAACGATGACCGCAATTCATTAACATCATTTACATTAGAAGCTTCCTTCAGCCGGACTAAGTCAACCAACCCGGCAGGCCACGAATCAACGACACAAGTATCGACTGCGTACCGATTCACAAGGGCTTCGCGCAAAACAGGCTCACTCACCAGTAATCGCTGACTCGACCCGAGCACGCGGGCCAGCGCACGCGCCGGTGTGTTATCAAGCGATTTAAGCGAATCCGATAGATAAGTCCAAACCGGCAAATCACTGATACCCAGCTTATCAAGCAGGGCCATGCCGTTCAGGGTATGAACCAACACCAAACGATATGAGCTGGAACGAGCCGGCGTGATCGAAGCACCACCGGCTATAAATATGGTGCTCACTTTATGAAACTCCTGGTGCAACACCCCGGGCTTTCCCACCACGATATCAAAAGACAGGGAGCGTTCGCGTTTTAGCCATCGTAATAAAGTCAGAATCTCAAGATTGGCATTGGTCCGATTCGTGTCAGGCAGCACACATAATAATCGCCCCGGAGGAGGCTCGTTTTTCTCCAAAGGCTTGGGATCTATCAATAAACGCAGCACTTCGCGCATTTCATCGGGGCTTATTTTACTATTAGCTCCGACCAAGTAATCACCCATGTCTTGATCTGCCACCGCATCAGTCGGGAGCACCCTGAGTTTCTTTAAAAAATCCCATTTAGCGTTTACGGATTCAGAAGATAACGCTTGTTGGAGGCCGATCGGATTGTTGCGCCAACTGGAATCCAACATGAAATCCGCCAGCGTAGGCATGGGAAAAGTGCCGTATATAGACACCTTACAACCAAAGGTCAGCGCATAGGCGACATGACTTCCCCAATCATTGGTAGTCACGGTCTCGAACTGCTCGAAAAGTGATCGCATTCGAGGAAGCGAATTCAAGTCGTCCGGTTGCGCACCATAGATCACCTCGATGCCCACCGAGGTGAATTCCTGCACCCAGAGACCGTTTTTTTTGCAATTAGGATGTACACAGGCGACAACCCGATCAAAGCGACCCGCAACCGCCTTGATCTCGTTGGCATAGGCCAGGTAGAGCGAACGATCCGCCGGCCTGGCGCCGTTGAGCGTATGGCACGGCATCACCAACAGGCTGCGCGGCACACGGGGCAGGCCGGAAGCGGGTGCGTATAAAATCGGCAAACTGATCGCTCGCGCGTGCCCATACCCATCGGCCTTAAGTTGCTCCGCCTGATCTTCGCGCGCGGTGTAGACCGGCAGGCTGCGCGTGAAAGAAGCTCCGTAAATCCACATCTTCGGCGTGGTCGCATACCAAGGCCCGTCACAACCATGAACCCACACCCCACGAATAGAATAGGGCTCGCTAATTTCTAGACCGGCGTATTTCGCGGCGATGCGAAAAGCGCTATAGTTGTCCGACCAACCGTTGTCCGAGTGGTTTATTAATTGGACGGTTTGAACCGGGTGCGTTTGCAGATTCATCGGTGAGCGGGCCGGACGGCGCTTTTCAGAATCCGATCGCAGCAAGTGGGATAAATGTTGGTCGGTCGGGGTTTGAACATACTCGGCTGGCCAATGAGCAAATACCAAACCATACAAACACCCACTCCCTCAACCCGTTGTTAACCTGTATTTTATCAGGTGAATTATCGCGAAAACAGAAAATCTCCCGCCTGCAAAAAAGACTGAGGCATGCACCCGGCAAATCCTTCCCCCTGGGCCTATTGCGGCGTTTCGCGGGAGACCGGAAAGCAGGTTCAGGCAAACTCTCCCCATACAGTCTTAAAACAAAACCCTGAACAAAACGGACTTATTTTAACGCAAAGTCGCCAAGCCGCTAAGTGCGCAAAGACTAGGAAATGAAGGGTTTTGTTGCGTTTCTCTGCGCCCTTGCGCCTTTGCGTTAAAGTTTGAATCCGAGGGGTAATGGGTATGAACCGGCCATCCGCTCAAAGCGATAAGCCCTTGCCAAACAGGATGTAGGGTTCCGCGCCAGTCACCGGTTCGTGATTGACCCGGTAGGAATCGACAAAGGCTTGCTGGGCGGCATTGAGTGGTGTCGGGCTGACTGGCGGGGGTGGGCTGAGCTTGTGCAGCAGCCAGTCGAAACCCTCGGGCGCGAGTCCCAGCCAGCGGGCAAACTCGGCGACGCCCTCCTCCACCGGTTGCGCCGCGTAGTGGGCGGCGATGATCTCGGCGTCGGCGCGGCTGACGCGGCCAAACCGGATCTCGCGGCAAAGCTGATCCACGACCCGCGAGTAACCCAGGCGGCTCTGCTTCAAAAGGTCGTGGACCGTCATGTAGGTGGCGTCGTCGATCCGGTCGTAGGTATCGAAGGTGCGGGGCTGGCGGGCGCAGCGGGCTCCAAAACGATTAACCATCTCCTCGGAGTAGCGGCGGGTGTCCCACGGATAGTAGTTGGAGAGGTAAAGGCCACGGATGCCGTGCTCCAGCAGCTCGGCGTCGGCGGGATACTCCAAGTCCTCGATATCATTGGGCTGTAACAGACTGGACGTGGTGACGAGTTCGTCGGGCTCCCAGCCAAGCAGATCATAACAATGACGGGAACGGCGGCTCATCTCCGGTTCCTCCACGTAAGAATGCGTGCCGGTCTGTTCGGTCGGTTGGTGCACCGGCCAGATAACCAGCGGGATGCCCTTGTCGGCGGCGACGCGGACCGGGAACTGGGTTTCCCCGGCCAGAAAGGGCCAGCGCAGCGAGCGAAAACGGGCCAGCGACTCGCGAACGAGTTTTTTGTAAATGACCGGATTGGACGTGTGCAGCCGGAAATCCACGTCGAAAACCTCGCGCAGCAGATCGATGTTTGCGATGCCCGCCGGGGTGTGAAACTGGCAGTTGTAGGCCACGACTAGGGGGTTCAGGCCGAGTTCGTTTTTGACGATGTCGAGCACCTTGAACGACTCGGGCGAGCCGCGCACCGGCACGACGCAGTCGTAGTCGCCCCGGCGGCGTCCGATGATCGAGGGAATGACGACCTCGCGCAGACGGGCGGCGCGGGCGGCCCAGTCCAGGGAGGTTTTTTCCTCATGGACGCGGCAGCCGGAACAAACGCCCTCGTGATCAAGGGTGAGGCCGAAAGGGTGATCCACCGGGTAAAGGCAGCGAGAGCAGGTCGGGCGTGGGCGGTTCATTTGCGGAGGGTGCGGACGCGACGAAGTGGAGCGGGTGGACGGGAGCGCAGGAGCGCCTCGCGCAAAAGGGGGAGCGCGAGTTCCTTTTCCAGAAAGGGATTCCCCAGAGCCACGGCGGCGGTAACCGGGGCGGCGAGACAGGCGGCGGCCGACGCCTGGTCAAGACCGCCAAACCAGAGGACGGAATGTTCGGGCAACGCGGAGCAGGCGGCGACGAGCTCAATCGGGAAAGTCCCGGCGCGACCCTCGGCCTCGGCGGCGATCAGCAGATATTCGGATACGGGGCTGCGCCGGAGAAACTCCAGCGTGGCGTCCAGCGTGGCCGGCACCGGGCCGAGACGGGGAACCGAAGCCGGAGGCAGCGAGGGAGCCCATTCGCCACCCGCACCCAGTCGAAGCGGAACGGAGCCGATCAAAGCCTGGCGGCCGACGAGGTCGGCGAGTTGCGCCAATTCGCGACCGGGCGAGAAAAGCAGTGATTCCACGACAAAGCGGTCGCAGCCCAACTCCATGAGTCGGAGCACATCGTCGCGGGAGCGGATTCCGCCGCCGTAGGCCAGAGGGGTGGAAATCTCCGCGCGGCCGATGGCATCCAGCACGACGGGGTCGAGTCCGGGTCGGCGGGAAATATCAAGGACGAGGATTTCGTCGGCCGACCAGCGGTCGAGGTTGCGCAAGGCGGTGCGCAAGTCGCCGGCGGGTCGGTCGGCGGTGTAGCCGTAAGATTTGACCAGCCGGCCGTCGCGGACGGTGAGCGCGGCGATGAGGCGTTTAGAAGCCATAATGATCCTCCAGAATATTGCGCACGAGCAGACGGCCCTGGCCCTGGCTCTTTTCCGGGTGGAACTGAATGCCGACCAGATGGCCGGCGAGATACAGGGCCGGGACCTGGGGCAACGCGGCCACGGGAACGTGACGAGGCGCGCCGGCGGGCGGACAGACGTATTGATGGTTGAAAAAGAAGGCGTCGGCCGGGCGCAGCGCCCGGGCCAATCCGAGGGCGACGAGTCGCTCGTGGTCGAGCGAACTCCAACCGGTGTGAAACGACGGCGAACCGGTCAGCGGAGCCACCCGCCCGGGCAGTAAACCGAGCCCGGCGGCGTCGTTGGCTTCGGCAAGATGGGAAAAGAGCAATTGCGCGCCGAGGCAGATGCCGAGGATGGGCTGACCGGCGGCGTGGCGCGCGCGAAGCGGCTCCAGCAAAGAGAGCGCATGGATACGTTCCAACGCGGTGACGGCGGAGCCGACGCCGGGCAAAAGCAGCAGAGGCGTGGACGCGATTTGCTCGGGCCGGGTGGCGCGCACGACGCTCAAGCCCAGCGAGCGAAAGAGGCGGTTGAGCGAGCCGATGTTGCCTACGCCGTAATCAAGGATGTGGATCGTGGACATGGCGATTAGGCGATTAGCCCGTGGCCCGGGCGGAAGCGACGGACGGGACGCGGACCGGAGACGTCGAAAAGCACGGGGTGGGCGAATTTCTTCACATGGGCCCAGAACTCGGCTTCGGTTATGCCGATGTAGCGGCAGAAAGAGGCGAGGTATTCAGGGGCGCAGGCCTCGTCGTAGTTGTCCGCGTAGGGTATGCCCTCTTCCCGGGTGATCGTGCCGGCGCGGATGAGCTCGTTGGCGGCCTCGGTGCCGCGCGAAAACCCCAGTTTGTAGTATTTCAGGAGCATGTTCACCACGATCCAGTCCTCGTCGATCATGCTGGTGCCAAAGAGATCGCCGGTGGCCTCCGGTCCTGCGGGCCGGTGGGTCAAACCGTGGGCGATGGCCAGGGAGGAGTTGTTCGGCATCGACCAGTCCTCCCAAGCGGGCCCTAGAAAAACGGTCTGGACGCGGGCGCGGCGCAGCGACTCGCGCGAAGGAAATTTGTAAGGCGAAAGCCGCCGGTCGGTGCCCGCCACCTCGGTAAACCAGGAGAGGTCGCCGCCGGCGAGGGTGTTGGAATTGACCAGATTCTGGCCGTCCCAAATCGAAGAGCCCAGCGTGCCCATGTCGCCCACCTGCAGGGCGGGATTTTCGCCCCAAAGAATGAGGGGAATCTTGCGTTCGATCGCAATCTGCGGGACGCCCGAAAACAGCGCCATTTCCGTAGCCTTGCACCAGTTGGCGAAGCGAAAGAAAGCGGCGCGCACCAACTCCTTGGATAGACGCGGTGCAGGGCCCAAAACCAAAGTGTCAAAGCCCAGTGAAACCAAATTCGCGAGATTGGCGGCTCCGATATGCGACAAATGGCGCGGGGGATAGGCGACGGAGACCAGCAAAGGCCGCAGACCAAGCTTGTCGCGGACCCAAAGCGCTTGACGGGTGGAATCTTTTCCACCGGAGACACCGACAATGCAATTGTGACGACGCTCCCGGTTGGTGCGGGTCTTTTCCTTTACGATCGCGGTGAGTTCATGGAAGCGGGCGAGGTAGTTAACATCGCGAGTCCGAGAGGTAAATTCGCACGCCGGACAGACCCCGTCGGCGTTAAAACGTCCGTTGGGCCGGGTGTTGGGCGTCAGACATCGGCGGCAATAAATCATGATTTAATCCCAGCAGTTACGATCTTCGACGCCATCACCGCGTGTTGCGTCCTAAGTAGCGGGATGCCTCGTAATATCGGATACGCCATGCCCGTAAGCGGGGAAAAACAAACATCGGCCTCCCGAACCAAAGGCGTGTTTGTTAACGGACAACGAAACGCGAGCGCAGGCGAAACCGCCGAGGTCGGATTCTTTTCCACGATCACGACACCGCTAGGGTTCAATGGGTTAGTGGTGTAAGGCAACAAGCGACATTCCTTCACCTGCGCCCCAATTCCGCGAAATGTATCGGCCAGCCCACGGACGTATCCGTGCTGCCGCATGCGTGCCTGCGCTTCACTACTACCGAGTTCATAGATGGGTTCGCACAAAACCACTGCGCGTCGGGCAACGCGAAGAAGCTCGCGCAGTGCGTCAGTTTCGCGCCCCCCGTTTGGCTCCAAGGAATGGGAGGTATACACGACATCCACACTATCATCAGCCAGCGGGATTGAGAAAAGGTCTCCCACGAAAACCTCCGCCTTGATGCCCTCTTCTTGAAGCCAATCGCGGGCCACGCTGCAACGCGACCAACTTAAATCAAAACCCAGCACGGTGGCAGGAGCAGGTGACAATAGACGCGAGACGGTGGAAAGCGTGGTGGCCTCGCCGACGCCCACCTCAAGCAAACTTCCGCCAGCGGGGAACAAAGGACGCAAAACGTCCGCCAGCTGACTACACCAGCGAAGATTGTCCGCGCGTGTTTCGCGCACCACCGCCGTATAGCTTCCGGCCTGCAGGTCATAAGCGATCAAGGTGGCGTCTGAGGTGTTTTGTGCGGTGCCGAGGACTGCCCGGGCATGAGCCATGGCATTCTCCCCGCGTGCGTAGGCTGCGCGCATGCCGATGATCAAAGGGCCCAATACATCCGGGGTAAGGTTCATGTTTTTGATTTTTCGAATGGAAAAGAAACCTGCGAAAACAGTCAGGGCTCGACGTGGAATTGGATGGACGCGTTGACCTCGCGGGCGCGGGCCTCGGCCTCGGCGCGGGTGGGCGCGGTGACGATAAACACGCCAGCGCGATCAGCGTGGCAACGGATGACGGGCAGGGTGTCGCCGGGACGTCGCCAAATCTCCAGTTTATGCAGCCAGGGTTTGCCCTCCACCCGCTCCAGGCCGGTGATCGCCCGCAGCCGTCCGGGCGGCGGAAAAAAATACTGGTTGATCACGGCGTGGTCGCGGGTCGGAACAAGCGCGGCCGGATCGACCGGACGGCCCATGGCGCGGAGTATCGCGACCCGAATAATGTCCACCCCGGTGCCGAGCGGGATGAGCGTCGCCGAAAAATCCCCGCCGCTCAGGCGCAAAGCGACCTCTATAACGGCGGGCCCGTCGGGACCGATGACGATGTCGCCCTTGATGACGCCGTTGCGCACGCCGAGGGCGCGGGCGCAGGCCGAGATCAAATCCTCGACCGCGGCGCGCTGGGCCGGGGTGCAAGCGGTGGGAACGAAACCGCCGTTTTCAATGATGTTAGGGGCAAAGGTCGCGAGGTGCTCGTAGTTGCGGTCGGCCCAACCCGGAGTGTGGACGACTCCGTCGATCACAAGGGATTCGGTGCTGAGCTGGGGGCCGGGAGTGAAGGCTTCGACGATCAGCCGGCCGCACAGCGACTCGCGCAGCGAGGCGGCGTGAAGCGCGGCGAGATCGCACCCTTCGGTCAACAAATACACCCCGCGCGCGCCGGAGCGATCCACGGGCTTCAAGACGAGGGGAAACCCGCGTTCGGAGACCACGGTCTGGAGCTCTTCCAGCGAGGTGACGGCGCGAAACCAAGGCACCGGGATGCCATGCGCACGGAAATGCTCCTTCATGCGGAGCTTGTCGGTGGCGATCATGGCAGCCTCCAAGGGGATGGAAGGCAACCCGAGGTGAAGGGCGAGTTCGGCGCCGATCTGCGGAATATCGGTTCCCTGGACCAAGACGCCGCCGATGCGCTTGCCCGAAGCTTGGAACCGGTCGGCGAACGCCTTGAGCGCGGGAACGTCGCGCGTGCTCACCACGGCGTGGGCGTCGGCGTGGGCGAAGCCGGGCGAGGCGGGGTTGGCATCCACCGTCACGACCGGGATGCCCAGCGCGCGCGCGGCGTGAATGCTGCAAAGCTGATCGGCGCTGGCACCGAGCAACAAAAGGTAATCGCCGGGATCGGACATGTTTAGGGGTAAATCGGTTACTGGAGAAAAGCCGGGTCAGCCGAGATACGCGCCGCCGCTCACGCTGATCACCTGGCCGGTGATGTAGCTTTGCTCTTCGGAGCAAAGCAGCAGACAGGCGGCGAGCACGTCGCCGGTCTGGCCGGGTTTTTTCAGCAAGGTGAGGTCGATGACGGCCTTTCCGGCCGGGGAGTCGAACTCGTCCGCAGTCTGGTCGGTGCGGATGAGGCCCGGCGCGACGGCGTTGACGATGATGTTGTGGGGGGCGCCGTAGCGGGCCACCACCTTGGTGAGGCTATTCAGACCGGCCTTGGAGACGGCGTAATGAACGGTTTTAGGCCCGTGATACTGGCCGGCCACGGAGGATATGTTTACGATACGCCCGCCGCCCTGGCGTTTCATATAAGGAAACACCTCCTGGGAAGCGATGAACGGGCCCTTGAGATTAACGCCGAGCACGCGGTCCCAGTCCTCATCGGTCAGCTCCTCGAAAAAGCAGCGCTGGTTGATGCCGGCGTTGTTGATCAAAATGTCGATGCGCCCGAATTTTTCGACCGTGGCGGCGAAGAGCGCGCGAACCTCGGCGCGATTGACCACATCGGCCCGCATGCAACCGGCGCGACCGCCGGCGGCCTCGATCTCGGCCGCCACCTCGGCGGCAGCCTGCGCCGCTCCGACGTAGCAAAAAAACACCGCCGCACCCTCCTTGGCGAAACCCAGAGCAAGCGCGCGGCCGATGCCGCGCGAGCCTCCGGTGATGACGGCTACCTTGCCCGCAAGTCTGCCCGTGGAAGAAGTGTTCATAAAGTATTCAGAAACGCGGACGACCGGCTCTTCAAGCGCCCGTAGATGGAGGGAACGTCCAAGCCCGCCTCCAGGGAGCAATCCGCGTTGCTGCCGGGCTGCACAAACATGTCCGGCACGCCGGCGCGAAAAACGGGAACGAGCACATCGTGATCGTGCAGGATTTCCAGCACGGCCGAACCGAAACCGCCCGGCAGATTGGATTCCTCCAGCGTGATCAGCCGGCGTTTGGAGCGCGCTTGGGCGAGAATCGCGTCGGCGGGCAAAGGCTTTAAGCGGCGCACCGCAACCACGCCGTAGGCCGGGCCGCCCTCGGCCAGAATCTTTTCGCGGAGAGCGAGCGCCTTGGCCGCCTGATTGGGCACACAGAGAATCGCGCCCTGGTCGCCTTCGGCCACGGTGGTGGTGTCGCCCGGTTCGGAAGGAGCGGCCGCGGCGGCCGCCGAGAGCGGGTCGTAGGGATGCAGCAAGATGCACGGCCCCTTGGGGGCGGCAGCGCGCACGCGGAGGGCGTTGCGCATGTCTGCGGGGTTTTCAGGATAATAAATCTGGAGCCGGGGAATGGCGCGCAGATAGGGAATGTCGTAGATGCCGTGGTGGGTGGCGGAATCGAAGCCGGCGAAACTGGAGCGCACCCCGAGCAAGGTGATCGGCAAATCCATGTAGGCGGCGTCGTGGATAAGTTGATCATAGGCCCGCTGGAGGAAGGTGGTTTGCACGCAAACGATCGGATGCTTACCTTGGAGCGCCAGACCGCAGGCCAGGCCGACCGCGTGCTGTTCGGCCATTCCCACGTCGATCACCCGCGTGGGATAGCGGGCGGTGAGTTTGTCCAGATAGGAGGCATAGGGCGTGGCCGGGGTGATGAGCACCATTTCGGGATGCAGCGCCATGAGTTCGAGCAGCTCCTCGGCCGCGACCGAAGCGAAGGTGGTGCCCATCACGGTGGGCGAGGCGCCCTTGCCGGTGGCGACGTCGAAGGGCATGGAGAAGTGCATCTTGTAGGGATGGGCCGAGGCGCAGGACAGGCCGCGTCCCTTCTCCGTCTTGGCATGCACGATCCAAGGGCCGGGCGCGCCCTTGGCCTCGCACAGAGCTGCGGTGAGCGCGGCGAGATCGTGGCCATCGGGCACCGCTAGATAGTTGAAACCGAGGGCGCGGAAAAAGCCGCCGGCCTGCGCCTGCCAATCCGGCCGGGTGCACATGTGGTGGATGCCACCCACGTTCGGCGCGATGGCCATGCCGTTGTCGTTGAGCACGACCACCAGATTGCGGCCGTTTACGGGCAGGAAATTCAAGGCCTCGAACGCGAGTCCTTCGACTAGCGAACCGTCCCCGATCACGGCCACGGTGTGGGCGGCGGGCGAGGGGGTTTCCTGCCAGGCCAGACCGGCCGCGAGGGACAAGGACGTGCCCGCATGCGAGGCCTCGATCACGTCGGCCTCGTGCTCGGCGCGCGACAGAAACCGGCTCATGCCGCGATAGGTGTTGAGGGTGGCGAAGGCGTCGATACGACCAGTGAGCAGCTTGTGGGTGTAGCCCTGGTGGCCGGTGTCGAAAACAACCCGGTCAGAGGGCACATTAAAAACATGATGGATCGCGAGGGTGATCTCGATCGTGCCGAGGTTGGCCCCGATGTGGCCGCCGGTGCGGGCCACCGAATCAAGCAGGAAGGCGCGGATATTCCCGGCGAGGTCATTCAGACCGGCGGTGTCCAGCTGCCGCACGCCGGCGGCCAGTTGTTGGGGAAAGGTGCTGAGGGATGGGTTCATAAGAAATCGGTGTAGTGGTAAATCCGGGTGAAGCCGTGTTGGCCCGCTTCCTGGCGAATCTCGTCCTGGTAGCCGTCCGAACAGATGACGACGGGCGTGTTCGCGGTCCGCGCTCCGAAAGCGCCGGGAGCGCAAACCGGCAAGCCGTGGACCTCGGAAAGGTAGCGGTGCAGAAACTTATCCACCAGACAGGAAACCAGGGAGGCGTCCAAACCGCCGATTTTCACCAACGCGTCGAAGATGCGCCCGCCGCCCCAGAAAACCGCCGGAGTCCCGGCCAGATCGCGCCGCATCGCCTCCACCCGACAGCGCAGAACCGCGCGATTTTCCGCCAGCGCCATACGGTAGTGCTCCATGAAGCGGCGCGCGGTCTCCGCCTCGCGGTTCTCGTTGTCCGTGGAGCGCGCCGAGACCGGAGCGGGCGTCACCACGACTTCGATTTCGCTGTAGGGATTCACGGTGTTCTCAAACAGCACGGCCAGTCCGGCCTCCGCGAGCATCAGCCGGAAACTTCCCGGCGAGAAATGGAACGTGTGGGTGTCGATAAACAGCTCCACAAAACCGTCGGACGGAAAAACCGAGATGTTAGGCACGGCCAAAAACGCCCGCCCGCCCGGCTTCAGGGCCCGCCGCAATGCGGTCAAAAAAACACGGGCGCTGCGCAGGTGCTCCAAAGTGTGGGCGCAGTAAACGAGATCAAAACGCGCTTCGCCGAGATCGAGCTCCTCCACTCTGCGTGCGATCGTGGTCAGTCGCGGGTCGGCGGGATATGCGGAGGTGACGGCGGCGTCCGACTCGACCGCCAGCACGGTGCGCATCCCGGGCACGGCCAGCAGTCGGGCGAGCATGGAGCCGCGATTGGAGCCGATATCCGCCGAGTCCCGGGCCGTCGCCAATCCGGCGTGTTCCTCGAGCAGACGCGAGTGCGCGTCCACGATGATGTCCTTGGTGTACTTGATACTAGCCCGGTCCGCGTCGCACGACATGCTGGGCGCGGGATGGGATTCATAGGCGACGGTGGAGACGCTCTGAATCAATCCGCAACGCTCGCAGGTAAACACCTGCATGCCGCGCCGGGTGCCGACCGGATGGTAGGGGTTGCGCAGAGGCGTCTGGCAATGATCGCAGCTTGGGGAAGGCATCGCGGCGGGCGTCAGTATTTCACCACGTAGTCGCTCTCCAGATCATAGCCCAGGCGGGCCATCATGGGCGCGCAAATCCGGGCGAAGACGGCCTCCTCCTCGACGGTAAGCGGGTAGGTCTTGGGTTCCGCGACGTTGGTGGGACGCTTGAAAAACTGGGCGACTTGCTCCGCCCCGTCGGCGGGCAGGGGGAAATTGGCCAGAAACCGGGCGCGCTCGGCGGGCTCGGCCAAGATGGCTTCAAAGTTATACAACTCCTGGCGGCCGGCGGCCGCTTTTTCCAAGGCCAGAACGGCCTGCTCGGTGGTGACCTGCCAGTAATAGCAAAGCCGCTCGAATCGACTGGCCTTGGCGAACCAGGCGTAATCCGGCGAGGCCGGCGTGGGCACCGGACGCCAATAGCGTTTCAGCGGCGGCGGCATGTCCGCCTCGCCGCGCAGGTAGGCATAGAGACGCTCGACGCAGTCGTCGGCATACATGTCCGCCTTGAACTTGTGGTAAAACGAGGAAACCACCCGTTTGCCGTGGCGCGCCACAAACACGAAACGGGCCTCCGGAACCAGCTCGGCCAGCGGCTCCACCAGCCAGGGCAACGCGTTGGAACAATCCACCCAGCAATCGCCGCGGGCCTGGGCGATGGCCGGCAGATAGTGCTCCCGCAAAAAGGCCTGCACCTCGGATTTCCCGATTTTGCCTTGGTGGTAGAGAATGGCCTGCTGCAAAACCGGCTCGAAGAGGTATTCGTGGTGCGCGATGATGCCGGGGAAAAGCGAAAGCGCCTGGGATATGGCGAGGGTGCCGGAACGCCCGGTGCCGATTACAAATACGATTTTCATACGGGGTAAGGGATAGGGTAACCGTTTAACTGGATAAGGGGTAAAATGTTCCGCTATGGCGAGACGCGAACGGCGGCGGGCGTTAAAACACTTTCCGCGAGGCACCGCGCGATCCGCATCGCCCCTTGGCCGTCGATCACACGCTCCAATTCAAACTGCGGGACGCGGATGCGCCCGAGCCAGGCGCGAACCTCGGCGGCGATCTGTTCCGGCCCGACCTCGCCGTGTAATCCGAGGCTGGTCGCCTGGCCGGCCTCGACCAGCGATTGCGCGGCCGAGGCGTGCCCTTCGGTCAGACAAAGATGCACCGCCGGTACCCCGATCGCGGCGAGTTCGTAAGCGGTCATGCCAAAAGACGCCACCGCCAGATCCATCTCGCCCATGAGACCGGGCATATCCGTCACCGCGCGATGCAACACCGGAGCGAGTTTGGATTCAGCCAGAAACGCGGCAAGGGCCGCCTCGTGACAAAAGCCCCCGCCCAAAACAACCGCGACCTCCAGCTCGGCCGCGAGCGGTTCCAATCCGGCCAGGGCCTTGAGAGTCAGTCCGGCGGGGTCGCTGCCGCCCATGGCAACCAAGGTTCGCACCCGCCGCCCGTTCAACGCCCGGACCCGCCTGCGGACGCCGGAAAAGCCGGCGCGCAACACCAGCCAGTCCCAACCCACGAAGCGGCGTCCGCCAAACCCGACCCAATCCAGTCGCTCCACCTCGGACACGGGCGGGTAAAACGCCAGATCGGCCGCCAACCGGCGCGGCGCTGGATCGTCGATCACCGCCACCAGCACGCCTAGATCCCGCACCGCCTCCAGCGCGGCCGGGGAAAGTCCGGTGCGCACGTCGCAAACCAGCGCGTCCGCCCCGGTGCGCTTTACCAAGGACAACAACCACTCCCCTTCGTCGCTCTCCGCATCGGTAGCGCGATGGCAAACATGACCGGCGGCGGCGACCGCGCGGGCGGCGGCATCATCGCCCAGCACGGCGAACTCGGGTCGCAGATCACCCGCGCGCACCAGCGCCTCGGCCAGGGCCAGACACCGAACGAGGTGCCCGTGGCCCAGGGTCGGCGAAGCGTCGCAGCGGATGAGCACCCGTTTTTCCATCGAAATCATTCCTTGGTGCCGGACTCGGCGGGCTGCCAGATTTTGGCGTGGTTGGCCGAGCTGATATGGTGTGCGTTGCGCGAGGCTAGCTCGGGATGGGCGGAAAGAAAATCGAGCACATCCTGCATGCCAAAAACGGAACCAGGGCGGTAAAGGGCGGCGTAAAGTTCCGCCACAACTTCGAAGTCCGCCTCGTAGTCCACCGTCCAGCGCAGGTGGGAATAATCGTGTTCCGACTTGTGCACCCCGAGCCGGAAACGCTCCGGCTGCCGCCAGATGAAGGGCGTCACGTGCTCGCGATCAGTCGGCGCGACCGCCTCGCGCCATGCCGTCTCCAAGGCCGAGAAGCGTAAAAATTCGGCGTCCAGCCCGGCCGGAAACCGGCCTCCGGTCAGTTTGGCCGCGCCCGCTCCGGCGGCGACGCCGATATGATCCAGCCCGCCGGCTTCACCGGCGGCAATCACCGCGTCGATCAGCGCGGGGTCGGCCAGCGGGCAATCGGCGGTGATGCGCACCACCGGATCCGCGCGATGCAAAAGGGCGGTCTGGTAGAAACGGTCGAGCACGTCGCGCTCGCTGCCCGCGAAGCACGCGATGCCCTCCGCTGCACAGAAGGCGCGCAGGGGCTCGTCGCCGGGCAGATCGGACGTGGCCACAACCACTTTTCCCACCTTCTTGGCCGCGCCGACGCGGCGCACGATGTGGCCGAGCATCGGATAACCAAGCAGAGGACGAAGTACTTTGCCCGGCAGACGGGACGAACCCAGGCGGGCTTGAATGATGGCGACGGTGGGCATGGTGAAATTTTCGGGGACTCAGGCGCGCCAGGTTTTGCGAACATGCAAAAACGGCCGCAATCCGTCGGAGGGATCCGCCCGCCATTCACGGTCGGGCAACTCGGCCGGCGTGGGCGCCTTGGTGCCGTCGCCGTCGGCCAACTCGGCGGTCTTGATGTCGGAGATCACCGCGCCGATTTGCCCCGGCAGCCAGCAATGCCCGGTCGCGGCCTCGGCCCCCTGCCCTTCCAGATCGAGGTGAAACTCGATCGCGGTCGCGCCCCAGCGATGGATCGCCCGCTGCAAAACCACCGGGGAAACCGTGTGGTCGGACCAGCCGACCGCGCACCCGAAGGCATCGCGGATGGTCTGGATCGCGGCCAGGTTGCAATCCGACGGCGGACAGGGATAGGCCGAGACGCAGTGCAAAAGGGTGAGGTCGCGGCAACCCGCCGCGCGCAGCACGCCCACCGCCTGCTGTATCTCTTCCAGCGTGGCCATGCCGGTGGAAAGAATCACGGGTTTGCCGGTTCGGGCGCAGGCCTCCAAGAGCGGAGACCAGAGCAACTCGTAAGAGGCGATTTTGTAGAAATCGACGTAGGGCAGGAGCTCCTCCACCGCCTCCAAGTAAAAGGGTGTGCAGCCAAAGGCGATTTGGTGTTCGCGGCAGGTGTCGCGCAGGGCGGGCAGGAACTCCAGCGGCAGTTCCCACTCTTTGCGCCGCCGGTGTTTTTCGCTTTGGGCCAGAATTTCGGGGGCGAAAAGCTCCTCGATCTTGAACAACTGGAATTTCACCGCGTCGCACCCGGCGGCCGCGGCGGCCCGAATGAACTCCCGCGCACGGGCGAGATCTTGGTTATGGTTACTGGAAACTTCGGCGATAAAACGCATGGTGGAGGTGATTAATTGGTTGGTCGTTGCCCCGGGGAATACATGCTCCGGCGCGTGTTCGCTAAGGAAACCCCAAGCTTAATGGAGCAAATATGTTGAATCTCTTCACGGTCTTTCACCTCAACCTGATGTATTCCTCGATCGAGGTGGCGGAGCGTCCCAAGGTGATCCGGCAGGCCTACACGCCCTTGCTGGATATGATCGAACACGACGGTCTCCGGCTCGGCCTGGAGTTGCCTGCCCTTACCCTGGAACTGATCGCGGAGCTCGATCCGGAATGGGTGCGGCGGCTGGGAGCCTTGTGGGCGGCGGGCCGCTGCGAGGTGGTGGGCGCTGGCTACACGCAGATGATCGGACCGCTTTGGCCGTCCGCGCTGAACCTTAAAAACTACACCTACGGAATGGACGTGTATGAGCGTCTCCTCGGCAAACGCCCCGAGCTGGTGCTGTTCAACGAACAGGCCTACAGCAGCGCGCTTCTGCCCGCCTGCGCGGCGGCGGGTTTCAAGGGCGTGATCATGGAGTGGGACAACCCCGCGAGCCTGCACCCGACTTGGCGCAACGAGTGGCGCTACCATCCGCACTACGTGCAACACGGCCACGTCCGGCTGCCCTTGCTCTGGAACGCTTCGATCTGCTTTCAAAAGGTGCAGCGCTACGTCCACGAGGAAATCGCCCAGGCCGAATTGCTCGATTACCTCGTGCAACACCAGGCGCCCGCCGAACGTTTTCTCTGCCTCTACGGCGGCGACGCCGAGGTCTTCGACTACCGCCCGGGCCGCTACCAAAACGAGGCCGTGCTCCAGGGCGGGGAGTGGCGCCGCATGGCCGAGGGTTTCAAGGCGGCGTGCGCCCTGCCCGACACCCGCATGGTTTTGCCCTCCGAAGTCCTGGGCGACCTGAGCCACCCCATGGCCGGACAGAACCTGCGACTGGAAACCGCCGCCTGTCCCGTGCCGGTGAAAAAACAGGAAAAATACAACATCAACCGCTGGGCCGTGACCGGCCGCAACGACCTCGACGCCAATACGCGCTGCCTGCGGATTTTTCACGCGCTGGAGAAAAAAGGACTCCCCTGCGCGGCCGACCAATGGCGCGAACTGCTGTTTCTCTGCTCGAGCGATTTCCGGACCCACTGCAGGCCGGCGCGCTGGGCCGATTTTGAAAACCGTCTGGCCGCGCTTGAGACCGCGCTCGGCCTGCCGGCCAAGCGGGAAAATTTGATCACTGCGCCCGCCTCCGGTCCGCGTCTTTCCGTGCGCCAGGAACACCGCTTCCTGATCGCAGAACAAGCCGGCGCGCGCCTCGTCCTGAACTGCCACCGGGGTCTGGCGGTGCAATCCTGCCACTACGATGCGGTCTCGCCGCGCTCCCTTTTCGGCACGGTGGACCACGGCTACTTCAGCCGGATTGATCTCTCGGCGGACTTCTACACCGGCAACGTCGTTGCCGAACTTCCCGCCCGTCCGAAAGTCACCGACCTCGGCCGCGTGGCCCCGGAAATCGGATCCGACGCCGAATGCCCCCTGGTGGTCACGGGCCAAATCGAAACCCCGCTCGGCCCGGTGCGCAAACAACTGCGCTGGCAACCCGACGAACGTTGGTTGGAAACCCGCTACGACATCCAATGGACGGAGCCCTTCATGGGTTCGCTGCGGCTCGGTCACCTCTTGCTCAATCCGGCGGCCTACGACCGAGACACCCTTTTTCACAACATGCACGGACACGACGGCGGTCCCGCCGCCCTCCGCCTGGCCGGACAGGGCAACTTCGACCATGGCCGAGCCATCAATCCCCTGATTTCCGCCGCCCACGGTTTCGGCCTGCCCGAGGGCAAAACCTGCCTCGGCGACGATTCCATCCGCATAAACGTCACGGTGGACACCGACCTGGCCCTGCCCCTCGGTCAAATCGCCTACTACGAGACCGGAACGGAGACCTTCACCCGTCTGTGTTTCTCGTTGAGCGAGATGGACGAGACCCGCCTGCTGGGCCCGCAGGCCCGCCCCGGCGGTTGGCAATTTGCGGTCAGGTATCACGTCGTTAATTAGTGGATTCGAGGCTACGGTTTACATTCACCGGACCAGGGATCGCACCGCCGCGATCACCTGGCCGACGTCTTGATCCGTCATGGCGGGGAAAAGCGGCAGACTCAGCGCCCTCGCGTAAAACGCCTCCGCCCTTGGGCATTTGCCGGGTGCGTAACCAAAGGTCTGGCGATACCAAGGCTGCAAATAGACCGGGATATAAAGCACCTGCGAGCCCACCCCGGCGGCCCGAAGCTCGGCCATAACTTCGGTGCGCGTCCGGCCCAAAACGGCAAAATCAATTTGGGCGGTATAAAGATGCCAGGACGCCGTCGCGGCGTCGGCGGCGTTTCTCAGGCCCGGGCGGGTGAACCAGGGTAGATCGGCGAAAGCGGTGTTGTAAGCGGCCACGATCTCGCGGCGACGCGCCACCATCGCATCCAACCGGTTGAGCTGCGAAAGCCCGAGCGCGCATTGCAGGTCGGTCAGGCGGTAGTTCCAGCCCAGTTCCTGCATTTCGTAAAACCAGGGGCCGCGCTCGGCCAGCAGGGGATTATCGTCGGTCGGCGGCGTCAAACGGGCCGCCTCGCGGACGATGCCATGCGACCGGAGCGTACGGGCGAGTTCGGCCCACTCCGCCCGATCCGTAACCAACATGCCGCCTTCGCCGGTGGTGAGGGTTTTCACCGGGTGAAAACTGAAAGTCGTGATGTCCGCCCAGGGATTTCCACCCAAGGACCAGGCGCGGCCCGGCGCGACCTCGGTGTGAAAAGCACCGCCAATAGCGTGACAAGCATCGTCGATCACCACCGCCCCGTGAGCCCGCGCAACCCGCGCGATTTCGGGCATATCCGCCGCCTGCCCGGCGTAATCCACCGCCACCACCGCGCGGGTGTCGGCCTGCCAGGCGTCGGACAGGGCGGCGGGCGATAGCGTGTAGGAGACGGGGTCGATATCGGCAAAATCAGGCGTCGCGCCGACGTAAGCGGCCGCGTTCGCCGAGGCCAGAAACGTGATCGGTGAAGTCACCACGCGATCTCCGGCGCCAACTCCGGCCACCCGCAGCGCGAGGTGAAGGGCGGCGGTGGCGCTGTTGACCGCGACCGCGTATTTCGCGCCCACCCGCTCGGCAAAGCGCCGCTCAAAGGCTTCGATCTGCGGCCCTTGGGTCAAAAAATCCGACCGCAAAACCGCCGTGACGGCGGCAATGTCGTCCTCCGTGATGGTCTGGCGTCCGTAGGGAAGCATGCGGGGGAAGCGTTAAAATTTAAGCGGTAGGAGAAGGGCAAGGCCGGCCGTACACCGTGCTCTCCCGACCCACCCCGAGGGTGTGCATGTGTTGATACAAAGACCGTTTTATGTGCGACAGCCCGGCGGTGGCCAGGCCGGTCTCGAACAACATGCGTTTACGGTGAATGCTGCGGCCCACCTGGTCGTTGCCCGCGTAGTTGTCCCCCATGAGAAGGAACATCTCCACCGGGAACGTGGATTCACCCAGCACCACATCGAAGCCGCTTCGTTTCATGACGTTTTCCAACGACTTTGAATTGAAGTAGTTGATATGATGCGGCGGACACAGCCACCACGGCGTAGGCGGCTGCAGTTGCTGGTAGGCCAGGGTCTGGAAGGGGTTGTACTCGTTTGGCACCGTCACGCAGAGAATGCCATGCGGGGCCAACAGACTCTGGCAAAGCCGAAGGGTCTCGGCCGGATCCGGCAGATGCTCCAGCACGAGACTCAGGTGGATGACATCGAAGCGGCCGAGCTTGGGCGCGAGATCCCGGTCGAAAAACTCGGACAGCACCTCCAGCCCCAAGGACCGTGAATACTCGCAGGCCTGGCGCGAGGGCTCTATGCCCAACACGTCCCAGCCGCGCTCCTTGCCTCGCAACAAAAACAATCCGGGACCCGAGCCGATGTCCAACAAACGCCGGGAACCGGCGGGAACCATCTGCTCGAAACTGTCATACCGATCATTGTAAACGAGATCCCACCAAGGCCGGTCTTCTTTGTAGCGATCAATGTAAACGGGCTCCGTGGTGGCGTAAAACTCCTCCGCGTAGATTTTTTCCAACTGCTCGATGGTCGGCAAGGGCGTGATATGCGCGAAACCGCAGGCCTCGCAGTCGATGATATCGTAACCATTCGCGGAGCTTAGGACGGGGCCTTTATGTTGTTCGCAAACAGGGGTGGTGGACATGCGTAAGGGGGAAACGGGGATGGTTACTTATCAGTCCAAAGGATCGGCTCGCCGCCCGGTCGATACAAAGGACTGCGCGGGCATGTGCGAAGGTGCCGTTTAGGCTGCTGCCGTCGCAGGCTGGGTGCCGATCAACTCTCTCAGTTGTTCGACCGTGAGAAAATCTTCGTTCGTGCCGCTGTTGTAGCAAAAACCCTCGGGCACCGGACGGGCGCTGTGCTCGGCGCAATATTCTTCCCGCGTGTAAGCCGCCCCGGAGGGGAGGATAGCGTAGTACTTGCCCAAATCCACGGTGTGAAAGCTGTCGCTCGGAGTGATCATCTCCTCGTGGATTTTTTCACCGGGACGCACGCCGACAATGGGCTTGGCGCATTCGGGGCAGATCGCGTTGGCCAGATCCACGATGCGATAGGACGGAATCTTCGGCACCAGAATCTCGCCACCGTGGGCGTTTTGTACGCTCCACAGCACCATATCCACCGCCTCTTGCAGGCTGATGTTGAAGCGCGTCATGGCCGGATCGGTGATGGGCAGGATACCGGTTTTTTTCTTCTCCAGGAAAAAAGGTATCACCGAGCCGCGGCTGCCCATCACGTTGCCATAGCGCACCACGCTGAAGCGCAGGTCGCGCAGACCCACGATATTGTTGGCGGCCACGAAGAGTTTGTCGGAGCAAAGTTTGGTCGCGCCGTAGAGATTGATCGGCGCGGCGGCCTTGTCGGTGGAGAGCGCCACCACGCGTTGGATGCCGGCATCGAGACAGGCTTCGATCACGTTTTGCGCGCCGAGCACGTTGGTCTTGATGCACTCGAAGGGATTGTATTCGGCGGCCGGCACCTGCTTGAGCGCGGCGGCGTGGATAACGATATCGATGCCTTCAAAGGCGCGTTTAAGCCGCGAGGGGTCGCGCACATCGCCGATAAAGTAGCGCAGGGCCTTGTGCTGCTTGCCGCAAAACTGCTGGGCCATCTCGAACTGTTTCAACTCGTCGCGGGACAACACCACCAGGCGGCCGATGTTAGGGTAGCGCTCGAGCACGGTTTTGACGAAGGCCTTGCCGAAGGATCCGGTGCCGCCGGTGACGAGGATGTTCGCTTCGGACAAATCCATATGGGTGGAAGACAGGGTCATAGTAACTAGGGGTTGAGGGTTTAGGCTTGGCTGCCAGCAGGGGTGCGCACCTGGCCGAGTTTGCCACCGAGATTGAGCCGCAGGCCCTTGGGCGCAGCGGAGGCGCTGGCGGCGGTAAGTTGCGCGATCATCGCTCGGGCATCGTCGGCGAGCTCTGTCATGCCCACCGCGTCAGCCAGCTCGGCCAGCATGCGCCAGCCGTCGCGCATGCCTTCGTCGAGCCGGAGCGCGGACTCCAACGCCTGAATGGCGTCTTTGTTCTGGCCGTTGGCCCGCAGGGCGCGCGCCACGTCATACCAGAGGACGGCGGTGCCGTTGTCGTGGGCGAGCGCCGCCATCAGGTAATCGACGGCGCGGGCATTGTGGCCCGCATCGAGTAACTCGACACCGAGACGATGACGGGCAGGCCCGTCCAAAGCCAGTAAGGCATCCGGACGCAGCGGGGCGTTGCCCGACTTAAAGGCCGGCAAACCGCGCTCCACCACTTCGTCGAAGGCGTTTTCCAACACTGAGCCAAAGGCGTCGCTCCGCGCCAAGGTATCCACCAATAAAGGCATCTTCTCCATCGTAACCGTCAATTCGCTGGCCAGCTCCTGGCGGCGGTAAGCATCGCCTGCCAGCCCGGCCGCGATTTCCACGTAGGCGTTGGCGTCGTTCGCGATCAACGTGCTAAGCCCCGCCGCCCGTGCCAGCGCAGCCCCTGCCCGCGTGCGCAAAGTCGCTCCCTCGATGGCTACGACCGGCAAACCCGCCGTCAGCGCATGGGCCACGCCTTCCGCGTCGCTGCAAGGCACGCTGTCGAGATAGATTTCGCCCACTTGCAGCAGGCGGCGAACATCGGCACGATTGTCCAAGGGTAAGGTCGAGATCAGTACACGCTCCGAATCTATGCCGTGAGCGGCCAACTCCGCCTCGCAACGCAGAGCGAAACGCGTGGTCACCGCCTCCGCTGGCATTCCCTGGGTAAATGGCTGCAAGACCAGCCGGGCCTCGGGTGCGCGCAACAAGAGCTGTACCCAGGCCTGCCAGGTCTCGGGCGTGATCCGGCGATAATCCGCCGCCGAAGTGAAAACCACCGCCGAGTCCGGAATACCCAGCGAAGCCTTGTCCCAATCTTGCGTGGCCGCCGCTTGATCGGCCTCAAAGTTAAACACCTGCGCCGGTCCGGCCAAGAGCGCCAGCCGCTCGCGATAGCTCGCCACCGCGCCTTCCGGCTCACTCAGCTCGCCCGAGACCAACAGGTCCATTTCCGGCAAACCGGTGGTCGCCCCCGCCAGCTCGGTGCAGACCTGCAAGGCCGCCACCCGGTGCAACGCGAGCCGTCCCGCGCCCTCCGAGCGCATTTCCAGCGACCCGGCAAAAAGCGCCACATCCAGCTCGGCTGCCCGCAACTGCGCCAGACGGTCCTGCTGAGCGTAGGCCAGCTGTTCACTGCGCGCGGCTCGCGAACGCACATGCTGCTCGATCTTCGAGTTGCCCTCGCTGGCCGAGAAAAGCACCACCTCGAAACGTTCGGGGTCGAGATGCTCAAACAGCGGCAATACCCGATACGTGGCTGCGTGCGGCCCAAAATCCTCCGCCACCACGCCGACCCTCAAACGCCGCCCGGCCCGGGGCAACGGGAAGGGCGTGAAATCGCCCGGCTTTCCTCCAAAGCAACGGGTCAAAATCCGTGCGCGCGCCTCGGCCGCCGTCCTCAGGTTCAACGAACTCAAGGCCAGCACCGCCGGATCAGCCACCGTCAGATAAGCCTCCACCGCCGCCTTCACCGCCGCCGAACCGGGATTGCGCTCCACCCAGCGCGCCAGCTCCACCACCCCACGCTCATGCACCCGGGCCAACGCATCCGCTTCGCCCGGGTGGGCAAACGCGCTCGGCGTCGCCAGAAGCCAGCTCGCATACGCACCCCACCACTCGTCGGGAACATCCGCCAGAGGCGCGACCGTCGCCAGACGCCACGACGGGGTGGACAACAAGAGCGCGCCCAACTCGCCCCAAGACTTGAGCGAAACCGGCGCGATCACTTCGACATTCGGAGCCAACTCCAACCAACCATGGGAAACGACCTGAACTACGACCGCCCGCACCTTGGCCCACAGCGGATGCTTTTTGTCCGGGCGAGCCCAGGCGCGCAGCGCCCGCACCACTTCGCCACGCGCGGTCTCGAATTGCTGCACGGCTTCCAAATTAGCCTCCACCGCCGCACCAGCGCTCGCCGACTCCAGTGCCTGCAAGGCTCCGCGCAACGCAGTCGGCACGACGCCAACCACGGATTCCACAACTTGATCAGCTAACGGGGGCTGGACGGTTTGGGTTAACATATTCTCCGTATATGCAAACACGGGGCCAACCAAAAATCCGACTACTTAAAATACTTAAATTGAGTAACTTAAATTAAGTTTTAGTTATTTATAACCCTTAAACACCCTCACGCTTTTCTTATGGGGGAAAAAACTGCCGGGCAGTGCTTTAGCTCTGAATTAAAATACACCCGCTTAAGTACGCCCGCCGCGTGCCGTAGAATTATATCGAGGTCGTGTGCCCCCGCACCGGCCCCGTTAAACGTCGTCCCCCTCCTCCCATGGCTGGCTTACAACTCTCAGGACTCGCCTCCGGTTTCGACTGGAAAACCTTCGTGGACAGTTTGATGGACCTAGAACGGGCCCCTGCTGTCCGCCTCCAGACCGAGATCAATACCAACACCAAGAAAATCACTGCGCTCGGCGGCGTGGAATCACGCATCACCGAGCTGCGCGACGCCTCCGACGCACTCAACGACGACGGGGTTTTCGACGCCCGCTCCGCCACCGTCTCCGGCACCGGCTGGTCGGCCGCCGTCACCGCCAGCGCCACCATGGGTACCTACGCGTTTAACGTCACCCAGCGCGCCACCGCCGCCAAACTCGTCGGCGCGTCGGACCGAGGCACCGCCATCGCCTCCTCCAACGACGTCTCCGGCGTCACCCTCGCCGCCATGGGCACCGGCACCGCTGTCACCGCTGGCGACTTCACCGTAAACGGAGCACGCGTCACCGTGGCCCTCACCGATTCACTCGCGGACGTTTTCACCAAAATCTCCGCCGCGACCGGCGGCACCGTAACCGGCGCCTACAACGACACGACTGACAAAATCGAACTCACCGGCAGCTCCACCGTCGTGCTCGGCTCCACCACCGACACCTCCAACTTCCTTACCGCCGCCCGCCTCACCAACAACGGCACCGCCTCCGTGGCCAGCAGCGCCGCCCTCGGTGCCATTACCCCCACCGCCACCCTCGCCAACTCCCGCCTGCGCACCGCTCTCACCGGCCTGGATGGCAGCGGCAACGGCAGCTTCACCCTCAACGGCACCACCATCAGCTACAACGCCAACACCGATACCCTCAACAGCGTGATCTCCCGCATAAACGCCTCCGCCGCCGGAGTGAGCGCCTCCTTCGATGTAGCCGGCGACCGAGTCACGCTTACCAACACCTCCACCGGCGACCTCGGCTTCGGCATGACGGAGACCAGCGGCAATCTCCTCGCCGCCCTCGGCCTCACCACCGCCTCCGGTTCCAGCCTGACGCGCGGCCTCAACGCCCAGTTCACCGTCAACGGCGGCAGCACGCTCACCAGTATGAGCAACACGCTTACCGAGTCGTCGCACGGCATCTCCGGCCTCTCCGTCACCCCCGCCGCCATCGGCGGCACCGAGACCGTGACCGTGGGGTCCAACACCTCGGGCATGCGCACCAAGATCGATACCTTCATCACCAAGTTTAACGCGCTCCAAACCTACATCGACGACCAGACCAAGGTCACCAGCTCCAACAACAAAGTCTCCTCCTCCACCCTCAGCGAAAACCGCGAAGTCCAAAGCTGGGCCAGCCAGCTCCGTCGCAGCATTTTCACCACCGTGCCCGGGCTCAGCTCCTCGCTCTCCCGCCTGGACCATCTGGGCATCGATTTCACCGGCACCACCGCCACGCTCACCGTCAAAGACTCGGACAAACTCGACGCCGCGCTGGCTAATCGTCCAAGCGAAGTCTCCGCACTCTTCCGCCAAAGCAGCACCGGCATCGCCGCCACCCTGGACACCCTTTTCGACAGCTACGTGGGCAGCTTTGGCGGAGGCGGACTCCTAGCCGGCCAGACCACCAAGCTGACCAAAAACAATACCTCACTGACCAATCAGATCACCGAAATCGACCGCCGACTGGTGCAGCGCCGTTCCCAGCTCGAAGCCGGCTTTATCGCCATGGAAAAAGCCCAGTCGTTGATTCAACAAATGCAGACCCAGCTTACTAATTCCTTCGGTTCCAGCTCATCCAAGAAATGATCCCTCGCCCTTTTCGCTGCCTGTCCCTGGCCTTGGTTTTACTCCTCGGCGCGTGCTCCTCGGTCGATCCGCGCGGCCCCGACCACGGCCCGGTCTATACACCGCGCAACGTCCGCGGCCCCGAAGTCTGGCCGGAATCGGTGCGGCGTGTCGCGGTGCTGCCCGCTTACGATGCCACCAACCGCCTCACCGCCGAATTCATCAACGGTTACGATTCCAGCTGGCGGCGCGCGCTCGATCATTCGCAACGCGCAGAATTCATCTCCCTCTCGCGCTCGACCATGACCACCTGGTTTACCCGCACCAGCTTCTCCAGCTCCGACCCGCTTCCCTTCGGCATGCTCGGTCGCATCGGCCGGGAAACGAGCGCCCAGGCGGTGCTGTTTCTCGACATCACCCACTGCTCGCCATACCCGCCGCTCACCCTTTCCTACCGCGCTCGGCTGGTCGATCTGAAGAGTGGCGACATCATCTGGATGGCCGACGAAATCGTGGACGCCGCCGACGCCGAAACCTCGCGCGGAGCGCGACGCTTCGCCCGCGAAAATTCTTCCCAGCCGGGCGACGCCGCCTACGGCGTGGTGCAAAGCCCCACCCGCTTCGCTGATTATGCGTTTCAAGCGGTCACCGCCGTGCTCCCGCCTCGCACCAATCCCATTTCGGACGACAACAAGAACAAGCTTGCCCCTAAAAAAAATCCGAATCGTGCCGATAACAACAAGTGACAGTAACCAACGGCGTTCCCTCCCTCCTGATTCAGGGCTGACCGTGCAACCCACCGCATAGCCATGATCACAAACACAAACAATGTCGGGTCTCCCCAGACCCACGCCTTAGACCCGAGACGCGAACGAGCGTCCTCCGCTGCGGCTTCGTCGCCACGCGAGGACTCCTTATCTACTGCCAACGCGAACGACCTAAAGGCCGCGCTCGCCCGCACCGATACCGTGCGCCCCGAAGTGGTCGAACGCGCCAGCCACCTCGCGGTGGATATGAACTATCCGCCGCGCCAAATCATCGAACAGGTCGCCAGCCTGCTCGCCGCCTCCCACGACCTTAGCGAAGAACAGGACTAAGCCATGCCTCCTGCCCATCCCTACGCCCGCGCCTATCAGTCGCAATCGATCCTGACCGCCAGCCCAGGTCAGCTCGTCTTGTTGATGTATGACGGGGCCCTCCGCTTCATGAACCAGGCCCACGCCGCCTTCGAGCTGCCCGAGGATAACCCCCGCCGCATCGAGATGATCAATACCGCCTTGCTGCGCGCCCAGGCCATCATCGCAGAACTACGCGCCAACCTCAACATTGAGGCCGGTGGCGAAGTCGCCGCGAATCTCGACCGCCTCTACGAATATCACCTGCGTCGGCTCTTCTACGCCAACATGCGCAAAGATGTTTCCGCCGTCATCGAGGTCGAGGGCCTGGTCCGCGTCCTGCGCGAATCCTGGGCCGAGATGCTGCACTCCAGCGAAGCCCGCGTCGCCTGACGCGCTCCACCCGCCGTCATGCACGCCACCGGCCCCACTCCCGCCACCCTGCGCCTTTTGGCCTGCGTGGAAGCCTTTTCCCACGAGGAGGAGGGCGCGGTCGGCCATGACGACTGGTCGGCGCTAGCCACGATTTTAGAACGCGAATTGGCGCTCCTCCAAAACCTGCCGGACGATCCCGCCCGCCACACCGACGCCGCGCTAGCCGCTCGCGCCCAGCTTTTACGCCAGCGCTACGCGGCTATGTCGGAGCGTATCGCCGCCGCCCGCGCCCGGGACGAAGCCGAATACACTACGCTACGCGAGACCTCGCGCCGCGTGCACGGCGTGCGCCACGCCTACATCCGGTCCGCCGCCTGAGCTACGGCCGGCTTTACCCTGCCCTTACTTCGATGGCAGGCCCTCTTCGATCCGATACTCGGTGAGTTTATTGCGCAGCGTGCGGATCGAGATGCCGAGTAAATCGGCCGCCTTGGTGCGATTCCCCTGCGTGGAAACCAGAGTGTCGAGAATGGCCTTTTTCTCGATTTCACTGAGCGGTAAAATCTCCGCTGGCACACGGGCGGCGCTTTCCGCTCCAGCCGCCACAGCGACTTCCACCGTGCTCACCGCGACCGAAACCGGCGGGGCGGCCTCAAACACCGGCGCGGGCGGCGGCGCGTACGTAGGCACCGGAGCTGGAGTTGGCGCGGGCGGCGGAATAAACGGCGGCGGAGTAGCCAGTACGGGGTTCACCGCCACATAGGGAGAACCCATCGCCTGCTCGGAAACCAGACCGGCATGCGCCACCGGACGCCCCAAATCGACCCGCGCGAGCGTCGGCAAATTCAAGGCCGCCGTCGTGACCGGGCGATGATCCTCGGAAAGAATGACCGCGCGCTCGATGGTGTTTTGTAACTCCCGCACATTACCCGGCCACGGATAGGTATGCAGTGAGACCAAGGCGTGATCGCTAAAACCGGGCAGTCGCAACCCGTGTTTGCGGGCAAAACGCCGCAGGAAATTTTCCGCGAAAACATCGATGTCGTCCGGGCGTTCCCGCAGCGGCGGCACCGCGATGGGGAAAACATTTAAACGGTAATATAAATCGGAGCGGAATAGCCCGCGCTCCATGAAGTGCTGCAAATCACGATTCGAGGTGGCGAGGATGCGCACATTTACCTTGATCGTCTTGGTCCCGCCCACCCGCTCAAATTCGCGCTCCTGCAACACGCGCAATAATTTGGCCTGCAAGTTCAGCGGCAACTCGCTCACCTCGTCGAGCAGGAGGGTGCCGCGATTGGCCAATTCAAAACGCCCCTCGCGGCGCTCGATCGCTCCGGTGAACGCGCCCTTTTCGTGGCCGAACAGCTCGCTCTCGATCAACTGCTCGGAAAGGGCGGCGCAGTTGACCTTGATGTAAGGCTCGGCCCGACGCGGTGAATTCCGGAAAATTTCGTGCGCGACCATTTCCTTGCCCGAGCCATTCTCACCTGTGATCAGCACGGTGGCATCGGTCGGGGCCACGCGTTCGACCAACTGGCGCACCCGCAACATCGCCGGACTGCGCCCCAGCATGGGTTCGCCGTCGCCGCCGCTGCGCTCGCTAAAATAACGATTCACTTTGATCAGCTGGCTGTAGTTGTCGGCCTTGCGCAGGATCATGTCGATCTGCGCGGGCTGAAACGGCTTGATCACGTAATCAAAGGCCCCGGCACGCATACAGCCGACCGCACTCTCAATCGTGCCGTGCCCGGTCATCATCACCACCAACGGATGCGTGGGCAGCGCCATGACCTGCTCCAAAAACCGCTGGCCGTCGCCGTCAGGCAGCCGCACATCCAGCATAACCAAGTCAAAACTCTCCTTGCCCAGCAAAGTCTCGGCGGCAGCAAGTGTGCCCGCGCTAGCTGTTTGCAAACGGCGGGCCTTGAAAATATCCTCCAATGAACGGCGCACCAAAGGCTCGTCGTCGATCACTAGAATTTTTTCGAGAGACATAGATGGGGTTCAGGGGATAACTAATGAAGCACCTTAGCTAAATGCAGGTTCGCTCAATCGGAAAGCGGGAAAATTTTATCAATTTTTCGTTTAGGCCTAAATCCGTTACAGGAAAGACCGATAACCAAGGCTGTTACCCTACTATACCCATTATGCGCCTGCTTTCATTTCTAAACCAGGTCGAGACCACCTTGGCCATGCTTCGTCCGGAAGAATCCACCGGTTGGAACCGACGGGCCGATTACCAGACTGGCGTGGCCACCTGGTGGCACCCTTCCCTCGGCTTGGTCTTGGGCCTGCGTTGCTGCGCCCTCGGTAACGACCGCTACAGCATTCAGACCCGCTGGTCCGGCCCCACCGGCGCGGTGCTCCAAGATCGCACCTTTTTTTGCGGCTCTTCTTCATTCGAGTGGCAAACCGCCGCCGAAGCGGTCGCCGAAGCCATGCCCGAGGCCACCTTGAGTGATCCGGGCAGCCTCGGCCACTCCACCTCTCCGAATACCGCCACCGCCTAAGCTTACCGCTTAGGCTTTTTCCAAACTCATCTCCCCAACGCGCCCCGATCCCCATGCCCGCGACCAAAGATATTTCCGAAATCGTTTTCCAAGAAACCATCACCAGAGCAGTTAACGAAGTCTTCAACACCATGCTGGGGAAAAAAGCGACCCTCGTGCCGCTAGCCCCTGGCTCCCACTCCGCCAGCGAAAACGTGGACCTCGATCAACCACATGTCGTCGGCACGGTGGGCTTCATCGGCACCATCAACGGCCTCATCTATCTCTACATGGACGTCGGCTTCGCCCAACACTGCGCCGCCTGCATGCTCGGCATGAGCGACTCCGAAATCGCCGAGGCCGGCGATGAAACCGTGAACGACGCCATCGGCGAGCTCACCAACATGACCGTGGGCACTTTCAAAAACCAACTAGCCGACCGCGGCTTCCCCTGCAAGCTCACCATCCCGTCCATTCTCCGCGGCAGTCACTTCCGCATCGAACCGATCAGCTCCGCCACCCGCCGCATTTATCGCTTCGACATCGGCGGCCATCCGCTGACCGCCGATTTGCTCATGCAGCACGGCGATTAATCACACCTGTCCCCAACCTTTTTTCATAAACCCTTTAACCACTTTTCTTAAAGCTCACTATGCGCTATAAACTCCTCAGCGTGGACGATTCCAAAACCGTCCGTATCATCATCAAAAAAGCTTTTAAGCTCTACGACGTGGAGATTTTTGAAGCCGCCAACGGCGTCGAAGGTCTTGCCCTCGCCGCCAAAGAAACTCCCGACGTGATCCTTCTCGACGTTACCATGCCCGTCATGGACGGCGTAGAGATGCTGACCAAACTCAAGGGCGACCCACGCCTCAAAGGCATTCCCGTCGTCATGCTGACCGCCGAAGGCGGCAAAGACCACGTGCTGAAAATCGCCAAGATCGGCGTGCGCGACTACATCGTAAAACCCTTCAAGGAAGAGGTCCTGGTTCAAAAAGTCGGCCGCATCATCGACCTCAAGCCCATCAGCGACGCCCCCGCCAAAGCCAAATCCATCTTCGATTCGGCCAACCTGCTTATCGTTGAAGACAAGCCCGCCATCGTCGCCCAAATCCAAGAAGGCCTCAAACACACCCCTTGGCAGGTGCACGGCGTGGCCACCACTGGCGAAGCCATCGACTACTGCGGACGCAACACGGCGGATTTCATCATGATCTCCCTCTCCCTGGCCGACGACGCCGCCGCCACCCTCTTCCGCGTCCTCCGCGCCAACCTCAAAACCAAGTACACCCCCATCTTCGGACTCGCGGTCAAGACCGACAGCAACGCCCAACAACAGGCCCAACAAGTAGGCTTCACCGGCATCGCCACCAAGCCCATCGACATGGCCGACCTGGAAGCGAAAGTCGCCAAAGCCATGAACCTCGACACCTCGGAACGCTACTTTAGCACCGATGTTGACTTGCTGGTCATGAAACTCCCGGAATTCTGCACCCCCAACGTAGTCAACGAGATCACCGGTTACCTCAAGGGCAAGGTGGCCGACGCGGTGGATAGCGGCATCAACAAGGTCGTCTTCGATCTCCAGGAGGTGAAACGCCTCGACATGGTGATCATCAAACTCCTGCTCACCGCCATGCAGTCGTGCCGCGAAGTCGCGCTGCAATATACCCTCATGGGCAACGCCACCATCATTGCCGAATCCAAAGGCTACGAAGACACTCGTGGATGGCAGTTCCACGAAAACATCGATGCTGCCCGCCAGAGCTTCCAGAAAGCGCCGGTCGGAGTCTAAGCCAATCGCTCCCCCGCTCCACCTGCCCGCGTTTCACCCGAAACGCGGGTTTTTTTATGGATAAAAACCCCTACGACATCGCTAAAGAAACGCGCGTCCTGTGCCGATAGACACCTCGGAACCTTACTCAGGATGGCCCCGTGAACACCAATCACCGAACCATCTTACCATGCCTGCCTCCCATTCGCCGCCCGGCGACCAAGTCTGTGTACGCACAGGCCTGCGTCGCATGGCCGCCCCCACCTCCTGCCTCCTGCTGATCCTCGCCGCCAATCAATCCGCCGCCCTCTCCGATGCATCCCTGCCCTATCTGGCGCAAGGTGCCCCGGAAGCCATGCGTTTCGCCTCCGCGAAACCCATGGCTCCCCGGCCGGCCCGACCCGTGGCCTCCCTAAAGCCACCCGCGACCGATCTGCCCGCTGCAGTTACGCCCCAATCCAACTCAAAGCCCAAACCGGATACCGCCACCGCTACTTCGCCTCCGACGGCCAACCTGCCCGACAAGGCTAATTCGGCGGCTAACGGCTCCGACCCCGCATCAACCTCCAACCCGTCCGCCAATCCGAACGCCTCCCCGCCTGCGACCGGGGTGGAGCTCGTGCCCGACACCTACTCACCGCGCATCACCGTGCGGGTCGAAGACCTTTTACCATTCTTCGCTCCGCCCGGCCAGCCGGTCAGCAGTGCCACGTATGAAATGAAGTAAATGAATCCGCGCTCCCCGCTACCTCCTCTGTTGCTTGCGCTGCTCCTCCCGGTGGCCGGTCCCAACCCGGCCACCGCGAATTCCGATCATGCACCAGCCTCCGCCACCACCGGCTCCATCGCCACCGATGGACACGATGCTCTGGCGGAGGAGCGGGCCAGCCTCATGCGCATTGGCGAAGCCAAACTCGCCTCCGGCGACGCCACCTCCGCGCTCATCGCCTACCGCCAGGTCGCCACCTCGACCAACGAGGACGAAGAGGAAGCCAGCGCCCAAGCCCTCCTCGGCATGGCCCGCGCCTACCGCCTGGGCGGCAACGGCGTAAAAGCCGCCGCCACCTACGAACACCTCGTCGGCAACCACCCCACCTTCTCCGATCTGCCCACCGCGCTCCTCGAACTCGGCCGCACCCTGCGCGACCTGGGCAGCCCCAAGCTCGCCATCAACCGCTTTTACTCGGTCATCCACTCCACCCTGAAAATGCCCGAGGCCGAATCGGAGCGCTACCGCCGCGTCGTGCGCACCGCCCAATTCGAGATCGCCGAGACCCACCTCTACATCGGCAACTACGAGGAAGCCTCGCGCTTCTTCAAACGCCTCGACCTGCTCGACCTCGCCCCCGCCGACCGCGGCCGCGCCCGCTTCAAAGCCGCCTACTGCCTCGCTCTAAGCGGCGACCGCCAGGGCGCCGTCATCGCTTTTAACAAATTCATCAACCAGGACCCTCAGGACGAAAACAGCCCCGAAGCGCGTTTCCTTTTGGCTCAACTTCTCGCCGACCTCGGACGCAAGGAAGAGTCCCTGCGCGTCACCATCACCCTCCTGCAAAGTGAGTACGCCCGCGGCGACGCCACCGGCCGCTGGCGCATCTGGCAACGCCGCACCGGCAACCAGCTCGCAAACCAGTTTTACCAGCAAGCCGACTACGTCTCCGCCTTGATACTCTACCGCGCCCTCGATGCCCTCGACCCTGCGCCCGCCTGGCGCGTGCCCGTGCTCTACCAAATCGGCCTCTGCCAGGAACGCCTCCAGCAACCCGGCAATGCCGTGACCACCTACGATACCCTGAAAAAAATCGCCGGCGAAGAACCCAGCCCGGAGCTCGCCGACTTCACCCGCATGGCCGCCTGGCGCTCCGAACAAATTTCTTGGGTCTCCACCACGCGCGATGAGATCATCCACTTACGACCCACCGCGCCCGAACCCACCTCCGCCCCAGCTAACGCGTCTTCCCCTTCTTCCTCTTCCAACTCTTCAGCCGCCCTGAGCGTCCCCGGCGTGCCCAGCGCGCCCGGCGTGCCCAAAGCGCCCACCCCACTATGAGTCTAGCCGATACGCTCGCCCGCCACCTCGCCCTGTGCGACGAGCTCCACCAACTCTGCCTCGAAGAAAACCGCATCCTGAAACAAGAGCGCCGCGCCCCCGACGCCGCCTGGCGCGAACGCAAGCAGGAGCTCGCCGCCCGCTTTGAAGTGAGCGTGCAGGAGATGCGCACCCGCCAGCCCCAGGCCGGCGACCACGGCGGCGAACTGCTGGAGCGCGCCCGCCAACGCTCCCTGCAAATCCTGCATCTTGATCGGGAAAACGAGCAACTGCTCCTGCGTTGCAGCCTGGCCCCCGCCCGCCCCGACACGCCCCCTCCCCCGCCCTCCGCCGCCGGCGCCCTGCGCGCCTACGGCCGCAAGGCCTGATGTTACCGCGGGTTTAGGTTAAGCCTGATTCCGCAGCTTGGTGAGGTTTGGATTAGCCCACCCTTCCCAAGTGCAAATGAAACCGCCTCCCCTCCAAGGCGGGGTTGCACTCCACCGGACGGAGCGACGCAAGGCGCGGAGGATGAAGCAGACGGCGTGCAGGCCCAGAGGCTCGGCGCCGGGCGGGCGCGACGTGTGCCGTTTGAGGATTGAGGCTTGCGGACCTTGTGCCCGCGTTTACGGCGTCGGCGTTGCCGTCCTCGTTCTCGGTAGCGGATCTTTGATAATATCCTGCGTCGGGTCGTATTCCAAATTCCGGCTTCCCACCTTAGGATTAATATACGCGCTAATATCAAAACCGGTATCTGACCTGTCAGAGTCGGTCATGAATTTTGCCTGAACCCGCGCATATAACCCCCGGCTTTTGAGATAAAAAGAGACCTCTTTATCGGCTGTCCATTTGGGGTCTTGTGCAGACATGGAGATGGTTAGCTTTGGTTGGTAGCCGGACTCTGGCGCACGATACATAAATTCATCATTTGAGGCGATTACGCCGCCGTCAACCGCTTCGATGGTGGCTGTCCAATCGTATTTTTGTTGGCCTCTAATAATCTGCAAGGGAGTGCGCAGAAGCGTAACCTTTACATCACCGCCCGCTGTCACTTTTCGCTCGGTCTGAAGATTAAAAATAACCGACGTTCCGTCATAAGGAATGCCTGTGCCGATACCTTTGCGCAAAAGCGGCTCTGCCCCTGCTAATTTCCACATGCGAAACGTCTCCGGATTGTCGGCGTTGGGTCTAAACTTCTTATCTTCATTCTCGTAATACCAATAATAACGTATCGATTGGGGCGATGTTTCATAGCCTGTCTTTTCCAATGCTTTAACCCCAAGCAAAGCGCCTTTTTTGTTGGTCAACTGGAAGCGCCCGGCTTGGTTGGTTGTTAGGGTAAAACGGTCGGAGTTGTCGGTTGTTATGCCCGGCAGTAATTCGGAAGTCCGACGAACTCCCAGCGTGACTTTTACACCCGGAAGCGGCGCACCATCTTGATCAATAACAGTGCCATAAAAACTAATCGGCTGGTTCGCATCGTTCATCGCTCCCCGAACCTGCTCGATGCGTTTAATCACCTCCGCCGGAGGTCCTGCCAGTGGCGTCTTGGCGAGATCATCGGCGTGCGGCGCAGGTGAAGACGTTGGGCTTGTTACTTTTTGGGATTCAGTAACGGCGGGAGCAGTTTTTTCTAATCTTGGGCGAGACATGAGCAACAGCCACGCAATAATAAGCGCCAAGACTAACCCGATTATTATATAATATTTCTTTTTCATGGTTTGCTCCTTGGACGCAAATTACAAGATTGTAAAAGCTGCTTCCAATATTGCCAGCGCTGGGCATAAAAGGATCTAAACTGACCGCTATGGTAAATATGTTCATCCGTAAAACCAAACGCAGTCTTTAAGTTTACCGTCTCTGTAAAGACGCCGCCGGTCTCGCGAGCACCCAAAGCCCTTGAGCGGGCTTCGGCACCGTAGGCAAAGACAAGGGACCTTTCATCAGGGAATCTCAGGTTTGAGGTCAGGCCGAACGGTGCAAAAGTAAACCCATCCGCAGTATTGTAATAAACGAACATAGAGATATCCGGTTTCAGTTTATTAGTTAGTTCCCAAGCCCCGTGATCAATGGCCGTCCCGGTGAGGGCATAGTCCACATCGTTATAGTAATTCACATACTTGCCCGCCGCTCCGCTCATGTAGGCGGGGGCCAGATAAGTGGGGTTGTTCTCGGGCCAGTTCTCCGGAAATCGGTCGGAAAAACCAGGCTTCCAGTATCTTGCGTAAACGTTGGGCGTGCCGTCGTCCATATACGACTGGAAAGGGAACAATTCCGCCTGAGGATTATAACAATGGCCCGGAATCGCCGCTTGAGAGGCGATATACGTTGAGACGAGTCCGCTGCCCGGTCCGGCTTCGCGCAAGGCTTCGCCCATCACCACGTTGCCCTGGCTATGCGCCACAACATGCACGCGATAGCCCTGCGATTTTAATTCAGTGAGCAGATTTTTGAGCTGCACGCCCGACTGCCAAGCTCGTAATTCGCTTTGATCATACGGCAAAAAGGAATCCGAACACGGCCACGTAAACCCACCGACGCGGCCCTTGTAGCCAAGCCAATACAAGCGTTTATAAGTTGTTTCGATCCAGCGCTGTTTTTCAAATTCGTCCATATTGTAACCATGAACATAAAGCACCATATCCTTTTCCTCGTCTTTGGTCGGTGCTCCAAAGCTTCCTGATTTGGCCGTATCTAACTTATAGGTGGAAACATTTGCCAATGGGTCGTCGCCACTAGTCCAGCGTTGGATAAATTCATGCGGCTTTTTGATGTCCATCCATACGCCCGGACCTTCGCCAATTTCGGTATAATTTCCGTTTTCTTTCTTAAGGATCAAAAGTTTGAGCTGGCCATTGCCGGTGGTGCATCCCTCAAAAATAAACTTTAGCGTTGGATTTTCGGCCGATAAATAAGCCGATTGCAGTGTCGGTAAAACGAAGAAGTCGCCCGTGCCGATGATTGTAGGATATGAAACCCAATCTGGAGCCGAGGGGATATAAGATGCTTCCCGGCCATCTACAATGGCCGCTTCAGCCGTTTGGCGTTTGGCTGCACTCGGGTTATTCAAATAACCTGTTCCGCCGTCGGCATCCGTGGCTTTGTATAATTTTATGGCCGGATTAGTGCCGTTGGTATCTGTCCATTTAAAACCAAGATACAACTGGCCGTTTTTAAACGCGTCTTGCAGGCCGCCGACATATAAATTCAGCCGGGCAAAATCTTCTAGATCACGCGCCACATCTATAACATTATTTCGCCAGTCTTCCTTTTGTATATTTGTAATATTAAAATCATCCTCATCTTCATCTAGTGTGTCGTTGGTCCTTCCGTCATCATCGTCATTGGACCAAATAAATTCCAATGACCCCCGCTGATCTACGTGACTTTTCACCCCCAGCCGTGAGGCACGGCGACGGCTGGAAAGGAAGGACTTGCGGAAGGCGACCACGGGGCGGATGCAAGCGCCCGGCCTGCCCGA
>CANIWJ010000017.1 GCA_947471035.1 Verrucomicrobiota bacterium
ATCCTCATTCATCGTAGGCCTCACCAACTCACTCGTTCGCTAACTTCACCCGAAAAAAGATTCTCGGACGCGAAGATTCAGCACTCCGGTTCCAAATCAGGGTGTTCACGTTGTTCCCCGCCAGTTTCGTGCTTCCAGGGACCACCGACCATGTTGCGAGGTCGGTTGATTCCTCCAGCACATACAAATTATTCCGGCGTTCCGTGGTGTAGCTGATTCCAAAAGTTCCCCCTGAAAGCGATAGAGTCGGTGCCTTGGCTCCGATTCCGTCGTCGTCCTCGCGAATCATGAGGTTCCACAGATCAAGGGCGGCGCTTCCCGCTTGGGAGCTGGCACGAAGTTCGAATTCTTGGCCTTTTTCTATTACGACGTCGATTCGTCCGGTGTCGTTTTCGTTCGATGAGAGTGCGGCCAGTGGCACCCAAGTTTCGCCAAGTCGATAGGCGGCGTCGCGTGTCCCGCTGGGCTCAAAGTAATGTCCCAAACTCCAATTGGCGATGAAGCGGGTGCGGCTTTGCGCTTTAATCGAAATCCGAGTTGAGGCCGATGACGTGGAGTTCGAAATCAAGCGAATGGAGCTGCCGGTGAATGAAATGTAGCCGGCATCACCAATCTGCTCCGGGCTGATGGCCACGGTCCATCGGTCAAGGGGGCCGTTCGTCAGGGAAACAGAGCCCGTGCGGTTGTTGGAGAAATAGCTCGGAAAGCCCGAGCTATAATCTGCTCGGTCTGAGGGAAAACCTGCCGCTGTCGCCAACGAGGAAGAGCACACCAAACCCAAACAAAGACTGATAACATTCCTCATAGTGATCTTCACCGGCTCGGTTCGGTTTTACCCTTGGGATTCCACCATCGCCTGTTCGATCTGCTCTTTGAGATGATTCAGTTCGGCCGGCTTACCCATATAGGCCTGGACCGAGCCGGACGACGTGTCGAAATTCAGGTGGTGGAGATAGAGGCCGAGCTTGATTGAGACCAAGATCATGCCGATACCAGCCAGCACCACATACCACGTGTCCGGCAAAAAACACGATCCGAGCATGGACGCGGTTAATCCACCCAGGACCAGCATCAATGATAAGCCGTTAGGGGACTTGGTGACGCGAACACTGGCGATGTTGCGCAAAAAATAAGTGGTCCCACCGAACCCGACCTTGGATGTCGTGATGGAGATGTTGGCGCTCTGATAGATGATTTTTTCAGCCATGGTTTCGGAATTTTAAAATGGGTTGAGGAGGAAAACCGGAGACACCGAGATCACTGTGCGTTTTCGCTCGCGGGTGCTTGAAGTGATCGGAGGTTAAAAGGTAAC
This sequence comes from Verrucomicrobiota bacterium, assembly GCA_947471035.1. Lineage (GTDB taxonomy): Bacteria > Verrucomicrobiota > Verrucomicrobiia > Opitutales > Opitutaceae > IMCC26134_A. The sequence continues at coordinate 1,313 of CANIWJ010000017.1, forward strand.
CGGACTCGTGAAGGGCGGAGGGCTTGCGTCGTGGCCGACTCACTCGGTGTAGGTCTTCGTGGAGCCGTCCCATTTCAGTTTGCTCAGGCGGGCAAGAATCCAGGCGGCGGTCTCGGCGGGATCACCGGGAGGAGCATCGGTGACGGATTTCATCCGCTTCGCATAATGCTTGGCCAACCGGGTGTCATCGGTCGCTCCCTTCAGTGCGGCATCGTCGAAGGTGCGGAGATATTTTGCGACGATCTCAAGCGCCGTGATTTCACCGGCCTCCATCGCGGCCGCCGCCAACTCAAGCGAAGGCCTGGCTCCCCGCTGCTTGGCCCAGAGTTGTCGGATAAAGTCGGTATCGGGGTTGGCGCCCGACTGAGAACGGACGGCAAACCCCAGAAGGTATTCGGTCTTCGGTTTGGAAAGCAGGGCCAGCAGCGCTTCACGCACCTTGGGATTCCGAGAGCTGGCCGCGAGCATGATCATGTCCACATCTTGTCGCCCATAACCGCCGTAGGGCCGGTAGTTCCTGAGATGCGTGGCCAGTGATTCCGCCGCGTCTTCGTCCCACCGCTTCTGCTTAATCAGGCCTGCCAGACTTACGTTTTTGGCGAACGCGGCGATGACCAGCGCCTTGTTCTCATCGGTCGCCAAGGAAACCAACGCCGGTTCAATCGCGCCAGAAACACCATGCGGAACCAACGGCGATACGTCATCTTCACGCGCGGCAATCACGCGATTTATCTCATCAAGGAGGATATCAAGATTGGATGAACCAAAGTTGGAAACGACCAGAGTCAGTTCCCGACGTCCGATTTGATCGTTGAAATCCAGCTCAGTCGCGAAAACCAACACCCGTCGGATGTATTTCCGGATTTCGGCCTCAGAGGCCACGGTCGGAGCCGGCAGTTTTTTAAGCGCTGGCGTGTCGAGATCCGCTGGGACCTGCGGCAACTCCCGGACGCCACGAGCCCTAGCAGGAGGAGAGGCCGAAGACGCCACCGACTTGGGCGTTTCCGCAGAAATTGGTTCAATGGTGCGGACAAACTTTTGATCCTCTTCGGACAGTAACCTCAGCGGCACTTCCAATACGCTATCGTCGTCCTTCTGGAGTTTCACCACTCCACCGGAAGCGGAGATAAACTTTGCACGAATCGAGGTTCCAGCCGAGCTGGTCCACGTCCGCAGCTCCGTGGTTTCAGACGCAGCCAATGCGGTGGCCAATAAAAGTCCCGCTCCGATCAGTCTCATTTTCATGATGGATTTTGGTTTGGTTGGAGGTTGGACGAAGAAGCGGGAGGGGGAGCTGGGTGGTGACGGCTAGGTTTCGCCGGGGCTCCTTTGGCCGCGGCAGAACCCGATCCCGGCCGCTCGTCTCAGCGTGGTTCGGAGGTGAGGCGAATGCTGGGCAGTGAAAATTTATCATTACGTTTGATCACCCAATTTTCGGTCGCTCTTCCCATGGTAAGATCGCTTTTCGTCCAAGTCCCGTTGGCCAGTTTGAGACTTTGAATGATGTTGGTGGAGGGCTCGCGGTAGAAAGCCACCGCAAGGCAGTCCTTGCTTTGGGGGATAATGACGAGTGCGGCGCTGTGCAGCGCCGTGCGAATTAGCCTTGGTCCATTTTGCGCGGTTTTTCGCGTCGCCTTCGCGTTCGTCGTATTCTCGTGGCTATTGCACTCGGTAGACGTGAATTTGAACGCCTCTGATTTTTTCAGGGCTCGCTCAAGCTCATCATACGACGTGGCAATCTCGGACCGCTCCAGCAGGGTTCGGACGGTAAGCTTTGTGACCTCGTCTGAGATTTCATCCTTGGCCAGCGACACGGCATACACCGTTTGGGTTTTCTGGGAGATGTTCTCGTATTTTACCTGGTAGGTTTTTCCCAGGAGGAGGACTTCGATGGATTTTTTGAAATCGTCATAACCGATGACCATGGTCTGACGCTTCGTCATACCTTTGAATTCGTCCCGCTCTTTGAACCTCAAAAGAAACGGACCGTTTGTGACCAAGTGGGTTTTGATGTAGTCGAGGGCTTCCTCGTCCGAACTCCAATTGAAGGCGAACACCTTAATGTTCAGGCCAAAGTTCACGAGCATCTGGGCGGCACTCTCCGTGCTCGATTTTTCTCCGAAGAGTTCCTTGAGATCCTCCTCGTCGAACTCGATGCCGTGGTAGAGCGCGATTTTCAGGGCCGGACGTTGGGGTTCCCAATCGCCTCCGAGGTTTTCAGGTTTTTTGATTCGAAAGCTCCGTGGTAGCGATTTTTCCGCGGCGGGCTTTTCCGTGGTCGTGGTTCCCAGGGCGGACACGGTTTTGGCGCCGAACTCAGTTTGAATCGTGAACTGGTCCGCATTGCTGAACCGGGTGAGCGGCAGCGTGAACGTTTGCCCGTCCTCGCGGCGAAGCGTCACACTCGATCCCTCAAGTTTTAAGATTTCTGCACGCAGGGAGACGCCTTCATTGCTGGTATAGGTGCGAAACTCGGCTCGGGCGGTGCCGACGGTAATGAGGCCAAGAAGCGGGAGAAGGGTTCTGAGTTTCACCAGTTGAGGAGTTCGGGTTGAGATCGGATTTTGGGCCGACGCAAAGATACGCGACATGTCGCGTATTTAGGGGGCTTGTTTCGGTTATTGCTTAGCGCGACATGTCGCTTGCTCGAAAAAAGTATGTTCCCCTACGCCGAAATGATCGGAATTTGATCGGTAAAGCGGTGATGACGATTCGGACCAATCAAAAGCTAACCCAAGAAGATCTGGCCGGCCGGCTCGCCGCCGTGGGCTGGAATGTGTCCCGTGACACCGTGCAGCGGATCGAAAGCGGCCAGCGAGAGGTCACGGACATCGATCTTCGGTTTTTGGCGAAAGGGTTGCGTGTTCCCGTTGGCGAGTTTTTCCAGTAAGGGCGGCGCCTAAGTAGCGCGTCTAGTAGGCGGCCTCCTGTATCAGGGCGTTCAACTTGGAACTCATTTCCTTGGCAACGACCGGGGAGAGTCGGTCAAACTCCGCTTGCGCCCGTTTCCCGTGTTGGGTGTCGGCGTAGTCTTGGGCTACCATCTGATAAACGCCCAGAGCTTCGGATCGACCCTCGGGGGTCTGAAGCGCCTCCTTTTGCTTGGCGCTAACGAACAGGGTCTCGGCTTCGCGGGACCTTGGGTCTTCCGCGCAGCCCTGAAGGAGCAAGGCGCACAGCGTGATAACAACGGTTAGAGTCTTCATGGGTGAAATTTAGCCGACGCGAACGCCCTTGTTGGCTGCGTCTCTCGGGCCCTTGCGAGCGAAACGGTAGATCAAGGCGCCCAGGAAATTCAGGAACAGGATGACCAAAATCCAAACGATCTTGTTGGTGGAGTCCGTCTCCTTGGTGGCTGCATCAATCAGCATCTGAATCCAGAAAATCAGTCCGAGCAGGCCGAGTAGGAGAAAAGCGATATTGAGGAAAAGTAGGGTCACGGAAGTAGCTGGTGGCATTAGCTCGATGCGCGACATGTCACATATTTTACAGCTCAGGCACGTGTCAAGGAATTGCGCGACATGTCGCGCACTCAGGCTTTTGCACCGTCGGTCGTCACCCAGCTGGGTCGATGATTATTCAGGTGATCTGTGTTCCGGCGTTTCAGCACCGTGCCAGTCAACCAGACGGGATTCATTCCATGCGACTGATGCCCATTGAATAGCATTTTGATGTCGCTTAAACTGAATAAAGTAATTTTAAAGGCATAATGGTGACTCTTACGAATGAAACCGATGTCCTTTCAGCTTTGGCTGCTGGCATTCGGGGTGAGCGCATTCGGCTGGGTTGGAGACAGGCAGACTTAGCGGAACGGTCGGGGGTGCCCTTGCGCACGCTTCGCAAGTTCGAGACCACCGGACAGATTGGCACCGCCGCTCTAGCCCGTCTGCTCGTTAGCCTTGGTATGGCGGACAGATTCCTGGAGGGGTGCAAACCGCCGCCGCCAGCCCCTAAGAGCATGGAAGAGTTTCTGGCCTCCAGTATACCGCCAAGCGTGCGGAAAAGGGTGAGGCTTAAGGCCAGGCAGGAATAAACCGCCATGTCTCTCAACGAACCAACTACGCTGAATCTCAGCTACCTGGGACGCCCCATGGCGACCTTGGCTCACAACGCCCGGGAGCAATCCTATGCACTACAGTTCACCGAGGAGTTTCTTAAAACCGGACACGATCTCTCTCCGGTGCATCTCCCTGTCGCCCGGGTGGGGGCAGGGCTGCAAGTTTTTCGTCCGGGTTCGACACCATTGCACGCGGGATTGCCGGGACTGATTGCCGATGCGCTACCGGATGCGTGGGGTGAACGAATGCTCAAGCATGAGCTGCCGGAACTGCGAACCACGATGGGCAAACTCGCCGCATTGGGGCAGCGTGCGTCAGGTGCGATCTCCTTTGAGCCTGTGATTGGCCAAGGAGCAGACGAGGCGGTTGGTCGAGTCAGCCTCGCTGCCATTGCCCGGGAAGCGGACGCATTTAGGGCCGAGCCGGTGTCGCTCGACCGCAATGCCGTCAACCTCGCCCTGGCCCACGCCGGCGGGACCTTGGGCGGTGCCTTTCCCAAGCTCTCCGCCTTCCTGCCCAATACCACCGAGGGCACGACGCTTTCGCTGCATGAGCTGTTGGTCGGTGGTGCCACGCCGCCTGATCATCAGCCAGTGATCCTGAAGCTGGAGCGGCTCGGCGACGAGACGGAGGGTGCAGTCGAGTTCGCGTTTTGGCGCATGGCCAAGCGAGCCGGGCTGCGGGTACCGCCGGCTTGGTTGGTGGAGGACGAGGGGCGACGTCACTTTGCGACGGCACGTTTCGACCGAGTGAAAACCGATACTGGCGTGTGGCGCAGGCTCCATGTTCACAGCCTGAGCGGGATGCTCCACAAGCAAGCCGCCAACGGCGAAATCGGCTACGAGGAACTCATCCGCTTGGCGCGAGCCCTAGGTGGCGCGCCCGAGGCCAAGGAGGCGTTTCGCCGCATCCTTTTCAATCTGCTCGCCACCAACCGCGACGACCACGGACGCAACCATGCCTTCCTCTACTTTGACCAACTTAAGACCTGGCAACTCAGTCCGGCCTACGACCTGAACCCGAATGTCTGCAACACGTTCATCGCGCTGAATTGGCTCGGTGATATGCGCCTGCCCCGGCGTTTTGACGATGTGCTCCGGCTGGCAGCCGTCGCCGCCTTGGACAAGCGCGAGGTGCGAGCGATGTTCGCCGAGATCGAAGCGGCGACGGTTGGCGCCTGGGAGCGGGAAGCGGTTGAAGCAGGCGTATCGGGTTATTCGATACGGGCGTGGGGTCATGAGATCCAGCAGCAAACCGCCGAGTTGCGGGCCGACTTTGAAGCTACTGGCCGCAGCCGGCGCGGGGCCAAGCCAGCCCTTTAAAAAGGGCGGCCCGTTTCCCTGCAGTCGGTGACCATATCTACAGCCGCGCTCTTTCTCGCCGCTAGACTCTGCGTTAATCATATCCAGGCGACGGAAACCTAAATTTAAGCGGTTTTTCCGCTTAAAACTGGCCAAGTGTGCCTTGTTATGCTTAATTCCCCAAATGCTCCTTCAATTTTCTGTCTCTAATTATCGGGCATTTCGTGACCTCCAGACCCTCAATCTGGCGGCCAGTAATTATGACAAGGCGCTCCCCGAAAGCTGTATCACCCCAAACCTTCCCGGCCTGAAAAACCGGCGCTGGGTTAAGGGAGCGGCCATTTACGGTGCCAACGCCAGTGGCAAGAGCACTCTGATCGAGGCCTTGGAATCCTTTGTCGGTTTCGTGCGTGAATCCGCCAAAACGACCGACCCGCAAACGCCGATCCCCCAAATTGAGCCATTCGCCCTCGATCCTGCCGCTGCCGATGAGCCCACTGCCTTCGCCGTCACCTTCGTCAACGAGGGCGTGCGCTACGAATACCGCGTCGCAGCCACCAAGACGCTCGTCCGGCACGAATCCCTGCGCGCTTTTCCACTTGGCAAAGAGCAGGTCTGGTTCGTTCGCGAATGGTCGCAGGAAGCTGCGGCACACATCTTTTCCCCTGACAGTCCCAAGGGACTACCGCGCGACCGGGCGGTCGAAAAGCGAACGCTGCCCAACATGCTCTACCTCTCAAAGGCCATCGCGGAAAACCGCAAGGAGCTAGAGCCGGTGTTCCGTTGGCTGGTGAATCGGTTGGTTTTTCTCGATCTGCGTATCCCGTTTCCGTCAGTCGCCCTTTATCAGGACACACTACGCTCCCTCGCGCAGGACGGCTCTCCAAATCGCGACAAGATCCTGCGCCTGCTCCGCAACGCCGACCTAGGTATCCGCGGCGCTCGGCAAGTGGACAACGTAATGCCGGCCGAAGCGGATGCTTTTTTTAAGTCGATGAACGATCACCTGCCAGAAGAGGCTAAGGGCGTGTTCGGCACTCACCTTTGGGGCGTCGAGCCCGAGCTGCTCCACGCTGCGCCCGGAGGCCAGAACCTTCCCTTGCCTTGGGTCCGCGAATCTGCCGGCACGCACCGACTCTTTGCACTGATTGGCCCGCTGCTGGAGCATCTACAAGCTGGACGCACGCTCTGCGTGGACGAGTTGGAGGCCAGCATGCATCCCCTGATGGTGCGTGAGTTGTTACGCTTGTTTTTTAGCGACCAGGAGAACCCGTCACGGGCTCAGATCATTTTCACCACCCACAACCCGCTTCTGCTCGATCCGACGCTCATCCGTCGCGATCAGGTCTGGTTCACCGATAAAGACGACGAGGGTCGCGCCCACTTGTATCCACTTACTGATTACGAGCCGCGTGTAGGCGAATCTCTGGTGCGGGGCTACCTCGCTGGTCGTTACGGTGCCGTGCCCTTCGTGCCTGAGGGACTTCTCGGCACTTTCCCCGCCGTCCAGATTCTGCCCGCCAAGCCAGAGGTGAATGCATGAGCAGCGGCGCGGCCAAACCGTGGTGGCAGGAGGCGAAGGAGCTGAGCCTGGCTCGCAAAGTGGCCATGCCCTCACGCGCGGCCCACGCCAAGCCCGGCGACGCCTTTCTCATCGTGACCGAGGGTGAAGTCACCGAACCCGTTTACTTCGAACTTCTGCGTGAATCGCTCCAACTCGCCACCGTCACCGTGAAAATCCAGCCGGGCCGCGCCAGCGATCCACGGCATGTCATCAATTCCGCCGCCGACGAGGTCACCGCCTTGGCTAGGCGCGTGAAGAAAAAGCAAACCGCGATCAACGAGGTCGAGAAATACGACCACGTCTGGGCCGTAATCGACACAGATGTCGCGGTGCGTAATGGCATCTGGCCCGACGTGCAGCAGCTCGCAAAGGCACGAGGCGTGCGGCTCGCGCATTCCACGCCATGCTTCGAGTTCTGGCTTTTGCTCCACATCCAAGGCTACACAACACGGGCCGATTTGCTCACTGGCACGCTCGCCAAAGATGCAGTCGAAAAGGCCCTCGGCAAAGAATACTCCACCAACGCTGAGATCGCTAAAAAAGTTATCCCGACGTTCCTAGCCAAGTGGCCCGAGGCGTTTCATCACGCGCGGCGTGTGCGCGAGCATCACCTAGCGGCCAACACTAAGCCTCCCGGGAATCCCTCGACGGAGGTCGATCACTTGGTCTGCGCCCTCAACGATGCGGCGACGGAGCACTATCGTAAGGTCAAACTCTGATTCGTCTCACCGATGCCTAAAAGGAACACCGCCGAGTTGCGGGCCGACTTTCAGGCCAATGGCCGCAGTCGCCAGAAACCGAACCTGTCTTTGGCGCCGAGCTGAAGCCCGTGTCCATCGGAGATGGGGTGCGTTCCACGGGATTGACCGCAAATCAGAACTAAATTCACTCGCATAAACCGGGAGTTCAACGACGTGCTCTTGCCGTAGTGAAAACATCACTACGGTGCATAAACAGTGCATAATTCGACCCTCTAAAAGCCCCCGTGGATGTAAAAATTTACAAACGTAAAATTGTTAGTTACTCAACTATAACAACATGAAGAAGAGACGTAAACGCATGCTCAGGGTTCGAATCCCCGTGGGGACGCCAATTTTAAAGTGCCAAGAAGGAGACGCACTCGGATTGAGTAAACCCGGCCAAAACGACTGAGCGGCGGCATTCCAAGGCATCCCGGCACCCGGGCGAAAATCGAATCGAGTGCTTACTCAGCGATACGAAACACGAAGCCTCAATGGCTCATATGCGATTGGGAATGATATCACTACGCGAACTAAAGTGTATTTTCCTAAATTTACGGAAGTTAATATGAAAAATTACGCAAAATAGGAAATATATTGAAAATACACGCAAATCAAGGTGTCTTGCGCAAGTCCGGATAATCGCTCCCTCCCCGCCACCCCTGCGGACTATTTCCCCCTATGCTACCCCGTTTGCTGCTTCACTCCACCCGACAGACTTGGCTCTCCTGCGCCCTGTTCGCAGTTTCCTCTTACTCCTACGCCCAATCAGCCATCCCGGCCCGCGACCCGCGCATCGGCGACGTCGATCCCGTCTATCCCGCAGAGAAACTAGAACGCGCCCTCAACGGCACCTTCGCCTTCCCGCCCTCGCCCCCGGTTCCCTGGCAACCCGACGCCCGCGGCTTTGCCGCCGAGCGCCTCTTTAGCGTGCCCCCCGCCGGCCAGCACCCCCGCATCCTTTTCGGACCCGCCGACCTTCCCCGCCTCCGCCGCGAACTGCTCGGCCCCGAGGCCAACGCCGCCGCCGTCGGCATGATCGGCGGCATGCGCGAGCTCCTGCGCAAAGGCATCGGCACGCCCGGCACCTGGGAGGCCGGCTGCTACTCCGCCCTCGCCTCCGGCGACCTCGACGCCTTCCGCGCCGCCTACAAGGAAAGCCCCGAGGACGACAACCCTCCCGGCTCCGGCTTCCGCACCAACCTGCCCGGCCGCGCCTTCTCCACCCGCTGGGGCGTGCGCAACCCGCTCCTCGTCGCCCTCGAGGCCAAGGCCCTCCTCGCCCTGCTCGACGACGATGCCTCCTCCGGTCGCGAGGTCGCCACCGCCCTCGCCACCTACGCCCGCTACGTCAGCCCGCGCGTGGACGAGGCCAACCGCAAACCCCGTCACGAATTCCACTGGTATTCCACCCGCTACCTCGTGCCCAACGAACTCGCCTATGGCTACGACTGGGCCTGGACTTGGATGAGCCCCGCCCAGCGCGACGAGCTTCGCTCCCTCCTCGTACGCGCCACCGCCGGCAAATACACCCTCGGCATGGATCTGCCCGCCCACTGGCGCAACTGGAACCACATCGGCATGACCCAGTCCTACGCCGCCTGCCTGCTCGCCATCGAGGGCGAGCCCGGCTTCGACCCGCGCGGCCTCGAACGCATCTACGAGGTTTACCGCGATTACCTCACCTACGCCATCAACCCGCTCGGCTTCGGCACCGAGGGCATCGGCTACCAGACCGCCGGCATCGGTCACATCGCCGCCCCCATGCTCGCCTTCGCCAACCGCGGCAAAAACCTCCTGCTCCACCCCCACTGGCGCCGCCACACCGAATCCTGGCTCGTCCAGTCCATGCAGCCCTTCGGCCGCGCCTGGCAATCCTCCGGAGATCTCGCGAATTTCCCGCCCAACCTCACCCTGCTTACGCTCCAGAAATATTTCTTCCCCGCGTCTCCAGGCATCGACTACGTACTGCGCAACCAGCCTTCCGTGGTTGACCGTGACTGGGCCAAAATAGCTTCCGAGGCCGAGGAGGCCCAGTGGATCACCCCGGTCGTGCCCGACGCCGCCGACTCCCGGATCGCCGCCCAGCGCGAGGCCGCCGCCATCGTTGGCGGAGGGCTCACCTTCCACGACCGCGAACGCGGCGTCCTCTACACCCGCACCGGCTGGGGGGAAAACGACCTCAACCTCCACGTCGATTGCCGCATCGACACCACCTTCCCCAGCCACGACCACGCCGATCGCGGCCAGTTCACCCTCACCGCCCTCGGCCGCATCTGGGCCGCCGACGGCTACCGCGACACCGAATCCAAGTTCCACAACATCGTCACCATCGACGGGCGCGGCCAGGGCTACTTCGCCACCCCCGCCCGCTGGATCTCCGCCGAAGACACCCCCTCGGCCACCACCGCTATCATCGACGCCAAATACTGCTGGGACTGGCAATGGACCAAATCCATGTTCACCGAATCGCGCGCCTCTCTCGAACGCCGCTCCCAGCACTGGGGCGTCGAGCCCGCCGCCCGCCAACAGGAACGTATACCCCTCTCCGCATGGGAGGTCGATCCCACCCCCTCGGTCCTCGCCTACTACACCGGCTTCGCCACCCGCGAAAACGGCGACCCCCGCATGTGGGACGACGAGGACGGCTGGCAACTCCGCGCCCCATGGTATCCCGTGGGCAAAGCCTTCCGCACCGTCACCCTCGCTCGCGGCACTCACCCCTACGTGTTGGTCATCGACGACATCCGCAAGGACGACGCCGAACACCTCTACGAATGGCGCATGAACATGCCCCCCGAGGTCTCCGCCGTCTCCATCAACGGCCCCGACATCCTCCTCGGCGACCGCGACACCGCCCGCCAGCCCGCCGACAACAACTACGGTTTCCAAGGCCGCACCGACCTCGTCCCCGCCAAGGGCGACCGCCTCCTGCTCGTGCGCACCCTCGACATCGGCGCGCCCGAGCTGCCCACCTACCAGCCCACCCCGATCGTAGGGACCGTCGAATACAAGAAGACCGCCGACGAACACCAGTTCACCGGCCGCAGCATGGGGCTGGGTACGCAGGTCGTGATCGGCTCGCGCAGCGTGGAGCCGAATTTCGTCATCCTGCTCTTCCCCCACCGCCAAGGCGAAAAACTACCCGCCACCCGCTGGAACGACGAAAAAACCCTACTTACCGTCTCCTGGCCCGACCAGACCGATACCTACACCGTCTCCACCACCCCCGATGGCCGCCGCGTGTTCACCCGAGCCCCCGCCCGCTGACCCCGCAGGCCCCCTTTCTACCCCACCCCAAAACCCCTTTGGCCATGCGCCGATTCTTGCCCCGTTTCTTCATGCCCGTGCTGGGCTTGATCACTCTATGCGGGCTTCACGCCCAGGATGCATCAGACCCATTGCGCCCGTTTCTCGATGATCGGGCGCCGGAAATCCTCCGCGAGATTCCTTACTCCGCTCCGGTGCCGGAAAACATCACCGTGCGCCAGGTGGCCTTCCGTTCGCGGGACGATTCGGAGATCTTCGCCGTGATCGCGACCCCGAAGTCGCCGGGAAAACATCCCGGCCTGCTGGTCCTGCACGGCGGAGGCGGCTCGGCCGAAATCGACAAGGCCATGGCCTGGGCCCAGCGCGGCTACGTCGCGGTGGCGCCCGATCTGCCCGGCATCGCCGAACCGAAAACACTCACCGTCACCAAAGGCAATTGGAGCGCGCTCAAATACGGCGAAGGCCGCTGGGTGGCCCAGCCCGACGCCAGCGAAAGCGTCATCTTCGACGGCGTGCTCAGCGCTATGAAGTCGCTCTACCTGCTCCGCTCCCAACCGGACGTGGACACCACGCGCATCGGCGTGGTCGGCATTTCCTGGGGTGGCTACATGACCACCATGGTCTGCGGCCTGGCCGGCGACCGGGTAAAGGCGGGCTTCGCGCTCTATGGCTGCGGCTTCTTCGACCTCGGCTCCCAGTCCTCGCCGACCAACGCGCCCTACAACCCCAAGCTTCCCCGCACCGGCTTGGCGCGGCTGTCGCCGGAAGAACGCGAACGCTGGCTCGCCTGCCTCGACGCTGGCCGTCGTGCGCCCGAGATGAAGGCCGCCTATTATCTGGCCGCCGCCACCAACGACTTCTTCGGCTGGCCCCAGGCCGCCCAGGGCACGCTCGACGCCATTCCCGGCGAAAAAAACCACCTCTACGCGCCCAACGCCAACCACAAGGTGCCGGTGCCCGGCGGCGACATCGCCAGCACCGAAAAACCCGACCCGAATTTCGTCCCCACCGCCTTCCAGCCCTACCCCACCCCCAAGGGTCAAAAAGCCAACTGGCTCTCGATGGAAGTTCCGTATTTCGAATACTACCTGAAGGACATCGGTAAACCGTTTCCCAAGGTCCGGGTGGTGCCGGGCAAGGACCCGCAAATCGCGAGCTTCTACGTCACCGCGCCCCATCCACTGATCTCGGTTGAGGTCTATTGGGCCAAAGCCGCTCCTGCGGTGCAGACGGCTAACGACATCAAGAATCGCGTCTGGCAGGCGCTGCCCGCCACCAAAGCGGATGAAACCTACCAAGCCCAGCTCCCGCCGGAAGCCGGAGACTGGTTCGCCTTGGTGTCCGACGATCGCCCGGTGACTGTTTCCAGCGCGCTCATCCACCTGCGATCAGACGAATCCGGGCCGGCCAATCCGACATCCGCTACACCCGACAGGCTTTAAAAAACATTCCTGACCGCGAACAACGTCGCTCCCCGCCCCACGCTCTACCCCATGCTCCGCTACCTCATCCCCGCTATCCTCGCCCTCGCCACTGCGCTCAACGCCGCCGAGCGCCCGGCCCCCTCAAATCCCGCCCGCACCGCCGCCGCCGCGTGGTGCGAGGAGGACGCCGCCGCCGCCCTCGCCGCCGGTCAGCCCGAGATCGCTGCAACCGGCCAGGCCGATGCGAAAACCCTGCGCTCAACTCATGGCTCCCCGCTCCTCGCTCCCGGCTCCTCGCTGCTCCCGCCCATCCCCGGCGACGTCAAAGCCAACCCCCTCGTAGGCGATTTCATCAAGCGGGTCGAAACCCTCCTGCGAGAAAACAAAACCTTCGCCAAAGGCCCCGAGGGCGGGGCCGTCCGCGATGCCACCGGCTGGGCCTTCCCCACCCGAGCGGATCAACTTCTCATCCTCACCCAGGCATTTTGCCATCCCCAGAGCCCGCTCGCCGGCGACCCCCGCCTCGTCGCCCCCATCCTGCGCCGCGTCGCCTCCATCAGCGAATACCTCGTGCCCGACTCCAAGAGCCTCGGGGATTTCGGTTTCTGCGACACCTTCGCCGACGCCTGGCTGATCCTGCGCACCACCCGCCCCGACATCCTCCCGCCCGGCCTCTCCGCGCGCACCGAGGCCAGCCTTAAAACCAACGCCGACTACATCGTTAAAAAATGGGGCCCCACCTTCGCCGATCCCTCCGTCCACTACGGCGTGGTCAACATGGACGTGCGCCGCCTGCTCGCCCTCGCCGCCACCGAACGCCTCTTCCCCGACCCTGAGCGCCGCGCCTTGGTGGCAAGCGGCGTGCGCTTCCTCAGCCACAGCGTCCTGCCCGATGGTGCCACCCACTACGCCGAGCGCCAAAACGAAGCCTTCAGCTACCACATCGCCGCCGTGCGCGGACTGCTCCGCATCGCCCAGCTCACCGACTCCGCCGAAGCCCTCGCCCTGGTTCGCGCCATGCGCTGGTATTACCCACTCTCGGTCGAGCCGGGCGGGGTCGCCGAGTGGAGCACCGCCGCCAGCTGGCACCATTATTGGAACACGATCAGTGGCAGCGACGGTGCCCTGATCCTCGCCGCCCTCACCGATTGCACGCACAACCAGCGTATCGCCCTCGCCAACCCGCCCCGGGGCGACCTCTGGCTCGCATCCTTCTTCCGCCCCGACCTCGCCCTCGCGCCCGCGCCCGACCGCTACTTCGTTTATGACCGCAACATTCAGGGTCCGCGCGGCCGCTTCGGCAACTGGTCCTTCGTCGGCACCGCCCGCAACTTCGGCTACACCCCCGGGGACATCGCACGCGGTAAATCCAGCTACGTCGGCGCCATGCTCACCACCGGCTCCAGCGGCAACTGGCCCCTCGACGCCGCCCTGCAAGACGTCGGCACGGCCGTGAAACTCTCCGCCGGCCCTCTGCCGGAGGGAGAAATGCCCTGGCTGAAAGAACTCGCCTGCCTGACCAGCGTCGAGTCCACCACCACCACCGTCGGAGACCGCTGCGCCGCCCTTGGCGCCGACGCCCTGCTCGCCCCCTACGCCAAAAAAGCGACGCCGTGGCGTCAGCGTCAGGCCTGGATTTTCACCCCCGAGCGACTGCTGGGCTTGGTCACCATCACCGCCGACGCCGACACCGCCGCGCGCGAAGTGCTCGGCACCCTGATGCTGGTCGGAGGCCGCGGGCACTGGGGCAAGAAACACGAGCTCAAAACTCTCGCCCCCGGTCGCTACAGCTACGGCGGCCTGGCGGTCACCTTCCGCGCCCGCGATTTCGCGACCATCACCGGCCAGCCTACCGACGTCATGTCTGGCAGCATCACCCACGGCACCGATACGCCAGGAAAGTCCATGCGCCTGCTGCTGCAAAACCCGACCACGACTCCCAACCAACCCACCTCCTACACCAAAGGCGACAGCCGTTTCTATGTGGTCGAGATCCACCCCCTCGCGACCGCCCCCGCCCAGCGCGTTGCGCACAGTCGCGACGGCGGTTTGCTTACCCTCGCGCTGCAAGACGGCACCGGCACCTACCAACTCGCCTACAACCCCTCCGCCCAAGCCGCCCCGTGGACTCGCATCGCCCGAAGCGAAACGTCCGTGATCCATCGCAGCGGCGAAGCCTTCCGCCCGGCCTGGATTGAGCCCGAGGCCATAGCCGCTCCTTCCCTCCCGGTGCCTAAATCCGAACTTAGCGTGCCCGCCGGCGAATTACTGCTCATCGAACAACCCGCGCTCGCTCGGTAGACGAAGGCCTGAGCCTGTTTCACTTATTCCCCCACGTCCACGGAGCTGGCTCAAGGCCAGGCGGGGGGATTGGAGCTGGTCAGCGTGGGTTCGCCTTCCAGCCAGCCGAGGCTGGCAAGGAAGCGGTCGGCGGCGCGCACGGCCTCGACTACGACGGGTTCGGGCCACTTGTAGGCGGCGATCACAAAGGCATGGCCGATGTCTTCACCCAACAGAATAAGGTCGCAGCGGTTGCCGGCGGCGCGGGCGGCGGCGGCGAAGCGTTCGGCCTGCGCGTAGGGCACGACGCGGTCGCCGCGTCCGTGTTGAATCAGGGCGGGGGGCTGGCCGGGCGCGACGTGAAATAGCGGCGACAGTGCGCGCGCCACCGCAAGGGCGGCCGGGTCGGAGGGGCGGGCGGTTTTTTTCTTATCCGCCAGGGCCGCGCCGCCCACGGCGTAGCGGATCCAGTCGTCCTCGGTGAGGTCCACGATGGGATTGTAGAGCAGGAGTGCGTCGGGGCGGCCGGAAACGGCGAAATCGTCGTCGGGGTGGTCGAAACCCGGAAGGGTGCCGAGCGCGGCCGCGAGGTGTCCACCGGCGGAATCGCCAGCCACGGCGATACGGTTTGGATCGACCCCGAGTTCGGCGGCGTGGGCTCGGACGTAGCGGAGGGCGGAGCGGCAATCCGCCACACAGTCGGCCAGGGTGACGGAGCCGGGTTTGGCGAGCCGGTAGGTGATGTTAAACGAGACCAAACCACGGCTGGCGGTGTAGCGGGCGAGCGGCATAAAGCCGTCGGTGGTGCCGCCCACCCAGGCCCCGCCGTGAATCCAGAGAATGGCGGGGCGGGGAGCGGAGGAAGGCGCCGGACGGAAGGTATGAAGGATCAGCTTTTCGTCACCACGTGTCGCATACACGATGTTCTCCGGGGCAGGCTCGCTCATGAAGGTGGATAGGGGAACTTGGTCACCGGCGAGGCGATGACCGACGAGACCCAAGAACATCAGCGAGGCCAGGAGCGTGCGCATGGGCGAAAGAGCCGGGAGCGGGGAGCTTGGAGTGAGGAGGAAAACGGAGCGGCGGGATGCGGCGCGACCCCGCCGTCAAGGGGTCGCCGGGCGGGCGTAGGCGTTGACGTCCTGCTGGGAGTCGAAGGCTTTGCGCTTGGTGTTACCGCTGCGGAGCAATTCGATATCGCGGGCGGGTATGGTAGTGCGGAACTCGTCGGGCTGGATGCCGTAGCGGGCGAGATCGAGGGCGGCAAAGGGCTTGAGCTCGGGATTGGCCGCGAGGTCGCGCGGAGTAAAATTCAGGCCGGCGGGATCCACGAGCGCAGAGAGGTCGGCGACTTCGGTATTGGCCTCGAAGCGGAAACCGGCGGCGAGCACGGCAGCGTCGCCGCTGCGGCGGGCGAAGGCTCCGCAGCCGACGACGATATTGCCCGTCAACAGGCTGCCGTGCGGGATCGAAGGGTCGGTATCGAGGATGCCGAGGAGCGCGGGATATTTCTCGCGCCAAGGGGAGGATTTGTAGGGCACGGAATCGAGGTCCTTGCGCAGGCGGGGATCGGTGGCGATGTAGAGGCGGGCGATGCCGCGATCATCGACGTGGATGGCATTGTGCGCCTGAACGATGAGGTTGCGACGGGCGATATGGTCGTGCCCGCCGCCGATGAAGATGCCCGACTCGGTGCGGTAGATGAGGTTGTCCTCGGCGAGCAGGCCGGAGTTGCCGTCGTCCATGTAGATGGCGTTGGCGTTCTCGGAGTGGTGAATGAAGTTGGAGCGCACGACGTTGCCGCGAGAGGTCCAGCCGCCGGTGGTGTAAAAGCCGCCGAGGTCGCCGCCGTCGAGGCCGAGGCGGTAGAGTTCGTTGAATTCGAAGATGTTGTCGTTTCCGCCGAAGTGCACGCCGGAGTAGGAAACGTCGTGGATGCGGTTGTAGGCGAAGCGGGCGCCGACCAGTTGCTGGGTGGGCGCGTCTAGGCCGGCGATGATGGTGGGAGTGGGCGCGTTGAGGGCGGCCCGGTAGATGTGATTGTTAAGAATCTGGTGGCCGCTGGGGGTGAGGGTGGCGCGGTCGCCGCCGAGCAGGTCGATGGCGGCGAGTCCGATCTCGGTGAGGTCGGAACTTTGGATAACGTGGTCGCGACCGCCACGGATGAAAACGGCGCGGCGCACGACGCCGTTGATTTCGCAGCCGGCGATGCGGATGGAGGCGCCGTCGGTGATGGTGACCGCATCGCCCATTTGCTGGCCGAGGGTCAGGTCGCGCACGGTAATGTAGCTGGCGTTCTCAAAGGCGAGGAGCGGCTTGCCGTTGTCGGCGATGGCAATGCTGGCGCCGGGGGACGCGGGCCAGAGGTAGAGTTTGCGGCGTTTGAAATCAACGGACCATTCGCCGGGTTGGTCGATCTCTTCGAGGAGGTTGAGGGCGAACCAGTTTTCCTTGCCGTCGCCGATGCGGGTGCCGTCCACCAGCGGAGAGTATTTGGAGCCAATGCCCTGGCTGGTAGAGATCGCGAAGCCAAGGGTGCGGGCGGCGGGGTCGATGGCTTTGACGCGCAGGGTTTCGGCGACCCAGGGCACGCGCCAGAAGCCGCGCAGCCAGACGCCGCCCTCGGTAAGAGCGGTTTGCCAGCGGGCGGGGCGGTCTTCGTTGTATTCAAAAACCCCGCCTTCGGGCTGGTTGGCGCGGAAGCTGCCGCTGGAGAGCACGCGCTTCATGGTGGAGTAACCGTATTCGCCATTGGGCCAGCGGGAGAGGGGCAGGCGGCGGCCATCGGAGAAGACGGCGCAGAAATCGACGATGTCGCGCAGGTAGTCGGGGAAGGGGCGGGCGTTGAGCACGCCGAGGGCGTCGAGGTCGAGCTCGACGATTTGGCCGCGGGCGGCGGGATCCATGCGCTCGAGCAAGGCGGGCGCGGTGACGGTTTGCAGGCTGGCGGGGGCGACGGCGCGGGCCCCGGTCAGGCGCACGCGGGCGCGTTCCATGCCCCGCCAGGTGACAGGGGCCTGGGCGGTGCCGGAGTCGGCGGGACCGAGGGTGAAGGTTT
This sequence comes from Verrucomicrobiota bacterium, assembly GCA_947471035.1. GTDB lineage: Bacteria > Verrucomicrobiota > Verrucomicrobiia > Opitutales > Opitutaceae > IMCC26134_A. Next base: position 19,008 of record CANIWJ010000017.1, read on the forward strand.
CGAGGACGGGGTAAGTGCCGGGGGCGATCCAGACAGTAATGGGTTCGGCAGGCTGGGCAGCGCGGGCGGCGCGCACGAGGGCGGCGGCGCGCGGCAGGGTGGCGACCGGGGCGGCGGCGGTGCCGTCGGCGCTGTCGTTGCCTTCGGGCATGACCCAGAAGGCGGTCTCGGCAAAGGCGGCGGGCAGGAGGAGCCCGAGGAACAACGCTAGTTGGGCGGAGCGAGGTAAGGGTAACATGGGAGCGGGAGGAGTTTAGGGGCTCGGATGGCGATCGCGGAGATGGAGGTAAGGGAATTACCGGCGTGGACACCGACAAAGGGACCAAACGGGATAGCGGGAGAAACCAGAGGGATTGCGGACGAAACCCCAATCGCATTTTGCAATATATTCCAGCTTTTTTCTATTTTTGCAAAAATTAGCGAAATCAGGGTTAGCTCCGCCGATGTCACCAGGAAGACCAACGGGGCGCGCAGCGGCGAACGGGGATTTTAGGCCCCGAGCGCGGCGCGCAATTGGGCGATTAGCGCGGTGTAATCGGCCTCTGCGAGCAGCTGCTTGGGCTCGGGCATCATGGTGAAGGTGGTTCCCCAGGACGGACCGTCGATGTATTTGGGAACGAGGTGGACGTGAAGGTGGGGCAGTTTGTCGGAGTAAGCGCCGTAGTTGATCTTGGCCGGGCCGAATGCGGTCTTCATGGCCCGCGCCGCACGAGTCACATCCTGCATAAAGAGCGCAAGCTCGGCCTCCGGCAGTTCGAAGAGTTCGTTCACGTGAGCGCGATAGGCGACGACACAGCGGCCGCGATAGGTCTGCTCCTTGAACAAATACAGGGTCGATACGGCCAAGGGCGTGACCTCGATCATGAGATCGTGCAGGCGTTGGTCGCGACGGCAATACAGGCAATCGGGCAGCTGGACGGGCGTGGGGTTCATGGACGGCAAAGCTGAATGCCAGTCCGGGAGCGAGCGAGCGGGCCAGCGCTGGAATCAGTTTCAGCCCAATAGTGCCGCGAGTAAATCAATGCGATCGGGGATGGTTTAACGCATATGCGGCGGCGAGACCGGTAAGGGCGAGGTCGGGCACGATACGGGCACTTTGGCGGAGTCGGTTTTTAACGACTTCGGCCGCTCCGCCGGAAAGAAAAATCCCGGCCGGAGGCAGGCCGCGGGCGGCAAACTCGGCCAACACGGCGTCGAGCAAGGCTTGGATGAGACCGGCGTAGCCCACCACCGCCCCGATGCGAATGGCCTCGGCGGTGGATTTGCCGATCACGCTGGTAACGGGCGTGGTCAGATCGGTGACGAGCGGGAGCTGAGCGGTGCGTTCGTGCAGGTAACGGGTAACAAGGGCGGGGCCGGGGGTGATGATACCGCCCTCGTAGCCGCCGTCTGGGGTGACTAGGTCGAAAGTTACGGCGGTGCCGAGGTCGATTACGATGGCGGGGCAACCGGGGGCGAGGGCGTGGGCGCCGGCGGCGTTGGCCAAACGATCCTGGCCGATCTCGGCGGGACGCGGGTAAGTGATGGGCACACCGAGCTGAACCTCATGGGTGAGTTGCCAGGCGGGCAGGCCGGCGGCGGCGGCGCAGGCGTGGAGTTTGGGCGTGGCGGCGGGGACTACGGAACAGAAGGCGATGGAGCGTGGAGAGGGGAGCGGGGGGCGAGGAGCCAGAAGGTAGGCGGGGAGGCCGGTGACGGGGTCGTCGAGTTGCGGGGTGGAGATGTCGCGCTGACCGGTGAGTTGTCCGTCTTGGTGCCAGGCCAGGTGGGTATGGGTGTTGCCAATATCAACGCAGAGCAGAATGGAGGCGGAGGATTCGGAATGCATGGCGGGCGGCTTACTTCTTGGACAGGGTGACTTCTCCCGCGCGGTAGCGTTCGGTACGGCCGTCGGCGAGGCGGAGCAGGAGGCTGCCTTCGGGGTCGATGCCAAGGGTAGTGCCGGTAATTTCGCGGTCGCCTTGGTGCAGGGTCACGGCGCGGCCTTTGAGGGTGTCGAAGCGTTGCCAGAGGCCGGGAAAAAGCGCGGCGTAGCTGCCGTCGATAAACGCGGCGTAGGAATCGAGCACGCGACCGATGAGGGCGGCGGCGAATTTGTTGGGATCGAGGGGCGCGTTGCTGTGTTCGGAAAGCGAAGTGGCGCGGGCGGCGAGCTCGGGCGACCAACCGTCGGCGGGGGCGCGGAGGTTGAGGCCGAGGCCGAAAACGAGATCATGAATACGGTCTGCGTCCATGCGGGCCTCGGTAAGCATGCCGCCGGCTTTGCGACCGTCGAAGAGGAGATCGTTGGGCCATTTCAGGCCGGGAGTCACACGACAAAAAGAGGCGACGAGGGCGCAGACGTTGACCCCCATCCAGAGGGTAAAGGTCTGCATGCGGGCGGGTTCGACCTCGGGGCGGAAGGCGAAACTGGCGTAGAGGTTGCCATCGGTGGCGCTGTGCCAGGCGCGCCCGAGGCGGCCTCGGCCTTTTTCCTGGCGGCGCGCGAGGACTACGAGCGGGGCAGGAGCACCGGTGGCAAGGAGGCGAACGGCTTCGTCATTGGTACTGCCGATGGTATCCGAGTAATGGAGGCTGGGGGTAATGGCGGTGGGGCGGCGATAGGCGTCGATCAGGGCCGGATGGAGAAAATCGGGCCGGACCGACAGGCGGTAACCCCGGGCATGGAGGCTCTCGATCGCGAAACCAGCTTCGCGCAGACGTTCGAGATGTTGCCAGACGGAGACGCGGCTCACGCCGAGTCGGCGGGCGAGATCGGCACCGGAGACGACGCCCTCATCGCCGGCTTCGAGCAGGGCCTGAAGGATGAGCTGATCGGCGTGGGCGGACATGATAGCGGGGAGCTTGGAGCAGGGAGCGGAGAGGGGGCGGAGTTTCGGAGACCGGGAAGTTCAGCTTTGCCAGTCGAGACCGATGTCGGCCCAGGCGGATTTGTGCACAAGTGCGCCGGTGGAAACGAAATCGAGGCCGAGGCCAGCGTAGCGCGGAAGGGTTTTCAGGGTGATGCCGCCGCTAGCTTCGGTGAAAGCGCGGCCGGCGATGAGGGCGAGGGCTTTTTTGATTTTGGCCGGGGGGAAATTGTCGAGCAGCACGACGTCGGCTCCGGCGGCAAGCACGGCGGGAAGTTGGTCGAGACGGTCGATCTCGACCTCGACGGCGAGGTCAGGCGCGGCCTTTTTCGCGCGGGTGACGGCGGAGGCGAGGTCGTCGGGCGATCCGAGCAGGGCGAGGTGGTTGTCCTTGAGCATGACACGGTCGAAGAGGCCAAGGCGGTGGTTCCAGGCTCCGCCGCAGGCGACTGCGTATTTTTCCAACATACGGTAACCCGGGGTGGTCTTGCGGGTGTCAAGTAAACGGGTGCGGCCGGGGCCGAGCGCGGCGACGTGGGCGGCGGTGGTGGTGGCGACACCGGAGAGACGTTGCAGGAAATTCAAGGCGACGCGTTCGGCGGCGAGCAGGATTCGAGGGTCGCCCTCAAGGGTGGCGAGTACGTCACCGGCGGCGGCGGCGTGGCCATCGCGGGCCTGGGGTTGGACGGAAGCGCGCGTGCCGTAGGCGGCGAGAATAAGCGGGAGAAGCGGCAGACCGCAGACGACCAAAGCGGTGCGCGCTACGAGATGGGCGCGACCCAGACGCGGCGGAGTGGCGAGGGCGGCAGTGGAGCGGTCGCCGGTTCGGGAAGGTTTCTGGCGGAGACCGAGTCCGGCCAAGTCTTCTTCGCGGGCAAACTCGATCAGACGGCGCAGGTAGGCGAGATCGAGGTCCGCCCAGGTAAGGCGCAGGAGCAAGCGGTCGAGGTCAGCGGCGGCGGGCGGCATTCGCGGAGTGGAGGAGAAGCGGGTAGAAATGTCCAACGACCAATAAAGTTTAGCGGGACCCGCCTCCGGCGCGCTTGCACCGGCGAACCCCGCCCGCGACGCTGTTTGCTTAACCGCATGCTAAGCCGCGCCACCGACTACCTGAGCGTTTTCAAAACCGCCACCCGGGCGCGTTGGGATTTACTCAGCCCGTTCGCCTTGCTCGCGCTAAGCAGCATCGGCGTCGCGTTTATCTACTCGGCCCAGTTCTCCACCCCGCTGGCCAACTGGATCAATCAACTCGTCTGGCTGACTGCCGGGGCCGGCATCTATGTTGCCGTTTCCCTGGTCGATTACCGCATCTGGTTGAGCATCTGGCACTGGTTTTATCTCGCTTGCCTACTTTTACTTATACTCGTGCTTCTACCCGGAATCGGCGAGGAACGCTACGGCGCGCAGCGCTGGCTGGATTTTGGCATTTTCGCCCTTCAGCCCAGCGAACCAGCCAAAGCCGCCGTGCTTTTCGCCACCGCCTCCATGCTCATGCGGGCACGCCTCGGCTCTATTCGGCAGTCCCTTGATACCTTGGGCAAGTTGGCCCTTGCGGCGGGCGGCCCCATGTTGCTGATTCTACTGCAGCCGGACCTCAAGTCGGCCATTGTTCTACCCCCCATGGTGTTTTCCATGCTCTATGTTTCCCGCCTCTCGTCCCGCTTTTTCGCGGGCGCGCTTGGCGCGTTTCTGGTGGTGGTAAGCTTGGTCGCCTGGGATATGCGGGGCTACATGAAGTTCATTGAGGACAACAACTTGTCCTACCAGCGCGACCGCGGCCGCTACGAGGCCACCTCCTGGATTCCACTCAAGGATTACCAGCGCAACCGCATCGTCAGTTTCGTCGCTCCGGACAAGATCGACCCCATGGGCATCGGCTGGAATCAACGCCAGTCACTCATCTCGGTCGGCAGCGGCGGCCTCACCGGCAAGGGCTGGACCGAGGGCACGCAAGCCCAGCTGGGCTACCTGCCACGCGCCGTCGCGCACAACGATTTTATCTTCTCCGTCATCGCCGAGGAGAGGGGATTTTTGGGAAGTCTCACCGTACTAGGCCTTTTTGGCATCGTTTTGATCAACGGCATCCGCATCGCCGGACTTGCCCGCGACCGTTTCGGCACTCTGCTTGCCGTCGGGGTCACGGTCCTGTTCGCGGTGCATGTGTTTGTTAACATCGCGATGACAATAGGTCTCGTGCCCATCACGGGCATACCGCTTCCCTTTATTAGCTACGGTGGCTCCTTCGTGCTCAGTTGTTGTTTGCTGCAAGGACTCGTCCAGAGCGTCTATCGCTTCCGAAAGGACTTCACGTGAAACTGAACCTTTCCCGCGCCTCCGACCTCCCGACCGGAATTTCCTGCGCCAACATCCGCGCACCAGGGTGCCCCGTCCAACCACAAAAACAGGACAACACCCACCATGAACGACCGCACCCCGCAACACTCGCCCGACCGCGAGCCTGACTACGACCCCGAGCAGGACTCCGACGCGCCGCATTCAGATTCCCCAGATAGCGCTCAAAATACCCTAGACGAACAACTTACCCAGCCGCCCGAGGAGCACGACCACGAACCGGTGGACCGCTCCGAACTCAAGGCCGGAGCCCAGGAACGGGCCAAACAGCGCCCCCTCCTGCAAAAAATCCTCGCGGTATTTAAGAAGGAAAAAACTTCCTTCCGCGAACTCATAATCAACAGCGAACCGCTCGAAAAACGCGTCGCCCTGCTGATCGACGGCGTCCTGGAGAAGTTCGAAATCGAACGCCACGACGCGGACCGCATGGTCGGCGGCATCTTCAAGGGCAAGGTCAAGAACCTCGACCCCGGCCTCAAGGCCGCCTTCGTGGACATCGGCTACTCCAAAAACGCCTTCCTCCACTACTGGGATATGCTGCCCGCCGCCGCCGACTCCTCAGTCGAGGTCGTGCGCGTGAACAAAAAGAAAAACTCCCTCCCCGCCGGCCAGGAGCCGACCGTAAAGGATATTCCCCAGCTCTACCCGCCCGGCTCCGAGATCGTCATCCAGGTCACCAAAGGCCCCATCGGCACCAAGGGACCGCGCACCACGACGAACCTTTCCCTGCCCGGCCGCTACCTCGTGCTCACCCCGTTCTCCGATTCCTGCGGCATCTCCCGCAAGATCGAGGACCCCAAAGAGCGCGCCCGCCTCCGCCAACTCGTCAACGAACTCACCATCCCCGAAGGTATGGGCGTAATCGTGCGCACCGCCGGCGAGGGCAAAAAATCCCGCTACTTCGTCCGCGACCTCCACCTCCTGCTCAAGACCTGGGCCGACATCCAGGCCAAGCTCAACACCCAGCGCGCCCCCCTCGCCCTCTACCAGGAGCCCGACATCGTCGAGCGCACCGTGCGCGACTTCCTCACCGAGGAGGTGGACCGCGTGCTCATCGACAACCCCGAGGACCACGTCCGCTGCCAGGCCTCCGTCGCCCAGATCAGCCAGCGCTCCAAGGGCAAGATCGCCCTCTACCAGAACAGCATACCGATTTTCGAACGCTTCAACATCGAGCGTCAGATCGAGCAGACCTACCAGCGCAAGGTCGCCCTGCCCTCCGGCGGCGAAATCATCATCGACGAGACCGAGGCCCTCATCGCCATCGACGTTAACACCGGCTCTCACAAAAACCGCGGCGGCGACGAGAAAAACGTCATCTACGCCGTCAACTTGGAGGCCGCCGTCGAGGCCGCCCGCCAGATCCGCCTGCGTAACCTCGGCGGCCTGATCATCATCGACTTCATCGACATGAAGGAACGCCGCCACCGCAACGGTGTTTACGAAAAGCTCTGCGAAGCCATGGCCGAGGACAAAGCCAAGAACCACATCCTCCCCATCAGCCAGCTCGGCATTCTCCAGATGACGCGCCAGCGCCAGCAAGAGTCGCTCTCGTCGAATCTCTACACCGACTGCCCCTACTGCCGGGGCCGCGGCATCGTAAAGAGCGCCACCACCATGAGCGTGGAGCTGCAACGCAAACTCAGCGCCGTCATCCGCCGACTGGTGGCGCGCAAGGACGGCAAGGAGTATCAACTCCGCGTCATGGTACACCCCGGCATCCTGGAACGCCTGCGCAGCGAAGACGCCAACCTGCTCGTCCGCATGGAACGCGACTACGGCGTGAAGCTGGCCTTCCGCGCCGACCCCGCCTACCATCTGGAAAACTTCAAGATTATCAACGCCCTCACCGGCGAAGAATATCGCTGAGCTCCCTCTTCGTCCGTTGATCAGCAGGAAGTGCCTAAACGCTTCCACCTCAGCCCCGTAGCCCTGAAAGCACGGGGCTTTTTTATGCCCGCTTAATACGCTAGATTAGTATGCAACCCCGCTCTAATATGCGGTCCCTACGACTATTATAGAGCGCACCGCATCACTGAACCGCGACGATAATACTCAATGCCGATACCTCCCCATTTTGGGAAACTATACCCACCCGAGTCGGCCGACGATGGGAGTTTAAAACGCATAGCCGCCGAAATCCAAAACAGAAACTCAGACCGGACATCCGATCACATCCAAGATTGCGCCCAATAAAAAAACGCCACCGGAAATCCGGCGGCGTTTTGTATTAAAAAGATGCGTAACCCCTTAATTATTAGCTAATAACAATTAGACCGCAGACTCGGCTACAACCACGGGGGTGGCGACCTCGGCAACGGAGCGGGCTTTGACCATTCCGAAAGCCTTCTTGATGTTTTGTACGCTGGGCTGGGAAATACCCAGCTCTTTGGCGATCTCCTGACCGGTCTTGCCGGCCTCGGCGAGAGCCTTTACTTGAGCCTTCACCTCATCGGTGATTTTGGCACGCTTGCCTTTGGCGGCCTTGGGCGCCTTAGGCGCTTTAGGAGCCTTGGCTCCTTTGGCGGCTTTCGGGCCCTTGACCTTCTTAGCTCCCTTACCGTCAGCATCCTTCAACGCTTTAATAAAGTCATTAAGGTTGGCGTAGCCATAATCACTGGGCAGCTTCGAGAGCGCGGCAACGCGGTCGGCGGAGAGTTTAGCCTCGGCTTGAGCGAGTTTGGCTTTGGCTTTTTCGAGTTCGGCGATTTGATCGATGAATGACATATCGCGCCTTATAAGGTGAGAATATTTTTACTTATCAAGTAATATATTAAAAAAACGAATGCGAACAAACACCTCACTCAAATAGTCATCGCATGATAACCGCCATCGACCACGATCTCAGACCCGGTGATAAAGGTGCCGGCCGGCCCGGCCAATAATAAAGTCGCCCCCACCAACTCGCGCGCCTCACCAAAACGCTTCATTGGCGTGTGCCCCATAATCGAGCTAACCCGCTCAGGAGTAAGCACTTTTTTATTTTGCTCAGCCGGGAAAAATCCAGGCACTACCACATTCACCCTTACGTTCTTGGGAGCCCATTCCCGCGCCAGATTCTTGGAAAGATTATGCACGGCCGCCTTGCTCGCAGAATAGGTAAAAACCCGTGACAAAGGCACTAAGCCCGACATGGAGCCCAAATTAATAATGGATCCGCCTTCGCCACGATCCACCAAATACTGGCCAAATACCTGGCACCCCAAAAACACGCTCTTGTAATTAACTCGCAATATGCGATCAACCTCGTCTTCGGTAATTTCCAAGAACGGCGTGGCGGAATTGATACCGGCACCGTTAATGACAATATCAACCCGCCCCGAACGCTCTAACACCGCTGAAAGTAGAGACTGTAATTCGGCCTTCGAACTGGCCTCGGTCGTATGAAACCAACCGCGGCCACCCGCTTCGTGAATTCTCTCCAAGCGCACCCGGGCCTTTTCGGCATCCCGTCCGACCAATACGGTCTCCGCCCCCGCAGCAGCCAAACCTTCAGCCATAGCGCCGCATAGTTCGCCGGTCCCTCCAATCACTACCGCCACTTTACCGGCGAGGGAAAACATCGAATTCAAATATTCAGTGGATTTGCTCATAATTTAGTTCTCCAGTGTTAAAACCAAGAACTGCGGGCGTCAGTGTTTATATCTCTGAACTAAGTTTCAGCGGGTAAAACGTTCTGTACGAAACCAAAAGAAATAGCTGATGCAATGCGCCTGACTAAAACATCGCTGTATAGATTTAGTAAAAAAACTGCTTACCCACAATCAGTCCGTTTTATTCTAGGTTTTTAAAAAGCCATGAGAGCTTGGGGTACCTTCAGGAGGAACCGCGCCCAAGGCGCTATGAGGTAACGGATGCTATAAACCCATTACTTAGCGCCTCCCTTTAAGATATGAGGGGTAGCGTGTAAACACCCCCCCGTTAGGCCCTCGTCCTACAATACCAACGCATTTTACGCTAAATGCAAAAAGCCCAACCGAAAAAAGTCGCAGTTTTTATTCAACTTACGATTCGCGGTTGCCTGCCTGCCTCACACTCCTTCACGTTCATCCTTTTCCAACATGATTTCCTGGATCCAGCGCACCTTCCAACAGCACTTTAAATGGCTGTTTCTCATTCTTTTGGGCGTCGTCATCGTCTCCTTCGTATTCATAACCAACGCCTCCTCCGGCCTCGGGCGCGCCGCCCAGCACAAACTCCCGCCCCGGCCCTTTCTCGACCTGGACCTGAGCAAAGCGGAAGATCAACGCCGACTCGCCTCCGACGGACAACTTAGTGTTTACCTCCGCTATAACCCCGGGCGCGACGTTCCCGAGGCCCAGCTCAGCCAATACTCGCTTCGTCGCTACGCCACCCTACATCTCGCCGACCGGATTGGTCTGCCCCAGCCCTCCGATACCCAACGTGTCGAACACATCCGCACCCTGCGCGCCTTCGCCGGACCAGACGGTAAATTCGAAGCCAAACGCTACGCCGACTTTACCGACTCCCTCCGCACCAACCCCCGCCTCTCAGAGGCCGATGCCTTCCGCGTGATCAGCGAGGACGCTCGCATCGCCGCTTATGAAAAACTCCTCGCCGGCCCCGGCTACGTCCTCCCCGCCGACGTAAACGAAATCCTCGCCCGCCGTGACACCCTCTGGAGCCTCGCCATTGCGACCGTTGACGGCTCCGGCTTCGCCCCCCGCATCGACACCGCTGACCTCGTCCTAAAGCCCTGGTTTGAAGCCAACCCCCGTCGCTACGAAATCCCCCCCCGCGTCTCCGTCGCCACCCTACGCGTCTCCGCCGCCGCACTGGCTGACACCGTAACCTTTACCGAGGTCGAGCTCCGCGCGGCCTATACTGCGAACCCCTCCCGTTATCCTGCCACCCCAGCGGCACCGGTTAAAACCGACCCGACTACCGGTGAAGACTCAAACGCGGCGGCCGCTTATGCCGCCGCCCGCCCCCTGGTCGAAGCCGACCTGCGCAAACAACGCGCCGAAAAAGCCGCGCTCGATTCCGCAGCCGACCTCGCCGTGCAAATCCTCGAACGCAGCATTAAACCGGCCGCGCTCCCGGGATTTATCACCAACCTCAAGAACGTTACCTTAGTGGAAACCGGCCCCATTGGCACCGACTCCATTCCTGCCGAACTCGGCGGCAACACCGCCAGCAAACTCGCCGCTGAAGCCTTGCGCCTCTCCGCCGACCGCCCCTACTCAAACCCCGTTGCCATCCCCGGCGGTGCCGCCATCCTCGTCTGGCGCGAAAGCCTTCCCGGCCGCACCCCCTCTTTTGAGGAAGTCCGCGCCCGCGTTACAACCGATTATATAAACTCGGAAAAACGCCGCCTTTTCAATGAAGCCGGTCAAAAACTGCGCGCCTCCACCGCCGCCTCCACCGCCACCGGCCAACCCTTCACTGCTGCAGTCACCGCCGCTGCCACCGCCGCCGGCCTCAAGGTCACGGTTAAAAACCCCGCGCCCTTCGCCATCAGTGGCGAATTCCCCGTCGATGTGGACTACAACGCGCTGCAAATCCTCAATACCCTGACCAAAGGCAAACTGAGCGAATTCCTCCCCACCGGCGAAACGGCCGGAGAACTCGTTTACGTCCTAGACCAAAAACTACCGGCGATCGACGCCTCCTCCCCCGCCTACGCCTCCCTGCGCGACGATCTTGCTGAGAACCTCAGCCAATCCAGCGCGATGGCTCTGGTATCCGAGTTCGTAGAGGCCGAACTCGCCAAAACCGCCCCGGTGGTTGAATAACGCTCCCCGATTCGACCCTGCATAACCTCCCCGGCGCGTCCTCTACTAATACCGGGGGGGGGGAAGCATGTCAACCTGCAGACCGCGGCCGCCTACCCCGCTTCTTGACCCCGCCGCCCCCGCCTGCAACCGTGCTGCACGTATTAACTGACGCAGCCACGCCGTGCCCATTTACCACTACGCTCCCGCCCCGCTACCCTGCAAACTCTGCGGCGACGGCTTCGATCACCACCAAGCCACAGCGGATCCCCCGCTGAATACCTGCCCGACCTGCGGGCAAACCGTCACTCGCATCGGCATACAAACTGCACACACCCCGAAACTTTTGCGCCCGCTCTCCGTCTCCGAGGCCAAGAACCTGGGTTTTACCGTATTTAAAAAAACTTCCGCCGGCGAATTCGAACGTCAATGAACCACCCTGTCCGCACCACTCTGCTCGTAGCCAGTGCACTCGCTTCCTTCGTTGCCCTCGCGCAACCCGAGCCCACCGAGACTGGTCTCAGCACCCTGCCCGCACCAACTCCCGCAGCACCAGTCGCCCCCGCCCCCGCCGTCCCCACCTCACCCGTGGCGGCAATTCTCGCCGCCAAGCCGCCCGTCATACCTTACGCCGATCCCCTCCCTCTAGAGTTGGCCATGAATCAGGCCCTCGCCGCCAATTACGACGTAAAGCTCCAGCGCCTCACCTCAAGCAGCGCCGCCGACAACGAGCAAATCGCCCTCTCTAATTTCGATACCACCCTCGCCGTCTCCGCCTCCACCGGTGCCTACGTGGACGCCTCCGGCACCACCATCAACCCCCGCACCGACTCCCGCGACTCCCGCCTCTCCGCCTCCCAGCGCCTCTCCGCCACCGGTGCCACCGTCACCGCCTCTGGAAGCCTCGCCCGCAGTGAACGCACCCCCAGCTCCTCCCTCCTCAACCCCGCCTACAACTCCGACGTCGGCCTGGCCATACGCCAACCCCTGCTCAAAGGCGCCGGCGCCACCATCAACCAATCCGCGATCGAACGCGCCCGCCTTGGCACCGAACGCGCCCGCGCCGACTTCGCCGCCCAATTATTCACCCTCGTGCGCGACGTCGAGGTCGCCTACGCCAACCTCGCCCTCGCCCGCGAACAAGTAGGTATCCGCTCCTTTTCCCTCGAAGTCCGGAAAAAACTCCTCGAGGAAAACACCGCCCGACGCGACACCGGCGTGGCCACCGACCTCGAAGTACTCCAAGCCGAAGTAGGCGTCGCCACCGCCGCCCGCGACCTTGTACTCGCCCGCCAAACCGCCCAGGACCGCGAAGACGAACTCCAGCGCCTCCTTGGTCGCGATTCCTTCGAAAACCCCATCGGCCCCGTCGCCCTCGTCCAGTCCACCCCACCCCCGGTGGACGTCGCCGCCAGCCTCCAGCGCGCCCGCGCCAACACCCCCGAATTTGCCTCCGCCCTCGCCGCCATCCGTCAACAGGAAATAGACGTGCGCACCGCTAAAAACGCCGGCCTGCCCCAACTCGATTTCGGCGTCCAAGGCGGTCTCAACGACACCTCCGCCCGCGCCAACGAAAGCACCAGCAACCTCTGGAACGGCGATGGCTACAGCTGGCAGATGGACCTCTCCCTAAGCATGCCCTGGGGCTTCCGCGCCGAACGCGCCCGCTTGCGCCAAGCCCGCTCCAGCCTGGATCGTGAAGAACTCCGTCGCGCCCAGATCGAGCAACAAATCCTCGTCTCCGTGCGCGTCTCCGTACGAGCCGTCGAAACCGGCATCGAAAACCTCCGCCTCTCCGCCCTCACCGCCACTCTCGCCGCCCGCGAATACGAAGTGGAAAAAGCCCGCTACGACTCCGGCCTCTCCACATTCCGACGCGTCCAGGAAACTCAGGACGCCCTCGACCAGGCCCGTCTCGCCGAGCTCCAAGCCAAGGTTAATCTCCGCACCGCCCAGGCCAACCTCGACCGCCTCGAAGGCACCGCCCCTATTCGTTACCGCCTAAGCCTGCTTCCCTGATCGCAGGCCATGCCTAGCATCCGCGACGACGACCTCCACCCACCGTCCAAGTGCCCGGTTTGCGGCGCGGACCTCACACCCCGTGCCCGCTCCTGCCCTTCCTGCGGGGCAGATGAAAACACCGGCTGGAACGAGGACACCACCCGCTACGACGGCCTCGATCTGCCTGACTCCTCCTTCGCCGACGACCACGCCGAAGCCCCGCTCCGCCGCGCTCCCCACCCCGCCTGGCTGCTGATCGCTCTAGGCCTCGCCGCTTTATTTACGGTTTTCGCCTTATTCGGCCAATAAACCCGCCAAATTAGTTCTACTTTGTTAAGGTGCGCTAAAATCCCTCAAAATTGGCCGGGGACGGCCAACTCTACACTTTCGAACGAGTAAATTGGCCTTGGTCTTTTGCAGGGTTGGCCGTCCCCGGCCAAAAAACGGTGAAACGTCACATGCGGCGGGGACTCATTCATAGGCTTAGAGCCTATCCGGCTAACCAATGGAGTGGCGTTGAGCAGGAAAGCGGGTTCGGCCAAGGCGGCCGAGGCGGAGGTGGGCCAGAGGCCCATGCCGCCGAGGGCAACGCTGGCCCAGTGCCCTATCTCCCTCGCTCGTAGAGCTTCAGCGATGGGTTGGTTTATTTCAGAGACACGCCCTAGGGCATATTCAACCAGCGCTCCCCGCCGCCGCCTTCAAACGCTCAACCTCGGCCCTCAGCGCGGCTATTTCCGCCTGCGCTGAATAAAGTTCCTGATCGAAGGCTTTACGTAGGGAAATGTTCCGCGCGATGCCGATCAAACCGATGATTTTCCCCTCGGGATTTCGATACGGCAACTTGCTCGTCAATACCCACAGCTCCTTGCCCTCCGCCGTCCGCACCATCTCCTCCCGGTTGATAACCGGCATGCCGGTGGCCATCACCGCACGTTCGTCCTGTTCGTAAAGCTTAACCAAATCCGGAAGACCGAAATCCGCATCCTTCCGCCCCCGTAAACCAGCCGGCGTCGTCCCCATCCAGTTGGCAATCACATGATTAGCCAATAAAAATCGGCCCTGCATATCCTTAATGAAAATCGCGTCCGGCAACCCTGTCAGCAAAGCCTCCAACAGGTGCCGCTCTGTCGCCAGTGCTGACTCCGTGTTTTTCAGCTCGGTGACATCCCGCGAATACCCGTAAATTCCGATCACCCTCCCGGCCTGATCCAAAAGCGGTGCCTTCCACGTCAGACACCAAGTCTCAGTGCCGTCATCATAGGTTTCTTTCTCCAACTTAGCCTCCATGCTGCGACCCGTGAGCATGATCTCCTGCTCATCGTCGAATGCCTGCTGCGCATGCTCCGACGAGAAAAAATCGAAGTCGCTCCGCCCGATCAAAAACGACGGATCCGAAACCCCGAAATGCCGGGCAATCGCCTGATTCGCCGCCAGAAATCTTCCGCACCGATCCTTATAGAAAACCGGATCCGGCAACAGCGCCAGTAACCGGTTAAAAAATACCGACTGCGCCCGACCCGCCCGCTCCGCCAAAGCCTGCGCAATCGACGCATCCACCACCTCGGGAGCATCATCATTAGGCACCGCGCACGAAGCCGCGTACGTGTAAACCAAGTCGATCGCCGCCGCCCGGTCCTTTTTCGGCCAGTCCGGCCCGATAACCGCCACCGTGACCGGATACGCCTTTAGCGCCGCCTCCAAACTCGTCAAATCTTCCACCGTCGGTAAAACTCTGGCCTCTTGGGCGAAGGCAAGCGCCTTGATATCCTGCGATGCACAACCAACCGGTAGCAAATTACGAAGTAAGGGATCCATGAAAACAGTGGGTGTGGAGTTCCTGCATAAGATGAAGGTAACGTGACAATTCACGCCTAAAGGTAACGTCTAAAGTATCGGTTCCGTTCACTTTATCTGAAGCAAAACCGAGGAAATCATCCCAACGCCACCTCGAATTTCACCGCGTCCTCCGGCGTATCAACCCCCAATCCCGGATCCGCTGTCACATCGCAGGCAATCTCAAACCCATTTTCCAACACTCGCAGCTGCTCCAATTTCTCAATTCGCTCGTAACGCCCCGGCGGCAACGTCGCGATTTTCTCCAACAATTCCGCCTTATACGCGTAGAGCCCGAGATGCTTGAAACACGGATTCGCCCGCACCCACGCATCGTCCACCTTCCCCCCCAAATCCCGCGCATACGGCATCGGCGAACGTGAAAAATACAAGGAGCGCCACCCACCACCCGGCGCGAAAACCACTTTCACTTGATTCGGATTAACAAAATCCTCCGCGCGCAAAAACGGTGTAGCCAGCGTGGCCATCGCCGCCGGCCCCGCAATCAACTCCGCCAGCCGCCGAATCTGCGCACCCGTCACCAAAGGCTCGTCCGCTTGCACGTTGATCACCCGCGCCGCCCCTATGCTCCGATTCGCCTCCGCCAACCGGTCCGTACCGCTCTGATGCCGCACATCCGTCATCACGGTTCGGAATCCCGCCTCCTCCAGCGGTGCCGCCAGCAAGGGATCATCCACCGCGAACCAAAGCGGAAACTCCGGTGCCTCCGCCCGGATACGCTCCGCCACCCACAAAACCAAGGGCTTGCCCTTCACCCGATGCAGCAACTTGCGCGGAAAACGCGTCGATTCCAGACGGCAGGGCACGATGATGGCGACCGGGACATTCATAATGAAGACACCCTGCCTCGCTGGTTTTTGGGTTGCAAGCCGACGTCCCCCTGCGGACTTTGCCTCACTTCATGGACAAGACCGACACCGCCGCCGCCCAGCTCACCCGCGAGCTTGTTGTGCAGAATAAGATGGGTATTCACGCCCGCCCCGCCGCCATGATCGTGCGCATCACCAACAAGTTCAAAGCCGACGTCATGGTCGAGAAGGATGAAGAACAGGTGAACGGCAAATCCATCATGGGCCTCATGATGCTCGCCGCCGGCAAGGGCTCCAAAGTCAAATTCCTCGCCACCGGGGCCGACGCCGCCGCCATGCTCGACGAGCTCGACGCGCTCTTCGCCCGCAAGTTCGACGAGTCCTGATAGCGCCGCCTGTCAAGACGGGCTTGGTTTCAGATCCCGAAAAACGCCCGCGCATTCGCCGTCGTTCGCGCCGCCAGCTCCGCCAAGGGCAAGCCCAGCGCCGCCGCCGCCGCTTCCGCCGTCAGACGCATATAGGCCGGCTCGTTTTCCTTCCCGCGATGCGGCACCGGCGTCAAATACGGCGCGTCCGTCTCCAGCATCAGCCTATCGATCCTCTGCGCCACCAGCGCCGACCGCACCGGCTCGGCGTTTTTATACGTCACCACCCCGGTGAACGACCCGCGCCCGCCGCGCCGCGCCAGCTCGCCCATCTCCGCCGGTCCTTCCGTGAAACAGTGAAACACCACCCGCGACCACGGCACCCCGCTCGCCTCGATCATCTCCACGCTCTCCGCAAACGCGCCGCGCGAGTGCACCACCAGCGGACACCCCAAACGCGCCGCCAACTCCAACTGCGCCGCGAACGCCGCCCGCTGCCAGGTGAAAATCCGCTCCGCCCGCGCCGGGTCGTCCTTGGGCAGATGAAACCGGTCCAGCCCGCACTCCCCCAGCGCGACCGGCAACACGCCCTCACCCCGCCAAAACGCCTCCAACTGCGCCACTTCCTCACTCCAGCGCTCATCCACCGAACACGGATGCAGCCCCGCCGTGTAATACACCACCCCGGGATGCCGCTCCGCCAGCCCCCGATAGAGCGACCAGTCGTCGCTGGCCGTGCCGATCGTCACCATGCGCGTCACCCCCGCCGCCGCCGCCCGCGCCAGCACGGCGGCCGTCTCGCCGCGTTTCTCAAAACCTTCCAAATGGGTATGCGTATCGATGAGTTCCATGGTTAAAATCCCCCGCAGCTCGACGCTCAGCCGCCGTAACGCTCTTCCAAATACGCCAGCAAGGCCTCCGGCCCCAGCTCCGTGCCCGTCGCCCGCCTGGTGAGCGCAAACGCATCCTCGCGCCGTCCGTGCGCGTGCACCTCACTCCGCAACCAGCCCAGCAAACGCCCGAACTCTCCGCGCGCGAAATCCTCCTCCAGCCCGGGCAGCCGGGCCTGCGCCGCCTTCCAGAGCTGGGCCGCGATCATATTGCCCAAGGTGTAGCTCGGGAAATATCCGAAGGCCCCGCCGCTCCAATGCACGTCCTGTAACACGCCTTCGCCCGCGTGCGCCGGCCGCCGCCCGAGCAGTTCCTCGCTCAAATCATCCCAAGCCGCTGGCAAATCCGCCACCGCCAGCTCGCCCGCGAACAGACGCTTCTCCAGCTCGAAACGCAGCAGGATGTGCAGGTTGTAGTGCACCTCGTCGGCATCCACCCGGATCAAGCCGCCCGGCTCCACCGCGTTGGCCGCCGCATGCAAGGCATCGCCCGAAATCCCCGCCAGCGGCCCGGGGAAAGCCGCCCCAAACTCCGCCTCCAGCCCGCGCCAAAACGCGCGCGAACGCGCCACCTGGTTTTCCCACAAACGACTCTGCGATTCATGCACCGCCATGCCCGCCGCCACCCCCAGCACCGTGCCCGCCTGCGCCGCCGGCAAGCCTTGCTCATACATTCCATGCCCCGCCTCGTGAATCGAGCTGTAGAGCGCATCCAAAGGTTGGTCCGCGTCAAACCGCGTGGTCAGCCGCACATCGTCGCCCGAACCTTCACAAAAGGGATGCAGCGACACATCCAGCCGTCCGCGCTCGTAATCAAAACCCAGCCGTGCCGTCACCACGCGCACCAGTCTGCGCTGCGCCTCCACGTCGAAGCCGCGCAAAGTCACCGGACCTTCACCGCGCGCCAGCGCCTCACTCGCCGCCGCATCGATCCGCCGCGCCAGCGGCACCAAGCCAGCCCGCAAACGCGTGAACAACGCATCCACCTGCGCCGCCGTCAGCCCCGGATCGTGCCGGTCGATCGCCAGATCGTAGGGCCGATCACCATAGCCGAGCAGCTCCGCCTCCCGCCGCGCCAGCGCCAGATGTTTCTCCAAAAACGGGGCAAAGGCCCCGAAATCGCGCGCCGCCCGCGCCGCCGCCCAGGCATGATAGGCTTCGCTGGAAAGCCGCGCCTTCTCCGCCACCAGCTCGGTCGGCAACCGGGTCGCCCGCTCATAGTCGCGCCGCGCTCCCGCCACCACCAAGCGCTCCTCAGCGTCGAGCTCGGCCCCACCCGCTTCGCACGCGTCCAGCGCCTTGCCCAGCCCCGCCGCCGTGCTCTCGGCGTGCGCCAGCTCGGCCAACAGGGCCAGCTGCTCGCCCCGCCGCGCCGCCGCACCCGGCGGCAGATTCACCTGCTCGTCCCAGCCGAGCAGACCCGCGACCGAGCCCAACACATGGATGCGCCGCAGACGCGCCAGCAACTCCCCATACGCACCGCATTTCACGTGGTCAGTTTCCATGCGCGCACCCTGTCGAGCCACGCCACCGCCGCAAGCCTCCGCGCCGCCCGCGCGCACGGCTCACACCTTGGCGCCGTTGTCGCACTTGTAGTGCACCCGCCGCCGCAGCTCGGCCAGCGTGCGCTGCGCCGCGCGTTGCGCCGCTTCGGTATCGGGCGAACCGGGGATGATGCTGAGCGTGCCATTGTCCGAACGAGCCGGGAGGTTTTCGTCCTGAATCATCCCGCCGATCAAAAGCAGTTGCTCCGCCCAAGGGCTGAGTCGCGTGTTGGGAAAACCCGTTTGCTGGGCCAGCCAAAGAAAAAACTTGGCCGGAGGAATATTTGCGTCGCCTGACATGTCTCACAAGGTGCGCGGCGTCCGCCTCGCTCGTCAACCGTCACCTCATTTCCGTTTCACCGCCATGCTCCGCTCCTTCCTCGCCACCTTCTCGTTCGCGCTCGTGCTGACCTTCGCCGGCTGCGATTCCGCCGCTTCACGCGCCACCGCCGCCACCGACTCCACACCGGCCCCGGTCTTGCCTGCGCTCACCCCCGGCCCCGACGGCAAGGTCCGCCTCACCGACGCCGAGTGGCGGCAACGCCTCACTCCCGAACAATACCGCATCCTTCGCGACGCCGGCACCGAGCGCGCATGCAGCGGCGCCTACTGGAAAGCCGAGGGCACCCCCGGCGTTTACCACTGCGCAGCCTGCGGCTTGGCCTTGTTCAACGCCCAGACGAAATTCGACTCCGGCACCGGCTGGCCCAGCTTTTACCAACCCATCGAAAAAGGGCGCATCCTGGAGCGCACCGACACCACCCTCGGCATGGTCCGCACCGAAACCCTCTGCTTCCGCTGCGAGAGCCACCTCGGCCACTCCTTCGACGACGGCCCCGCCCCCACCGGCCTGCGCTACTGCATGAACTCCGGTGCGATCATCTTCGTGCCCGCCACGCCGAAGAACGGGGAAACCGCCAAAGCCAAGCCTTGAGCTCGCGTTGAAGTCGGCGTAGTGTAAGGCCTTAACTCTTCCCGCCGCGCATGTCCAAAGTCATCCAGTCCGCCACCGATCCAGTTAAACAGTTCTCCGTCTTCACCGAGAACCGGGTCGGCCGCCTCTCCGACCTCACCTCGCTCTTCCGCGCCAACAACGTGCACGTGATGGCCCTCACCGTGCTCGACTTTACCGACACCACCATCCTGCGCCTCGTGGTGGATGACACCGACAAGGCCCGCGAGCTCATGGTGAACAACGATTTCCCCTACACCGAGTGCGACGTCCTCGCGGTCGAAATCAGCGACGAATCCGACCTGCGCGAGGTCCTCGCCGCCCTGCTCGAAGCCGAGATCAACATCCACTACGTTTACAGCTTCATCAAACGGCCCGAGGGCAAATCCGCCTTGGTACTCAACATCGAAGACCCCGACGTCGCCGCGCAGTCCCTCAACACCCACGGCTTCCGCGTGCTCACCCAGTCGGACATCACCCGCTGAACCGGAATCCCGTCTACTTCATTCACAAAAAAGGGCGGCCCACTCGGGCCGCCCTTTTTATTTTCCGAAACACTCACTCCTCCGACGCCGCATCAGCCTCGATCGCCGAAGCCGAGCGACGCTTGGTGCGAGGCCGCGCGCCCTTGGAATCTCCGGCCGCAGCCTTGGCCGGGACCGGCTTCGCTTCGCCACCCGCCTTGGCTGGCTTGCGTGCCGCCGACTTCGCCGCCTTCGCGTTCAACCACAAGGAGCCGTCCTTGGCGAAACGGTTGATCCAATAGATCTCGCCCGCGTGCTCGACAAAGACCGGCTTGGCCTCCGTCTCGCCCTCCGCCACCGCCGCAGGCACCACGATCCCATGCCCGGCCAGAATCGCGACCAACGCAGCTTCGTCGCGACCAAGCGCATTGGCGAGAAACGCCAGCGAACCCGACCAGCCGCTCTTGCTGCGATTCGCTTTTAACAACAAGCGCAACGCCGACAACTGACCCTCCTCCGGAACCGTCGCGCTCCCTTGAGCCGCCGGCACCGGAGCCGAGACGGAAACCATCTCGGCTCCGACCACCGGTTCAGCCGCCACCGCCAAGGGCGGCATCGCACGGGGCACTGCGCGAAAAATCGGCGGCTCGTTCGCCGGACCCGCTTCCGCTGCCGCCGCCACTGAGCCCGTCACCGGAGCCGCCGCCTCCGCTGCGGACGAAGCCGGAGCACCGGGTGCCGTCGATGCCACTCCTTCGCTACGTTCGCGCGGAGTCGCCTCACGTCCGTTAATCCAGAGCACGCCGTTTCCATCTTTATTCACCCAGTAAACATAGGCGCCGATGATGTGGTTCTCCGCCTTGCCGTTGGCGACCTCGGAAGGCACCAACCCAAGCTCGGCCACCGCCGCCTTGAGCACCGATTCCTCGACCTTAAAGTACTTTGCCAGATACGAACTGGAGCCGGAATAGCCCGGCCCGCGCCGATTGCGCCGCATCTGCGGACGGATCAAATCCAGCAACGCCTCACCGGTCGGCAAACTATTCGCATTCGCCACTTGGGCCACCGGAACCGACGACGACGGTTCCACTCCCGTCGCGACGGCGGAAACCGCCACCCCTTCGGCCGGGGGAGCCACCACTGCAACGGCTGCCGCTTGAGCCGCCTCGCGGGCCGCCGCTTGGGCGATCACCTGTGCCTTCGCCGCCTCGCGCGCAGCGTCACGCGCGGCCTGCGCCGCCGCCTGCTGGTCGCGACGCGCCTGCTCGGCCGCTATACGCTGCGCCTCGCGCTCCGCGCGACGCGCCTGCTCGGCCGCTTCCCTTGCCGCCTGCTCGGCGACCCGCTTGGCGCGCTCTGCCTCCGCCGCCGCATGCTCCTCGGCCAGCGCCACGAAAACCGGATCAGACGGATCCAAGGGCTTGGCCGGAATGATACGATACTTCGGCCGTGGCTTTTCGCGGGTATTCAGGAAATACTGCCCTCGATTATTCTTCTCCACCCAGTAAAGGTCACCCTCGTATTCCACGTAAACCGGCGCATCCGTATCGTGTTCGGGAATGACGAAACCGCACTCCACCATCGCCCCGTGCAGGTCCGGCTCGGGCTGGTCCCAGCGCTTGGCCAGATAATTGAGCGCCACAGACTGGCCAGGCGTGGTCGGGTTTTTGCGCAGGTGCGGTTTGATCGCATCAAAGAACACCGGCAGATCATCCTCAAACGCGTCGTCGTTCCAGTCGTCGGAACCGTGCGAGGCCTCATCGGCCAGCGCCTCGGGATCGTGGTCACGATCGGTATCGCGCAAACGACGCAGGCTGTCTGGCCCGGCCGCCTTGTCGCCCGGGCTTGCGCCCTCCGGCGCATCGGCCGAAGCGGCGGCGTCGCCAGCGTGCTGTTTGTGCATCAACTCGGCGCGCAGCTTGTCCGCCTCCGCCTTGGCGGCGGCGGCGACCGCCGCCTCCAAAGTCCATTCGCGCTGGGTCGGACGCCGCACCAGACCGTTGAAAACGAGCGAGTTGTTCGCGTCGGCACGAAAATCGATGATCTCCCACTCGTCCTTGCCGAGCTGGTTCAGGTAGCTCTCCAGCATGGTGGCGGAGGCGAATCCGCCTTTGCCGCTGGTAATCACTTTATATTCCCAAAGGGCCATAATTTATAGGGTTTGCGTAAAAGCAGACTCACGCATCCCACAGCCGTCCGGCATTGCCCAGCCCATTTTCATATTCTTACGCCCCAATTGGAAAAAACCAATATACCCCGCCCACCGCGCAATTCTTGCGCTTGCCAAGCGCCGCTGCCGCCCCCTTTCCTGCGCCCCATTCCGATGCGACGCGTCTCCGCACTTTTTGTTCTCTGCGCCTGGCTACTGGCCAGCGGCGCGCATTGGGACTTCGTGCAGGGCTTCGCCTGGGGGCGCATGATCGCCGCCTACAGCCGCACCATGCCGCTGGAACAGGCCATCAAACTGACCTTTACCGCCGATAATCTCTGCGGCGTCTGCGAATTCGTCGCCGAGGGCAAAACCCGCGCCGACGCCCTGCCCGTCGGCCAAACTCCAACAGCGCCGGGCGAAACCGTGGCCAAAGCCAAGCCGCCCATCGCCCCCGCCCCCGAGCACCTTTTTGTCTTTTGCCCCGTGTCCGAGCCCCAGTGGCCGACGGAGCATTTCCTGCCTGACGCCAACGCGCGTCCCGCCCCGCCCGTAGAGCCGCCACGCGCGGCCTGAGTCACCCTGCTCCGGCGGGTTCCCGTAAGAACCGCCTCTCATTCTGGTTTTGCCTCAAACGCGAACCGGTTTGATCGCCCGCCCCAGCCCTTCGCTTGGCCGGGCAGTTTACAGCGTCCCGCCTGCACGACAAGCGGGCCAGCATCCAAGACTCCCGCAAAAACATGGCCTCTTCCTGCCGCCGCCGCGCGTGCGCGAACGCCTCCGATCCGCTCATCCATGAACATTCTTCCATATTCACGTCCCCTCATGCTCGCGCTGGCCACGGCCATCGCGCTTCACGCCCAAAGCGCGCCGCCTCCCTCCACCGAAAAACCCATCGTCCTCGATCCCCTCGAAGTCGTGGGCACCGCGAACACCGGGGCCCTTTCTCCCTTCGTCGCCCCCCAAACCGTGCGTTCTATCAACGCGACCACCGTGGCCGAAACCGTCAACGCCATCGACGCCGAGGACGCCGTCAAATACCTCCCCAGCCTCTTCCTGCGTAAACGCAACAACGGCGACACCCAAGCCGTACTCGCCACCCGTGTATGGGGCGTGAGCTCCAGCGCCCGCAGCCTGATCTACGCCGACGGCGTGCTGCTCTCCGCCCTCATCGCCAACAACAACAACATCGGCGGACCCCGCTGGGGCCTGGTCGCCCCCGCCGAGATCGAACGCATCGACGTTCTCTACGGACCCTTCTCCGCCGCCTACGCCGGCAATTCCATCGGAGCCGTGATGGAAATCACCACCCGCCAGCCGACCCAATTCGAAGCCTCGCTCCAACAATCCGAGGCCTGGCAGCAGTTTTCCCTCTACGGCACCAAGGACAACTACCTCACCCACCAGACCGCCGCCTTGGTCGGCGATCGCGCCGGCAAATTTTCCTACTGGGTAAGCGCCAACCACCAAAACAGCCACAGCCAGCCCCTTAGCTTTGTCACCAGCGCCACCTTCCCCGCCGGCACCACTGGAGGTTATGCCGCCAAAAACAAACTAAACGCCCCCGCCAACATCGTCGGCGCCTCCGGCCTGCTCGAGACCGACATGACTAACGCCAAGGTGAAGCTCGCCTACGATCTCACCCCCACCCTCAGCGCCGCCTATACCCTCGGAGTGTGGAGCAACCGCGCCGACGCCGACGTGGAAACCTACCTCCGCGACTCCCTGGGCCGGCCCACCTTCAAGGGCCTCTCCGGCTTCGCCTCCGGCTACTACCACCTGGAGCAAGACCACTCCTCGCACAGCTTCTCGCTCAAGAGCGACACCAAGGGTCCGTGGGATTTCTCCGCCGCCGCCTCGCTGTATCAGTATGATCGCGACGCCCAGCGCTCCCCCACCACCGCCTCCGCCTCTGGCACCACTTTTGGCAACGCCGGGCAACTCGCCAGCCTGGAAGGCACCCAGTGGTCCACCCTCGACGTAAAAGCGGTTTGGCAGCCCGACGGCAAAGAAAGCCCCCACGTCGTCAGCTTCGGCGCGCACGACGACCACTACACTCTCGTCAACCCTACCTACAACACCGCCTCGTGGATCTCCGGCCCGACCACCACCGTCTCCACCCGTGGCGACGGCAAAACCCGCACCCAGGCCCTCTGGGCGCAGGATGCCATCCGCCTCGCACCCAGCTTGAATCTCACCCTCGGCGCGCGCTACGAAGACTGGCGCGGCTACGACGGTTACAACGTCAACGGCGCCACCGCCGTTCGCCAGCCCGACGTTTCAGAAAACAACCTCTCGCCCAAGGGCGTGCTCACCTGGACGCCCGCCCCCGCCTGGTCCGTCACCGCCTCGCTGGCCCAGGCCTACCGCTACGCCACCGCCGCCGAGCTCTACCAGCTCGTCTCCACCGCCACCACCTTCACCGCCCCCAACCCCGACCTGAAACCGGACGATGTGGTCGCCGCCGAACTGCGCGTCGAGCGCGCCTTTAAAAAAGGCCGCCTCCAGGTCGCGCTCTTCCAGGACGACATCAACGACGCCATCATCTCCCAGTTCCTGCCTCTCGGCCCCTCGGCCATCCCTGTCTCCTACCTGGCCAACGTAGACCACGTCCGCGCGCGCGGCGTCGAACTCGTCGTCGAACGCCGGGACGTTTTCGCCGAGGGTTTCGATTTCTCCGGCAGCGTCACCTACGTCGATGCCGAGACTCTCGCCATCCGCGGCGGCGCCAGCGCCACCGGCACGCCCGCCACCATCATCGGCAAAAACCTGCCCAACATCCCCGACTGGCGCGCCACCGCGCAGATCGCCTACCGGCCCGACAAGCACTGGACCTACTCGCTCGCCGGTCGCTACAGCGCACGCCTCTACACCACGCTCGATAACTCCGACGTGAACTTTAACACCTACCAAAGCTTCTCCGCCTGGTTCGTGGCCGATGTGCGCGCCCACTACCGCGTCAACGACCGCTGGTCCGCCAGCCTCGGCGTCGATAATCTGCTCAACCGCGAATACTTCCTATTCCACCCCTTCCCGCAGCGCACCGTGGTGGCCGACGTGAAGTTCTCGTTCTGAGCCGCAACGTCATCCCTGGCCGCGCCGGTCGCACGCAGTCGCAAGCCGCCGGCGCGGCTTTTTCCAACCAACCGTATTTCTCATTTTTGTTTCCATGAAACCACGCACGTTTCTCGCCGCAGTGGCGCTTCTCGCCGCCACCCTACCCGCTTCCGCACACATCAGTTTCAAGACCCGGGATCTCGGCTCCTTCGACGGCACATCCGCCGTTTCCGTCACCATCGACAACCAGACTGTGCCCAACAACTCCGGCTGGGCCGACGGCACCTTCCCCGCCCTGGCCGATTCCCACAAAGTCCGCGCCTTCCGCTTCACCCTGGCCGCACCCGCCACCATCACTCTGGCCGTCACCGCCCATCCCGCCGCCACCGAAACCTCCCTCGGAGGCCTGCTACCCGCCTTCACCCTTTACGCCGGACTGCCGCACCTCCCGCCCGAAGCCCTCGACTTCGATCGCTCCCCCATTACCTCGGCCTGGCTCGCCACCCTCGCCGCCCCCCAGCCGAAAACCGGCGCGTTCGACGCGCTCCACACCTTCCGCATCGGCAGCGACGCCGCCAAACCCACCGAGACCGGCGGCTACGACTTTAGCTCTCTCTCCACGCTCACCTTCATCGGCTACGCCGCCGACGGCGGCCCCGCCAACCTCGGCGAAGGCTCCGGAGCCAACGGCGACGGCCCGGCCGACGGACGCGCCACCGGCACCTGGCAACTCCCCGCCGGCTCCTATACGGTTTTTGTCGGCGGTGCCGACCACGCCCACCGAGAAGAATCTGGCAGTGGCTACGGCGTCGCCGTCACACTGAAGATCATCCTGCCACCCACGACCATTCCCACCACTCCGGCGCACCCGCCCAAAGCCTCCATCGCCCTGCTCACTCCCTGATTTTCCCTCCAACCATGAAAACCGTCCACCTAGTCAGTGTCCTCGTTAATGCCCTTAGCCTCACTATCGCGTCCACCGCTCTAGCCCAGCCCGTCCCCGTTACCACCCCCGTGCCGGTTGCCGCCCCGACCGGCCACCCGCTTAAAGGCGTCATCGTCGACATCGTGGCGGAAAAGAAAGCCCTGCTGGTCAAACACGAGGAAATCCCTGGCGTGATGCGCGCCATGACCATGTTGCTCAAAGTGGACGCCCCCACCCTGGCCTCCGCCCAAAAAGGCCAGGTCATCACCGCCACCCTCCTTAAAAAATCCGACGGCTGGTGGCTGGAAAACATCACCCCCCTCGCCCCCACCCCCTGACCGCAAAACCCACCCTGCCGCTCCCGCCCCCTCCCCCA
>CANIWJ010000018.1 GCA_947471035.1 Verrucomicrobiota bacterium
ATATTCCGCGACTACGAGCAGGCTTTCCGCGATACGACGGGCATGCCGATTAATTTACGGCCGCTGGAAGCGTTTGATCTTCCGCACCATCAAGACCCGAACGAAAATCCGTTCTGCGCACTTATGGCCAAATCGAACCAGAGCTGCGCGGCGTGCTTGCAGCTACAACGTCGGGTCGAAGTCGAGGCTCAGATGGAGCCCAAGACCCTCAAATGTTTCGCCGGGCTTTGCGATTCCTCGGTGCCGGTTCGCGTAGGTGAGGATTTGGTGGCGTTTTTACAGACCGGACAGGTCTTTTTGGATAAACCCGACAAACGCCGCTTCGATGCGGCTGCGCGGCAGATTTTGAAGTTTGGCACTGATGTTGACATGAAAAAAGCCGAGGAAGCTTGGTTTCAAGGTAGGGTTTTGGACCGGCGCCAACATGACTCCATCCTGCGGTTGCTTTCGATTTTTGCCCAGCATTTGTCCACTTTAGGCCAAGAGTTGGCTGTTCAGGCCGAGCATGGTGAGGCACCGCCTATCGCCCGGGCGCGTGCATTGATTACGGCCCGTCATGGCGAGGATCTGGCCTTGGACGACGTCGCCAAGGCGGTGAACATGAGCGCGTTTTACTTCTGCAAGACTTTCAAGAAAGCCACGGGGATGACCTTCACCAATTATCTGGCGAGAGTTCGCGTCGAGAAGGTGAAGAACCTGCTGCTTAATCCGCATAAGCGCGTGAGCGAGGCGGCCTTTGAGGCCGGCTTCCAATCACTCTCCCAGTTTAATCGAGTTTTTCGCCGGATCGCTGGTCAGTCTCCGAAAACTTACCGTGAACAGCTTCAGAAGCGCCTTTCGCCGTCGCGTTGAGCACTTCGTGAGACTGGGCATGACGTGCAGCGAGAATGGCCGTCGTCGTGTTCACGTGGGCCGCGCCCATAGCCGCCCCACGTTGGCATAAGCTGCAGAATAGCGCGATCTCCTCGGTCGCCACGCGGTGCCAGGCTTTTCGCAGCTTGCGGCATAGTTCTTCACGTAATTCAGGAGCAAGGGGCGCAAAGGCGTCGGGCTGGGCCCAGAGAACGTCAAAGGCTGCGCACTCTCCGGTCAGGTAGAACGTAACCATGGGGTTGAGGCCGCATCGGCAATCCGACTCGGCTTCGGATACGGTTGAGATGTTTAACACCGACTCATGGCGCACGCGCGCCAAGGCGGGGGCCATCAGCGGAGCGAGCAATTCGGGGGCGGCAAGCGCGCTGGATGGTGGAAGGGCGCGGAGTTGCTCACGCCAGCGGGTTAGTATGCGCGCTGCGTGGCGGTCTAGCAGTGGACGCGGATCGCCGAGGTTCATAATCGTATCCTAATAGAGTGCGCCGCAAGCTGCGCCGCCTTCTTTGGCCGACGCTACGCATGGCTTGGCACGCATTTTTTGACCTGCACAATAAACGCGGGATCACCGCCAACTCCCGCGCAGCGGGACTGCGCTCGGTGCGCTAGGATGAGGGTTTAAATAACCTTCGCGCCGATCTCTAATCATGGACGTCATACCGCTCACTCTCACGATCAGTTTATTGCTATCGCTTACTTTTATCGCGCTGTTTTTGCGCGAGTTCACGCGCCCGCGACGCGCGGGGGCCGAACACGATTCGCTTTTGCCGCTCGAGGCGGACTTGGTTTCTCCCTCCTCAGTCACAATGGCGGCGTATAACCACAATACCGAAACGCATGCCCATTATTCCAATCATCACCACGCCGATGGTGAGGCATGCTCCCAGGGTAAGCCCGGAGTAGCTTGCTGTAATTCGTGCCGGCGCCGCCGCGAACGCCTGGAACAAAAAGCCGCAGTTGCTGATGCCACCAGCAAAACGGACAAACACGCTTAAGAACGTTTTTACCCTAATTTTTCACTATGTCCGCTCGTACCGTTACGATCCACTACAACGACAAGATCGTCCGCCAGTTCCTGCTCGCTTCCATTATCTGGGGCGTAGTCGGCATGTTGGTCGGCGTGTTGATCGCCAGCCAGCTGAACTTCTGGCGCGTCAATTTTGATTTACCGTGGCTGACCTTCGGGCGGCTGCGTCCGCTGCATACCAACGCGGTCATTTTCGCCTTTGTGGGCAATATGATGTTCGCGGGCGTGTATTACTCCACGCAGCGTCTGGTTAAGGCGCGGTTGGCGAGCGATTTTCTATCCCAGCTCCATTTCTGGGGCTGGCAGCTGATCATCGTCTCCGCCGCCATCACCCTCCCGCTTGGCTTCTCGCGCGGCAAGGAATACGCGGAGTTGATCTGGCCGATCAACATCGCCGTCGCGGGCATCTGGGTGGTCTTCGCGGTCAATTTTTTCTGGACGCTGGCGCGACGCCAGGAACGCGCGCTCTACGTGGCGATCTGGTTCTACATCGCGACCATCATCACCGTGGCGATGCTGTACATCGTTAACCACTTGAGTCTGCCGACCTCGTTGACCCACTCGTATCCGGTCTTTGGTGGCGTGCAAGACGCACTGGTGCAATGGTGGTACGGGCACAACGCGGTGGCGTTCTTCCTGACCACGCCGATTCTGGGTATTATGTATTATTTCGTTCCGAAGGCTGCGGAACGTCCCGTCTATAGCTATCGGTTGTCGGTCATTCACTTCTGGTCGCTGGTCTTCGTTTACATCTGGGCGGGGCCGCATCACTTGCTGAACACAGCGCTGCCGACCTGGCTGCAAATCCTCGGTATGACGTTCTCGCTCATGCTGTGGGCACCTTCTTGGGGTGGCATGCTCAACGGTTTGCTGACGCTGCGCGGAGCTTGGCATAAACTCCGGACGGAGCCTGTGCTCAAGTTTTTCGCCGCCGCGGTGACATTCTACGGCATGGCGACGTTTGAGGGGCCGCTGCTTTCGATCCGTTCGGTTAACGCCCTCGCGCATTATTCTGATTGGATTATCGGGCATGTGCACGCCGGTGCGCTGGGTTGGAATGGGTTCATGGCCGCCGGCATGATTTACTGGTTGGTGCCCCGGCTTTGGAACAAACCTCTCTACTCAAACTCCCTGGCCAACGTGCATTTCTGGATCGGGACGGTAGGCATACTGCTCTACGTGGCGGCGATGTGGGTTTCTGGCATTACCCAAGGCCTGATGCTCAATGCCACCACGGAGGGCGGCACGGTGCTGGCGTATCCAAATTTCCTCGATACTCTAAATTCGATCCGTCCGCTCATGGCGCTGCGTATCGTCGGCGGGACGCTCTATCTTTTCGGGTTTCTGCTGCTCGCTTATAACGTATTCCGAACGCTACAGGGAGCGCAGGTCGTGGACGGTGCGGCCGAGGTCTTTGTGGACGAAACTCCGGAAGTCCGGGTGGGCTTCAGTGGAACCTTGATTAATCCGCCGGTGGTATTCGCAATCCTTGGCACCTTGTTTGCCTGCGCATGGATGTTTGGTGGCGATTTCACCAAGTTAGCCGGGCTTTTTGGTACGATTACCTGCGTAATACTCGCTTGGCTCCACTTTCAATCCAAGACCCAAGGCTGGGCAGATTGGTATGAGCGACTCTTGGTGAATGCGGCCCCCTTCACCGTCTTGACGTTTATGGCGGTAGCGGCGGGTGGTCTTATTCAGATTATTCCCACCACGATCGTGAATCGTGCACAAAACGTGGAAGATCGTATTCAGGTGCCTTACACTCCGCTAGAGTTGGCCGGACGCGATATCTTCATTTCCGAAGGCTGCTACAATTGCCATTCGCAGATGATCCGCACTCTAGTTCCCGACGTGATGCGCTACGGCGATTACTCGCGACTGGGAGAGTCGATCTACGATCATCCTTACCAGTGGGGCTCGCGCCGCATCGGGCCCGATCTCGCCCGCGTGGGCGGGAAGTATCCCGACTCCTGGCACTATAAACACATGATGAATCCGCGCGCCATCTCGCCCGGGTCGAATATGCCCAACTATCCTTGGCTGTTTGATACCGACACGGACGTAGCCGCGCTGCCGTCCAAACTGTCGGTCCAGCGGACTCTGGGTGTTCCTTATGCGGTGCTAACACCTGCTGAGATTCAGGCCCAGGTCGATGTTCAAGCACAGGAGATTGTCGCACGGCTTCGTGAGTCCGACATTCAGGTAAAGCCCAGCCGTGAGATTGTAGCCGTAATCGCATACCTGCAGAAGCTCGGGAAATCCGAGCTCGTGCCGGCCAAGACCGCCGCCGTTCAACCTTAAACCCGCGTTCCCCTCTAAATATGTTTCGCCGCCTCATACTCGAAAACTGGATGAGCATCTTCACGCTCACCGCGTTTATCACCGCTTTGTCGATTTATATTTCGATCACCTGGAGCGCACTGCGCATGCCGCGTGCCCAGAGAGATCATTTCGCTAATTTGCCGCTCAACGACTAAAAACGCCCAGGGCGCGGCTTACTCGCGTCCGTTTGAACACCATGTCTGACCACGCGCCTAAACCGCCTCAAGAACCCGGCGAAGATCCGATCCGCCATCATGTATTCGACGGCATCGCCGAATACGATAAGCGACTGCCTAATTGGTGGCTGCTTACGCTCTATGCCTCCATCATATTTGCCATCGGCTACTGGATGAGCACGCAGCATTTTCGCCGACCCAGCGATGGAGCCCGGGTTACGGCGGCGATACAGGAAATCCGTGCCGCCAAACTGGCTGCGGCGGGTAACTACGATGATGCCGTGCTGGCCGAAATGAGCCGAAATGTCGGCATCGTGACGGCCGGTGCAGCGACGTACCAATCGACCTGCGCATCCTGCCACGGAGCTAATCTTGAGGGTGGAATCGGCTTTAATCTGGTGGATGCCACTTGGGTGCATGGCAGCAAACCGTCTGAAATCATGAAAACCGTCACCGAGGGCGTGCTGGCCAAGGGCATGCCAACGTGGGGGCCGGTTTTAGGGCCAAAGAAAATCGCCGAGGTCGTGGCCTTCGTTTTGAGCAAGCAGCCTTCCTCGTAAGGGTGTTGATCCGTGGGTGGCGCTTCAGCCACCCACGCGACGGGCATTTCCCGTGTCTGTGTTCCTTCCATGAAACCTCCCGTTCCTACTGGCCCTCGCCCCAATCGCGACTCTGTTACCACGATCCGTGATGACGGTTCTCGGTTCTTTTTGCATCCGGCCGACAGCCGGGGGTTCTGGACTCGCATGCGACGGATATCGGCGTGGCTCTTAGTCGCTTTATATCTCGCGCTGCCGTGGGTGCCGGTGGGTGGTTACCCGGCGGTGTTTCTCGATATTGCGGAGCGCCGTTTCCACCTTTTCGGCTACACGCTCGCCTTTCAGGACGTGTGGCTGCTTTTTTTTGGAATTACCGGGCTCGGTTTTTCTCTGTTTTTTATAACCTCTTTGCTTGGTCGGGTATGGTGTGGTTGGGCTTGTCCGCAGACCGTTTTTCTGGATCACGTTTTCCGGCGGGTGGAGCGTTGGATTGAGGGCGATGCGGTAGCGCGGCGCCAGCTGGACGCCGCCCCGTGGACGCCGGGTAAGGTGATCAAACGCACGGTAAAGCAGATGACGTTTGTTCTGCTTGCGGCGTTAATTACGCATCTGTTCCTCGCCTATTTTGTATCGATCCCGAAGCTTTGGTTGATGATGCATGAGGCACCGGACACGCATTGGAGTGCGTTCCTTTTTATCGCGTTCGCGACCGGAGTTCTCTACTTCAACTTTGCATGGTTCCGCGAGCAGCTCTGCTTGATCATTTGTCCCTACGGTCGCCTGCAATCGGTGTTATTGGACGACCATTCGCTGGTGATTGGTTATGATGCCAGACGAGGTGAACCTCGTGGCAAAGCAGGCACGCCGGATGTGGGGGCGTGTATTGATTGCAGTCGCTGTGTGCAGGTTTGCCCTACGGGAATCGACATTCGCCAAGGTTTGCAGATCGAGTGCATCGCATGCGCCGCCTGTGTGGATGCGTGCGACGAGGTGATGGATAAACTCAAGCGTCCGCGCGGTCTGGTTCGCTACGATTCCAACGCAGGTTTTATGGGCGGACGCACCCGCTGGCTGCGGCCGCGAATCTGGCTGTATCTTGGCTTGCTGGCGGTGGGCTGCGCGGTGGCTACGTTCGCTTTTTCGACCGTTCGCTCGGCCAGTTTGGGGGTAACGCGACTGCAGGGCGCGCCGTATTTCGTCGATCCCCAGTCGGTGCGAAATCAGTTCCTGGTTCGACTGGTAAACAAGCGCGAGACGCCAGTCGCGTTTACCGTAACCGCTTTCTTACCGGGCGAAAAATCCGAACACGATAAACACGGGGATGACGAGGCGCACGGTGAGCATGCCGCGCGCTTGCTGGTCACGGGGTTTGAGGCACCGCTGGTGGTGGGGCCACTGGGTGAGGAAGTGCGACCGCTGATCGTGCGGGTGCCTCGTTCAAACTATGAAGGCGGTTTTAAATTTATAATTAAGGCCCGGCCCGCAGATGGTGCTTATGAACTGGTACGCGAGGTCGAATTTAGCGGTCCGGACGAGAAGCTGTTACACGAGGATAAGCGATGAAAGGGAGCGCAGGACTTTGGTGGGCGGTCGGAGCCGCATTCGCGCTGCTCGGCTGTGCGTGGGCAGCCATGTTTTTCTTTTCCAGGCAGGCCAAAATCAAGTCGGTGGAACTTCCTGTGCCGGCGGCGGTGCACGGGCAAGCGCGGTAATGGAACTGGCCGCCGTCAATACCCCGGCCACGGCGTTTGTCGCCGGTTTGGTCACGAGCGTGCACTGTGCCGGGATGTGCGGCCCGCTCGCTTGTTTGCTGGGGCCGTCTCGGGGTGAACGGGTGGATCTGGCGACGATCCACTCCGTTTATCATGGCACGCGTTTACTTTCTTATGGCGTGCTGGGCGCGGTGGCGGGAGCGGCGGGCGCGGCACCGGCGGCATGGTTCGATTTTCCCTTGGTGCGTGTACTGCCGTGGGTGTTGGTTTTATATTTAGTGCTGGTGGCGGTAAGGCCGGGCCAACGCTGGCCGAGTTTGGCTTTGTTGGGACGTGTTCAGGTGACGGTGCGTGACTGGACGCGCGGACGCTCAGGCGTGCAAGTGGCCCTGATTATGGGCTCGTTCACTCCCGTGCTGCCCTGCGGACCGCTATATTTTCTGATAGCAGTAGCCGGGTTCGCGGGTTCGGCTTTGGCGGGGGCTGAACTGTTGCTGGCATTTGGCTTGGGGACGGTGCCCTTGTTGTGGCTCGTCCAAGCCAATCTCGGCTGGTGGCGCGTACGGGTGGCCCCGCCAACGCTGGCCCGCATGCGCACCGCTCTCGCGCTAGTCACTGTGGGCGTGCTGGTTTGGCGCTTACGCGGCGACTTTGGATTAATCGGTCCGACGATTGGCAGTTTGGTTTGCCACTAAATTCGCGTGATTTCGGATACGGTAGTGAAGAGTTTCCTACGGGAAACCACGTAGGGTATATCACCCATTAAATGCGAAAGTTTTGTTAAAATGTGCCGTTACATAAGGGCAAAGGATACCCCTGTGAACGCGCCTCTAATACCCCCACCCGACCTCGTGCCTGCCGAGGTGATCGCGCAGGCGCTGCGGCATCCACCTTCTTCACCCAAGGTGCTGCCTGTTCTTAAGCGTTATCTACGTGATTTTAACGTATCGGTTTATCAAATCGGAGAGTTGATCCGCTTCGACCCGGGCATTTCGGCACGAGTGCTGCAAATCGCTAACAGCGCAGCCTTTTCACGTGGTGCGCGGTGCAACTCGGTGGAACTGGCGGTAAATCGCATCGGTTTCGATTCCATCTTTGAAATCGTCGCAAACGCGGTGGCGGAGCAGGTTTTGGTCAGGCCGTTGGCATCCTATGCTTTGGATGCGGATGAGTTTTGGCGTCGCTCGGTGACTTGTGGTTTGGCGGCGGAGTGTCTCGCTGACTTGCAGGGCAGTGATCGCAACGTGGCCTACACGCTCGGCTTGATGCACGGCGTCGGCATGGTTGCGATTGATCAATGGGTGCAAAAATTTGCCCCGACCTTTGGTTTTTTTGGCCGTGGATTTCCTCGCGATCACACCGACGGCGAGCGTGCCTTGCTCGGGTGCACCAACGCCGAGGTAGGTGCGGCAGTGCTGCACGGCTGGGAGTTTCCAGCCGAGATGGCCGAGCCATTGCGCTGGCAATATGCACCGCTGGATTCGGCGGCCTTTCGGGAAATGAATTGCCTGCTGTACGCGGCCAAGTGGATCTGTGCGCGAATTTGTGCGGAGAATCCGGAATCGATTTGCGCCCCGGACGAGCGTTTCTTGCGACCCTTGAAGTTAAACGGAGCAACCTTGGGTAAGCAGATTTCCATTGTGCGCACCCGCATGGATGAAGTTCAGCGCAGCCTGGAAGATCACCAACCGCGCGAAGCTGCCTGAGTCTAGCTGAGCCTTAACTCGTTGTCGGTAAAAACGCCTGTAGCACATCCTATGCAGGGGTTGACGGAGTTAGTGCATATTTTGGCGTGAACTGGCGTGTCGTCCAAAAGTGCGGGATAAGACTCGGGTGAATCCCTTGGTCGAATCAGCCCCATCAACTCAGCCCGATGCGGGTGCTCCGAAGGCGGGAAATAATCGCCGCGGCAAACCCGGTTGCGTGCATTGCGGTGCGCCAGTGCCGCTTGGTGAAGCCTACTGTTGCGGAGGTTGTGCGTTTGTAAGCCGACTGATTCGCGAGGAAGGTTTGAGTGACTATTATCAGATTAAAGACGCCGTTACCGCACCGGCCGATGGGGTATTGTTCCCTGCAGGTGATTTTGCCTGGTTGACCACCCTCGCCTCGGTTGCCGAAGCCAAGGCGTCAGCGGGCCGGGCAGTGGAGCTGGAGCTCGCGGTTCAAGGCGTTTCATGCGCGGCGTGCGTGTGGTTGATAGACCGGCTCTACCGGCGACAGCCGGGTGCGGGCGATATTGAAGTGTCGGCCGAGTCGGGGCGCATGCGTTTACGGTGGAAAGCGGGGGAATTTGACGCGGCGGGGTTCGCGCGGGAGCTGCATCGTTACGGATACGCCGCAGGTCCCGCCGGTGAAGCAGAAGAAGGAGAAGGCGAGAGTCGGGCGCTCGCGCGAAAGACCGGGCTTTCCGCCGCCTTGGCGATGAATGCCATGCTTTTCGCCTTGCCGGCTTATTTCGGCATGGCGGCGGATTTCGCTTATGCGCGTCTTTTTGAGACGCTGGCGCTGGGTTTTGCCACGCTGACGCTTTTGGGCGGAGGCGGATATTTCATTACCCGGGCGGTGCGTTCCTTGCGTGAAGGCGTTCCGCATCTCGATCTCCCGATCGCGTTGGGTATCGTGGGTGCCTATCTCGGCTCAGTTTATGGCTGGGTTACGGGAAATCCAGAGTGCCAATACTTCGATTTCGTGAGTGCTTTTATCACTCTGATGCTGGCCGGCCGCTGGGCGCAGGTGGTCGCGGTGGAACGTAATCGGCGGAGATTATTACGGGAGCAACCGGCGGCTGCTCGGCTGGCGGTTTGGCGGGCCGACGACTGGACTTTGGCCGCGCCGGAATCCTTGCGCACAGGCGAGCGTTTTCAGGTCAAGCCTGCCGCCATGGTGCCCGTCGGTGCGCGACTGGAAAGCCGTGAAGCAGAGTTTTCGCTCGCCTGGATTACAGGCGAAGCGGAGCCCCGCCGCTTTATGGCGGGGCAGGGGGTGCCGGCGGGCGCGAGCCTAGCGGGCGGAGGGACTGTGGAATTGACCGCGACCCAAGACTGGGAGGGCTCGTTGTTGGCCGAGCTATTGCGTCCGGTCGAGCGGGCGCCGGAGCGGGCGAGATTGATGGAGCGGGTGGTGAAAGCTTACTTGGTCGGCATCATCGGCGCAGCGGTGGCGGCCGGTATTTGGTGGGGCTGGCACACGGGTAATTTGGGAGCAACCGGTGAGGTGGTGATTTCCATTTTAGTGGTGTCGTGTCCGTGTGCATTGGGGTTGGCTTTTCCCTTGGCGGAGGAGATCGCCACGGTGCGGTTGCGCAGGGCGGGAGTGTTTATCCGCGCGGTCGATTTGTGGGCGCGATTGAACCGGGTGCGCAGCGTGGTGTTCGACAAGACCGGCACGTTAACCGGCGATACTCCGGCACTCCGCAATCCGGAGGTGCTGGATTCGCTCTCCACGGATGCGCGGGCGGCATTGCTGGCCTTGGTTCGGGAAAATCCGCATCCGGTCGCACGCGCCCTTCTTGAGGCGGTGTTGTTGCGCGGCTGGAGCGAAACACTGGCTGGTAAAGTGACGGAGGAAATCGGGCGCGGAGTGCGGGTCGGCGCTTGGATGCTGGGGCGGCCCGAAGGGGGCGGTGGTGAGACGGTGCTAAGCTGGAGAGGGCAGGTGGTGGCCCGTTTTCTGTTTTCGGAGAAGGCCCGGGTGGACGCCAAGGGGGAGGTCGATTTACTACGGCGGCGTGGGCTGGAGCTGGCGATTTTGAGCGGAGACCAGCAGACAAAAGTCACCTCACTGGCCGGCGAACTCGGCCTGCCGTTGAACCGTGCGTATGGCGAACTGTCACCTCGAGAAAAAGCGGGCTGGCTCGATGCGAACGCGGGGGAGACGGCCTTTATGCTAGGCGACGGGGCGAACGACAGTCTAGCCTTCGACCATGCTTTGTGTCGCGGCACTCCGGCGGTGCATCGCGGCGTTTTGGCCACCAAGGCGGATGCATATTATCTTGGTCGCGGCATTGCGGGGGTGCGTGCCTTGCTAGAGGCCAATGATGCCCGGCGCAGTACGCAGACCGCATTGTTGATTTTCATGATCGCATACAACCTCGCGGCGGTGGGCTTGGCCGCGACTGGGCACATGAATCCGCTTTTCGCGGCGGTGCTTATGCCCCTGAGCTCACTCGCCACCTTGGCCATCGTCTGGATAGGGCTGCGCAGGGTCCGTTGATCGGTTTAACGGGCAAACGTGTCCATTGACGATGTACTTGGAACTTACACGTGCGTGTACTTCCAGGCCGGTGCGGGCGGTAAATTGTTAAGCTCGCGTAAAGCGGACTGCATTTCGTGCTTAAACAGTATTGGCTTTCGCGCATGAACGCCGATCCCGCCGCACTGCCGGGCCGATTCCGACTTTTGATGATCGATGACGACAAGAAACTTTGTCGTCTGGTCGGCGACTACCTGGCTCCGTTGGGTTATGATGTTACTGCGGTGCATGATGGGCTGGAAGGGGCTGGGTGCGCCGTCCAAGCACCGGGCTGGGACTGTGTTATTTTGGATGTGATGTTGCCGGGTATGGATGGGTTTGAGGTGCTTCGGCGTATTCGTCGTTCAAGCGAAGTGCCCGTGTTGATGCTTACCGCCCGAGGCGATGAGACGGATCGCATTGTGGGTCTTGAAGTGGGGGCCGATGATTACCTCCCTAAAACCTTTTCTACGCGTGAGCTGCTGGCGCGTCTGCGCGCCGTGCTGCGCCGCGGTTCGCGCACCGCAGCCCCCGGTGCCCTGCCTGCGGCTGAAATCGTGGTCGGCCCGTTGCGAGTGCAGCCGGAGGCTCGGCTGGCGTTACTTGAGGACCGGCCGCTTACGCTGACCCCGGTGGAGTTCGACTTGCTCTCCAGCCTGGCCAAGGCCCGTGGCCGTGTGCGCACCCGTGAGGCCTTGTTGGATGAAATCCGCGACCGCAACTACGAGGTGTTCGACCGGTCGATCGATGTTCACATTTCTGCGCTTCGCAAAAAAATCGGCGACGATGCCAAACATCCTCGTTTCATCCGCACCTTGCGGTCGGCCGGCTACATGTTGGTTGACCCGAGTTCTCCCTGAAAAATTTGCCGATGAAACTGCGTCTGCCTCTGGCGTTAAAAGTCTCCGTCTGGCTCCTGCTGAACCTCGTGGTGCTGGTGGGTCTGGGCGGCGGGTTGATGGTTTTTAACGGCGGGCTTTCTTGGAATTCGTTGATGGAGGGACCCGCGGGCCGCCGTGTGGAGGGTTTGGTGGATTCTTCGCTGGCTACTTTTGTGCTGCGTGGCGGCGAAGAGCGGGAAGATGCGCTGGTTTCCTTCGCACGCCAAAACGGGATCGATGCAGTTGTGGTAAACGGACCTGGTCGGGTGACGGCGGGAACCCTGCGCGAGATTCCCGATACAGTTCGAGGTGCCCTGCGCGCCTCCAGACCGCCGCGCGAACCGCCGCACGGTCCGGAGCGGGAACCGGAGCAACCGCCTAAGCGTGTTTTGCTCCTGCTGCGGGCGGGGGAACCCGTTGTATTTTGGATCACGGTGCCGGTGCATAAACCGGGGGCTCCACCCGCCTGGGTGGTGTTGCGCGTGCCCACGTTCGCTACTTTGCTGCGTCTGCTGGATCTCACCACCTGGCTCTGGGTGGCGGCAGGTGCGGCGGTGGTTTCGGTGCTGTTCTGGCTGCCTTTGGTCGGCAGTCTTACGCGGGACTTGGCCAAACTCAGCCACGCCACTCGTGAAATCGCGAGTGGCCGATTCGACACCCGTGTGAATGCATCCCGCCGCGATGAGTTGGGTTCGCTCGGTGCTTCGGTTAACAACATGGCGGACCGTCTCGACCGGATGGCGAATGGCCAGAAAC
This sequence comes from Verrucomicrobiota bacterium, assembly GCA_947471035.1. Classification (GTDB taxonomy): domain Bacteria; phylum Verrucomicrobiota; class Verrucomicrobiia; order Opitutales; family Opitutaceae; genus IMCC26134_A. The sequence goes on from CANIWJ010000018.1 coordinate 12,517, forward strand.
GATTCTTGGGCGACATCGCCCATGAGCTGGGTTCGCCGTTGGGCCGCATGCAGGTGAGTGTAGAAATCCTTCAGCAGCGTGCCGACCCCGCGCTCCAGCCGGCGATTCAAGACGTGCGCGAGGAGGTGGATCACATGGCTCGCTTGGTGGAGGAGCTGCTTGATTTTACCCGTGCCGGGTTGCAGCCCCGTGTTGCACCGCTGGTGGTTGTTGATTTGGCGACGCTGGTTGAGCGGGTGCTGGCGCGCGAGGCTGCCACTGACGCGGTGAGCGTGCGTTTGCCGGCGGGCGCGGCGGTGCGGGGCGATATGGGGATTCTGTTGCGCGCACTGGGAAATCTAGTGCGCAACGCCCTACGCCATGCTGGACAGGGCGGCGCTATCGTCATCCGCGCCGAGAGCGTTGGCGACATCGTGCATTTAATCGTCGAGGACGAGGGTCCCGGCGTGGCGCCCGAGGCGCTGGCGCGGCTGGGTGAGCCCTTGTTTCGACCCGACTTCGCGCGGAATCGCGAAGGGGGCGGCACCGGTCTGGGTCTTGCCATCGTGAAGACCAGCGTCGAGTCGTGCGGCGGCTCGGTTACGTTCACCAATCGTAAACCGAGCGGCCTCTGCGTGACCCTGCGACTGGCCTCGGCTACGTGAACTTTACACGAGCTTAACGATTTTCCGGTTTGGCTACATCATAGCCTTACGTGGAACGGGTTGAATGAGGGCATGACAACCCGCTTGTTAATTATGCGAGCCGCCTCCCGGCTTTCGTCGGTCGGTGGTTTGGCCTTGGGGGTTACTTTGGGTGCGTGTGCCTGCGCCGCAGAGTTTTCCCCGCCAAACTCTCCGGACTCGGCACCATCTAAGACCGAGCCCCCGCGGCCGGCATTGCGCGGAGCCAAGTCACTGGGGCCTTACTCGGTTTTCGACACCAATCATGACGGATCGCTTTCCGCGTCGGAGATCAGTGCCGCCGCCGAAGTGCTCCGTAAACTCGACAAAAACCATGACGGCGTGCTCACCGCCGATGAACTTCGTCCGGCGCATCCGCCGCGTCCGCCGCATGGTAGTTTTGGCGAACCCCGGCCCCGGGAGGATGAGCCTCTTTGAAACCACGAATGACCCTTTTCCCGTTTATTTACCCCATACACAAATACCATGAAAATACTTACTCCACTGTTAGCCCTCGCAATTACGACTGCTTCTTTTGCCCAGCCAACCCCTCCACCTCGTCCGCCCTCACCCAGACAAACCGGCGGCCCCCTCGCCGGGCTCACGCCGACTGAAATGGCTGAGTTTCGCGACGGCCTCGACGACTTTCGCCAGGTGGAGACGGTGGATGGCGGTTTGGGTCCCATCTTTAACGACACTTCCTGCATCGTTTGCCACAACTCCGGGGGCGCAGGCGGGGCCAGCGCTCGCACCGTGACTCGTTTCGGCCGGACTACCAATGGGGTCTTCGATCCATTGACCGCTCGCGGAGGCTCTCTCTTACAGGCGCGGGCGATCGATCCCGCCTTCCGCGAGGTCGTGCCGCGCGAGGCCAACACCATCGCCCGCCGGGTCGCCACGCCGCTTTTTGGCGCAGGTCTTATCGAGGCCATTCCCGATGCGACTTTGCTCGCGCTGGCGGCCGCCCCCAAGCCCGACGGCGTGCGCGGACGCGCCGCGCTTATCAATGACGTAACGACCGGCACACAACGCGTTGGCCGTTTTGGTTGGAAAAACCAGCAGGCTACTTTGCTGGCCTTCGCGGCCGACGCCTATGTCAACGAAATGGGTGTCACCAATCGGTTCTTCCCCGAGGAAAATGCGCCCAACGGAAATACCGCGCTCCTGGCCCGGGCCGACCAGATTCTGGATCCCGAGGATGAAGTGAATCCCGCCACGGATAAGGCCGACATCGACCGCGCCGCTGCGTTTATGCGCCTCTTGGCTCCGCCAAGCCGCAACACAGTAACCGCCGATGTGGTCGCCGGTGAACGCGTCTTTGAGAGCTTGAATTGCACCGCGTGTCATACGCCTGCCCTAACCACAGGTCCAAGCCCGATAGCCATGTTGTCGCAGAAGCGGGTCGCGCTCTATTCCGACCTCCTGCTTCACGACATGGGCAAGTTAGGCGACGGCATCGTGCAAGGTCCCGCCGGAGCCCGTGACATGCGCACCGCTCCGTTGTGGGGTTTGTCCTCCCGCCCGGTCTATTTGCACGATGGCCGCACCAACTCGCTTGACGCCGCCATCAAAGCGCACGACGGCGAGGCTGCTGCCGCCCGCAACCGCTACGTGAAACTTCGTCCTTTGCAGCAACAGCAACTTGCCGCCTTCCTGCGTTCGCTCTGATTACGTTTTGGACAACGCGCTTGCATCGGAGCGGATGCATTAGGCACGCTTGTCCTTTACGTAATTGTCATGAAACAACGCACGCTCGCCCGCGAGGTCTCGATTTCCGGCCAGGCTCTCCACACTGGAGAGACGGTCACGCTCACGCTCAAACCCGCCGCCCCCGGTTCGGGTTACGTGTTCCGCCGCGTGGATTTGCACGGCGCGCCGGAGATAAAGCCCCGCATCGACCTCGTGGGCGATCTAGTGCGCCAGACCACCATTCAGGAGGGCCATGCCAAGCTGCACACCATCGAACACGTCCTGAGTGCCTTGCACGGCTGCGGGATCGATAATTGCGTGATCGAGATGAATGCCTCCGAGCCGCCTATCCTGGATGGTTCGGCCAAGCCTTACGTCGATCTCATCATGCAGGGCGACCCGGTCGAGCAGGAGAAGGAGCGGGAGTATTTTACCTTGGAAACGCCGGTGTCCGTGCAGATAGGCAATTCGTCGGTAATTGCGTTGCCGCATGATGGGTTTAAAATCTCCTGCACTTCGGCCGACGATCGCGGAGTTCATGCGCAGTTTCTTTCTCTAAGCATCGACCCCGATGTTTACATGACGCAGATCGCCGCCGCGCGCACGTTCACGATGTATGAGGACATCGAGCAACTGGTGAAGCTGGGCAAGATCAAGGGTGGCTCGCTCGACTGCGCGGTCGTGATCAAGGGTGACAAGATTCTCTCCAAGGAGGGGCTACGCTTCAAAGACGAGTTCGTGCGTCACAAGATGTTGGATATTATCGGAGACATCACGCTGCTCGGGCTGCCGATTAAGGCGCACATCATCGCCACGCGTCCCGGCCACGCCATCAATGCCCAGCTTTGCAAGGAGCTCGCCGCCAAGTTGGAAGAGAAGCGCAAAGGGCCGAAAAAGAAGCCGCGCCCAGCGATGGTCTTACCCACCGAGACCGAGATCGATATCCGCCGCATCCTCGACATCCTGCCGCATCGCTATCCGTTTATCATGGTCGATCGCGTGATGGAGTTCATCGGCGACGACGCGCTGGTCGCGATTAAAAACGTGTCCATCAACGAGCCGTATTTTCAGGGTCATTTCCCAGGTAATCCGGTAATGCCCGGCGTGCTGCAACTCGAGTCCATGGCGCAGGCGGCGGGCATTCTCATGCTCCGGCGTGGGAGCAGCGAAGGGAAGACCTCGCTCTTCATGAGCGCGGACAAAGTAAAATTCCGCAAGCCGGTGCGTCCCGGCGACCAATTGATTATCAATGCCAAGTTGACCAAGACGCGAGGGATCAAACTAGCCACTGCCGAAGTCACCTGCACGGTGGACGGCCAGGTCGTTTCCTCGGGCGAGCTGATGTTCGCGATCATCGACAGCAGCGAGGTCGAAGGCTGAGTAACGTTTTCGCGTAACGCGTCCATGCCGACTGTCATTCATCCGTCCGCCTTCGTTGATCCCGCCGCCCGGTTGGGCGTCGATGTGGATATCGGACCACTATGCTATGTCGGGCCCGACGTCCGGTTGGGCGATCGCACCCGCCTGCATCATCACGCCTCGGTGGAGGGCAACACCTGGCTGGGCGAGGCGTGCGAGCTTTTCCCCTACGCCTGCATCGGTGGTAAAACCCAGGATTTGAAATTCAAGGGCGGCAACCCCGGCGTGCGTATCGGGGCGCGAAACGTTTTTCGCGAATACTACACCGTGCACGCAGCCACCGCCCCCGAGGGCTACACTACGCTCGGTGACGACAACACGTTCCTGGCCTACGGCCATGTGGCGCATGATTGCGCGGTGGGCAGCCGCGTAATCGCCAGCAACGGAGTCGGGCTGGCGGGCCACGTAACGGTGGAGGACGATGTGGTGTTTGGGGCCAATTCTGGCGTACACCAATTTTGCCGCGTCGGGGCCTTCGCCATGATCAGCGGCTATGCCAAAGTGGTGCAGGATGTGGCGCCATTTTTCATCGCCGACGGGCAACCGGCGGTGATTCGTGCGATCAATAAAATCGGCTTGGAGCGAAAGGGTTTCGATGCGGCCCGGATTGAGCGGGTAAAGGCGATTTACCGGATTCTCTTCCGCGATGGGCTGAATCGTTCGCAGGCGCTGGAGCGGCTGGCCGCGCACGAGCAGGCGGGCGAGCCGGAGTTTGTGCGCATCCTGGATTTCGCCCGCGCCAGCGAGCGTGGCCTCGCTCCCGGGGCCTGAGCTTGGACTTGGGAGGCATAAAAAATCCCGGTCTCGCGAGAGACCGGGATTTTTTGTGAAAGCGTTAAACGGATTACTTCTTCAACACGACGATGTCTGCACGGCGATCCTTGGCCATGATGTCGTCGGCGGCTTTTTCGGTGGCTTCGAGGTCGCCCTTGGAGAGAACTTCGATCTTGGAGTCGGCGACGCCGAGGGTGACGAGATATTGTTTGGCGGCGGCGGCGCGACGGTCGCCGAGGCCGAGATTGTAGTCACCGGTGCCGCGCCAATCGCAACGACCTTCGAGGAGGAGGCGATATTGGGGGTTGGCTTCGAGGTAGGCCTTGGCGGCGTCGAGCTTGGCGCGCTCGGGGGCGGCGATAGCGGACTGGTCGTAGGCGAAATAGACGGGCTGGAGGAGGCCGCGGATCATGTCCTCGGTCTCGATCACACCATCGCGGCCGGACAGACCGGTGCCGGGTGCCTGGCTGGTGAGGTCGGTGCCGAAGCCGTTGGCGTCACCGGGGTTTAGCGTGCCGGGCTGGCCGATCACGGTTTGCGACGGATCACGGCGGGGCTTTTTAGAGCAGCCCACCGAGAAGACGGTGGCGGCGGAGATTACGATGAAGAGGGCCTTGCGGATGGACACTTGCATGATGGAGGAGTGGTTGACGTTAAGGCCTAGGCATCTTGCGTCCTCAAGCAGATTATCCGGCAAGGTGCCGCCAACTTTTAATATGCCCGGCGATTACGTGTGTTTCGTCTTTGATAACGGGTCGTTTAGACCCGACGCGACGCGTGCCTTACGTGCCTTGGCCGCGCGTTTGGAGCCCGCCTTGGGCAGGCCGGTGCGGGCCGTTTCCCTACTGCATTCGACGCGAATCCCGGCAGAGGAGCTGGACGGGGTGCCCGCGCAGCTTTTGGAAACGGCGCTCGATGCGTGGCTAGCCGAGCAGCCAAGTGGCACGGCGCTGTTGTTGCCGTTATTTTTCGGACCTAGCGGGGCCTTGGTGGATTATGTACCGGAGCGGATGGCGGCCCTGGCCAAGAAACATCCGCACGGACGAATGATTTTGGCCGACGCGCTGGTGCGGCCGGACGAACCGGTGAATGAGTTGGTCGAAATTCTGGCGGATCGGGCCCGGGCGGCGGCGGCGGCGCGGGGTTGGGACCGGCCCAAGGTGGTTTTGTGCGATCACGGTACCCCGTTGCCCAGCGTGACGGCCGTGCGCGACCGACTGGGCGCGGAATTGGCCACAGCATTGGCGTGGGAGTTTGCCGAGGTGGGCGTGGCCTCGATGGAGCGGCGCGAAGGTGAAGCGTATGCGTTTAACGAGCCCTTGCTCGCACGGCGACTGACGGAAACACCCTTTGATACCGGTAACGTCGTAGTGCTGTTGCAGTTTTTATCTCCAGGCCGTCATGCGGGTCCGGGCGGGGATATCGCGGAGATTTGCGCTCAGGCAGAGGCTGCACGGCCGGAATTGCGCACCGCCATGAGCGAGCCGATCGCGGACGACGCGCGTCTGGTGGGATTGCTGGTACGGCGCGCCCGGCAAGCGCTGGATCGGACTGCGTCGGGGGTGATCTAGCCGATGGGCTTGCGCGGGGTGATGATGCCGACCTCGACCGCGTAGCGGGTAAGGCTGGCGACGTCGTGCAAATTGAGTTTCCGCATCAAGTTGGTGCGGTGGTTGTCCACCGTTTTCACGCTGATATCGAGGCGGGAGGCGATTTCCTTGGTGCTGTTGCTCTCGGCGACGAGTTGGAGGATTTCGCGTTCGCGGTCGGTGAGGAAATCCGCGCTTTGGCTGGAGCCGGGATTGGCCACGACGTTGCGCAGGAGCGAGGCGACGGCAGGCCCGAAATAGGTGCCACCGCCGGCGACGGTGGCCAGACCTTTGCGAAATTCGCTCAGGCCGGCGGTTTTCTCAACGAAGCCATGCGCGCCAACCTCAAGCATCTCACGCACCAGCACCGGATTTTCGTGGCCGGAAAAAACCAGCACGCGGACATTGGGCAGGGTTTTTACGAGGCGACGCAGCAGGTCCACGCCGTTCAAGCCGGGGAGCTTGGCGTCGAGTACGAGGAGGTCGGGCTTGGTTTCCAGGCAAAGGGCCAGGGCGGTCTGGCCGTCGCCGCTTTCACCGACCAGCTGGTAGTTTTTGTCCATATGCAGCAGCTCGATCAACATCTCTCGGATCGCGGTTTGGTCTTCGATAATGACAAGTCGCTTCATGGGTGTAATCTAAAGGTAAATCGCGGGGGCAATATCTGATAAACAGCCAATGTTACGTTTCACGCAAACGCCAAGTTCACTTCTAATACGCCAGTTGACGGCGATGAGTGTATTTGTCGTGCCTTGGTGGCTGGCGGGTTGCGCGGCCCCGAACGATCAACCGGCCGGGGTGGTGCGCGATGCGAGCGTACCCCCGCCCAGCACCAATGTTACGCGCAACCAAGCGTGGCGCGATGCGGAGGCGATCGCGAGTCTCGACCCGAATCGATTAACGGTAATTGGAGCCGGGGTATCCATGCGTCCAATTTACGGGGAAAATACCGTTCTGGTTTTGCAAAAAGTCCCTTACGAAAGCCTGAGCGCGGGCATGAATGTGGCCTACCGGAATCAGCATGGCGGGGTGGTACTGCACCGCCTGATCGCGCGGGATGCGCGAGGCTGGCGGGCGGTCGGTTTTAACAACGAGGTCGAGGATTACGAGCGGGTGACGCCGGAGAATCTGCTCGGTACGGTCTATGCCGCCTTCGCCAACGCGGACGTGAAATAGGCTTCGCCAGTGGCCTCAGCGTCGGCGCGTGGCGCAGACGACTTTCACGGGTTGGGGCAGCCAAGAGGCTCCGCAAGATAGGACGGTGGCCTCGGTGTCGGCCCCCCAGGTGGAGAGGATCGGAAGGGCGGTGGCGAGTTCCTCATCGGCGCGGTCTCCTTTGAGCGCGAGCAAGCGTCCGCCCACCCGCAGGTGGGGAAAACACCATCCGGCCAAGGTATCGAGCGAGGCCACGGCTCGTGACGTAACCACGTCGGCGGCGCAGGCGGGGATCAGGTGCGCCTTGCCGCGCCGTACGCTGACGCGGGGGTCGAGTTGGTAACGCTTGATCATTTCGTGGAGAAAGGAGCAGCGGCGCTCCAGGGGCTCCACCAGGATGATTTTCAGGTCGGGCCGCACCAGTGCGAGTACCAGGCCGGGCAGGCCGGCGCCGGTGCCGATGTCGGCGACGGTTTCCCGGTCGTGAATGGCCTCGGCGAGCGCGGCACAATTAAGCAAGTGACGATCCCATAGTCGTGACACTTCGCGCGGCCCAATCAAGCCGCGCACGACCCCGGAGGTAGCAAGCTGCTGCCCGTAGTCTTGCAGCCGGGCCAAAATTCCGGGAGCGAAGCGCGTCGTGGCCTCGGGCGGAGGCGGGGGCAAGGGCTCGGGGGTGGGGGATTCGGCGCGCGGGGCGTGGTCGGCGGGACGGTCGGACATGGGAATAGTGCGCTTAGTTGGCTGGGTTCCCTCGCTGGTCGCTAGCCGAAAGTGTGAGAGCGCGGTGAAAACCGGTATTCACGCGAGGCCGGGACTCGGCGTTGCCTTTTTCGGGGCAGCAACTTTCTGTGTGCGACCCCTTTCATGTTTTCCCGCCGTCTTCGTCACAAACTGGCTCACGCTTGGACCGTGAGTTTACCTTGGATTTTTTCCCTGCTCGGGATGGCTGCGCTTAGCGGCTTGTGGTACTTTCTGGCCAACACCGGCCCGGGATCAGCTGTGGAGCCCGGGGCGAATTTGCCTGCGGCGGTCACGGACGCCGAGTTTGAACGCAAAGTCGCCGAGGTGGCGGGCATCGAGCAGCGGTTCAAATCGTTTGAGGCCGCCGGTGTCGTTTCGGACGAGGCGCTCAGCGTGTTGAGCGAAGCGGTGGAAAAGCAGCGCGCGATTGCCCGTTCGCCACGCTATGGCGACTACGCCCAGCAACAAACTTTGGAGCGACTGGAGGGCGAACTGGCCACCGTGCGCGCCCGTCGCGAGCTCGACCAGATCGAGCGTCTGATGCGGGCGGGAGAAGAAGATCAGGCGGCCATGCGGCTTACCGAGTCGGAAGAGGCCTATAAGACCGCGCTTCAACTCCAGCGCGGCATTAATACGGGTAGCGCGGCTTCGCGTTATAAAAACTATGTTCGCGAGGCGGAAATCGAGCGGGCGTTGGTATCCTTGCGCGTCTATCCTTTGCACAGCGAGAAGGAGGCGGCCTTGGCCAAGGCCCGGACCGCGGTTGACGAAAAACGCTGGGCTGACGCGCTCGCGGCCTACACCGCCGCGCGCGATGCTCTGAGTAAAATCAACCAGGACTTTGCCCGTACGCGTTACGCCAATCTTTCGGAATTCGACCGCATCGAGGCGGAGATCTCTTCGCTCAACGCGGCTGGCATCGCCAAGGAGGTGGATCAACGTGAGCAGGCCGGCGATGTCGCGGAGCGTGCGGGGCAGATTAGCGAGGCGGCGGACCTGTATGCCGAGGCGTTGGCGCGGCAGCAGCAAATCAACCAGCTTTACAGCAAGAGCCGCTTCATGTCCTCCACCCGGATCGAGGCATTGGAGGTGAAGCTCCAGACCGCGCGCTCTCAGCCGCTGGCGTCCGAGCTCGCGCGGCTGGATCGCAGTTTAGGCGATGATTTGCGCCGTCGCCGCTTGGTCGCGGTGGATCAGGCTTTGCCTGAAGCGCTGCGCTTGACCGAGCGACTGGCGACCGAGTTTCCGCGCAGTCGTTACGTGGACGGGGCCATCCGTATCAAGCTGAGTTATCTCGGCTTGAAACGGGAGGAACTGCGGCGTCTGCAAGACGAGGCCTTTGACCGCTTGCTGCCCTTGATCGGTTTGCGCGACCGCTTGATGCTGGGTTCGGAGACTTCGCAGGGTCTTTATCAGGCGGTCATGAATACCAACCCGAGCCGTAATCCGGGCCGTTCCATGCCGGTGGATTCGGTCAACTGGAATGACGCCCAGGAGTTTTGCACCCGCCTGGGTTGGATCCTTGGGTTGCCGGTGCGCTTGCCCACGATCGAGGAGTATAAAATAGCGTTGGGAGACAATGCAGGCGAAGTTCGCAGCGCGGCCGGCGTCGGCAAGGTCGGCACGACCGATGGCGGTCGGCCCAACCCGAATGGCTACCGTGATTTGCTCGGTAATTTGGCCGAATGGCTGGCAACCTCAGCGGACGCCACTCGTGCTCCGTTGGCTGGCGGCAGTGTGCTGGATATGCCTGAGGTTATCGCCAAGCTGCCGATGGAAGATCGGGCGAAAATTGATCGAGCCCGGCATATCGGGTTTCGATTCGTGGTGGAACTACCGCTGAATCGTTGAGCCGACACCATGCGTTTACGCGCCACCTGGCTGGTCGTTTTGCTTGGCTTGTCGGGGCGATTTAACGCGACGGCGCAGACGATACCTGAGACGTGGTTAAGCGCACCGCCCGGTTTAGCGCAGGCGCAAGCGATTGAGGAGGGGGCCAGCCGGTATGGGTGGCCGGACATGGCGGCCGCGTTGCGCAGTTCGGCCCTAGCGGTGTATGCGCGCGGCAACCTGCCAGTGGCGGAAGCATGGCGCAATGTCGCTCGTTGGGCGGTGGCTTGGGCCGAGCCGACCGAGGATCATTTGGAGCGATGGCGGGCCGCGATGAAGTCGGCCGGGGGGCCGGCAGAGTCAGCGGAGGCCGCAGAGGTCGAGCGGCCCCGTATCGAGCAAGCGGTGGCGGGCGCGATGGCGGCACCGCTGCGCCAGTGGGTGCTGGCTAATCCGACGTTTTCCGCCGAGTACTTTGAACTCGAGAGCGGGTTGGATTTACGCCCCAAGGTTTATGAGATTTTAAGCGAGTTACATGGGGCAGACCGGTCGCTTTTCGCCACTTACGCCTCGCTGGCCACGGCAATCGCCTTGGTTTACGATACCCGACCACCGCCGGAATGGCCGCATTGGCAGGTGCGTGCTGAGGTCTTGCCGCGTCGCTTGGCCAAGCCGTCGGAGGCTTTTGCCTATTTTGTGGGTCTGGATCGGTCGGCGAAAAGTTTACAGCCCTTGTCCAAATTGAACGCAGCCGAACTGCGCTTTCTGGTCGATCTGGCCGTGCCTGAAGAGGAGCGCCGCTGGGCCTTGGAGCGAGTGAAAACCCCGCTCTCCAAATTGGAAGCAACCTACACCGATATTCGCTACCGTGAAGACCGCATTCAGCAGGGAGCGTATGTCTGGCCGGGGAAGGATTACTCGTTGGCGGAAATTCTGCGCGAGGGCGGGATTTGTGTGGATCAGGCTTATTATGCAACCCAAGCTGGCAAGGCGCGAGGCGTGCCGACCTTGCTTTTTTCCGGCGCGGGCAAAGACGGGCGTCACGCTTGGTTCGGTTATCTGGGGGTGGGGAAAAAGTGGAAAATGGATGCGGGGCGTTATGCGGATCAGCGCTTCGTGACCGGCGGTGCGATCGACCCCTTGAGCTGGACCGAGATTTCAGATCATGAAATCGCGTTTCTGAGCGAGGGCTTTCGTAACGAACGCAATGCCCGCGAGGCAGCGGTGCATGCCGGCTTCGCCCGCTGGCGACTGGCGGACGGCAATCGGACCGGGGCGGAGCAGGCGGCGCGCACGGCCGTCCGGCTGGAGCGTCGCACGCTGGAGGGGTGGAACATTTTGCTGGAGTTGCGGGCCGAGCCGGGTCGCGAGCGCGAGGCCATAGCGTATGAGGCGGCGGGAGGGCTGGCGAGTTATCCCGAGTTGCAGGCTCGGTATCTGGCCGTGGCGACCGATAGTTTGCGGCGTCGCGGTGAAGGAGCCCGGGCTGATTTTGAGGAACGGGAGCGAATTCGTAAATTTCGCGCCACACGGGATGATCTTAGCGTGCAGCAAGTCGCCGAGCAGATGACGCGCGCACGAACGGAGCAAAGCATCGAGCAGCAGATTAAACTTTACGGCACTCTGTTGCGTCAGTTTGGCCGGGGCTCGGGCACGGCGATGTGGGATGAGGTGGTGCTTCCTTTCCTGAATCACTTGGTAAAGAAGGGTATGCTCAAGGAAGCGCGGGTGGCATTGCGCACTGCGCGGGAGCAGATGGCGGTGTCACCGGATTCGCAGACCTGGACCGAGATGGCGACGGTGGAGGCACGCATGGCGGCCGAGGAGAAAGATCCTACGAAGCCAACAACCAGCCCTTAACGAAAGGGCATAGGTAAGGGGTTTCTCTAATCGGCGGAACACATTCTGGCCAAACGTCAGTTTATGTGCGGGAAAGCACACATGGCTTTATCTCCTGCCGTGCATGCTCGTTTGGTTGCCACCGTGACCCTAAACCCCGCGATTGATCGCACGATCGTGGTTGAGGACTTGATACCTGGCTCGGTCAACCGAGCCCGGTGGAGCGGAGAACGCGCCGGGGGCAAGGGCGTGAACGTGGCGGCCGCGCTTGCGGAGCGGGGGCAGCGGTGTCTGGCGCTGGGATTTTTAGGCGCGGATAACGCGGAGGTTTTTGAACGCTTTTTTTCCGGGCTTGGTATTGAAGACCGGTGTGTGCGTTTACCGGGCGCGACGCGAACCGGGCTGAAGATAGTCGATCCGGTGCGAGGCGTGACCACGGATTTGAATTTCCCCGGACTCACACCCACGGCGGATAATCTGGCCGACTTGGGCCGAAGCATTGATGCCGTGACGATGGACTGGTGTGTGTTGGCCGGCAGTTTGCCGCCGGGAGTGCCGGCAGATTTTTATGCGGAAACGATCCGGCGCCTGCGCGTCCGAGGCGTGCACGTGGGCATCGATACCAGCGGGGAGGCGCTACGGCGGGCGGGGGCGGCGAGACCGGATTTTATTAAACCGAATGTGCACGAGCTGGCGGAACTCGTTGGCCGAACTGTGCCTGATTCGGCGGCAGTGGAGGCGGCGGCGAGCGAGCTGTGTGCGCTCGGAGTGGGTTTGGTAGTGGTTTCGTGCGGGGCGGACGGGGCGGTATTCACGACCGCAACGCAGCGGGTATGGGTGAAGCCACCGATGATCGCAGTACGCAGCACGGTAGGGGCGGGCGACGCGATGGTGGCGGGGGTGGTGGCTGCGCAACTGGCGGGGCTTTCACTGGAAGAAACTGGGCGGCTGGCCACTGAATACGCCTTGCGAGTTCTGCTGCGAGGCGAGACACCGGAGAAAATAGCCGAGGCTATTAGCGGAGTGCACGTGGCTTGAGGTAGAGGCCTGATATTCGGTTTGAATGTCGCATGGGTAGTCTGTCCGTTTGGATGCGCGATGTCGTTTCCGCGTTGGACAAGAGAGGCGGGCTGTTGCTCCGTGTCTGTCACATGTCTGACATTCTACCCAGCGATCCTCAGTCATCCGGTCTCGAGGTGCGGACCCGCTACGTGCGGGAGCGCAATGTACTCGTGGCGCAGGCAACCCTGAGCGAGCTCTACGTCGATTATTACCTGCATCTCGGGGAGAACAAACTGAAGCCTGACCCGGCGCACGATGCGGTGTTTAAACGGGCGCTGGCGGTGTTCGTCTTGCACTGCGCCTCGCGGCCGCAAAACGAGATCACGGCTTGGACGATCAACCTGCAGGAGCCCCGGGTGAATTTATTCCTCACCGGCAACAACACCATCGGCGCGATCACCGGGCGGATTTTCGCCGAGAACGTGAAAGAGTTTCCCGAAAACCTGTTTTATTCTGACGTCATTCGCGGTGCGGAGCCGAAGCGGCGCAGCGTAGTGCAGTTTACCAGTGGGGATCCGGTGGTGGGCGCGGAGACGTTTTACGCCCGCAGCGAGCAGCGTCCGGTGCGGTTTTTTCAGCTCGCCGAGGAGGAGTTCGCTTTGGTGACGGAGCACCCGGATTGCGACCGTCCTTGGTTTGAGGCGCTGAATGCCGAGGCGGTGCGAACCTTGGAGACCCGCGAAACGGCGACGCCGATGGAAACGCGGCATTATCGCTGGCATTGCGGCTGTAATCAGGAACGGATGCTCCAGGTGCTCGCGCCGGTGATGAAACAGGATGCCGAGGGGCTGTTTGGCGCGACGGATTCGTTGACCATTCATTGTCCGCGCTGCGCCGCGCTCCACACCGTGACGCGCGAATCGCTGGAAGCCTACGTGGCGGAGCATCCGTGAGCGAGGTCTGGAAAGCTATCCTCGAAGGCTTCACTGCCTCCACTCCGCTCGATCTGCTGAACCTGGTCTTGGGGGTGGCGGGGGTTTGGCTGATGACGCGTCGCAGCTTGTGGGCGTTCCCGGTCGGACTGGCAGCGGTTACGGTGCAGGGAATTTTGTTCTGGCAGGCAAAACTCTATGCGGACGCGAAGTTGCAGGGCTTTTTTTTCGGGTGTCTCGCTTATGGCTGGTGGCACTGGGCAAAGCCACAGGACGAGACGGCTGAATTGCCGGTGACCCGGCTGAGCTGGCGCGCACGTGGTCTCGGCGTGGGTTTGGCGGCGGCGCTGACCGTGACTTGGGGCGCGTGGCAGGCGGCCTACACCGACGCGGTGATGCCGTATCGGGATACATTTATCGCCTCGTTCAGTCTGCTCGGCCAAGTCTGGCAGGTGCGTAAGCGGGTGGAAAACTGGCCGGTGTGGACAGCGGTGAACACGGTCGCGGTCGTGAGTTATTGGTCGGTGGTGGGGGCGTTTACCGCGTTTCTTTACGCGATTTTTCTCGTGCTGGGGTTACTCGGTTGGCGGGAGTGGAGCCGTATGCTGCGGACTGGAGAACGTGGTGGAGGCAAGGGCGTATGAACGGGGCGAACGGGAGGATTATTCGGGTGGTTTTATTCGGTTCGGAATCCACCGGGAAATCGACTTTGGCAGAGGCGCTGGCGGCGCGTTTTTCCGCGCCGTGGTCGCCCGAATATGTGCGCGAATACTGGGATACGCACGACGGGGTGATTACCGCTGCTGATTTGGATGCAATCGCCCGAGGGCAGTTGAAAGGAGAAGACGCTGCATTCGGGAAAGCGGTGGCGGATGGTAGCAAAGTGGTGGTTCACGATACCGACCTGCTGACCTGCACGGTGTGGGATGATTTGTTGTTTCCCGGCGCATGTCCCGAGTGGGTTCGGGTGGAGGCGGCACGGCGCGCGAAGGCGACGGATTTGTTTTTGTTTTGTGACACGGATCTGCCGTGGTCGCCTGATCCGCAGCGCTGCTTTCCCGACGAAGCGGGACGCGCGATGTGTCGGCGGGTGTTTTTGGAGACACTGGAGCGCACGGGTGCGCGCTGGGCGCGGGTCTGGGGCGGCGAGTTTGCGGAGCGCGAAGCGCGTGCAGCGTTGGCAGTGGAGGGCGTGCTTGCGCGCTGCTCGGTGCGGGGGTAGTTTGAGGCATTAAATGAGCGCCACAGAAGTCATTGAACTGATAAAAAAACTGCCTCCCGAGGAGCAGGCGGTGGTTCGGGATTTTGTTTCGCGGCAAACTACGCCCGCGATCAATGAAACGGACACCGAGCGCGCTTTGCGTGTAGGTCGTAGCTATATAGAGCGACACCCAGAGCTTTTCCGCAGATTAGCCCAGTAGCCCGATGGAGGAACCTATTTTCATTACCGAGGAAATGGCCCTCGGTTTGCACCGTGTGTCGCTCGAGCTTCATGGCGGGCTGGATGGTATTCGTGACAACAATCAATTCGGCTCGGCTTTGGCTGCAGGCCGGAGTGCGTGGGAATATGGGAATTCAGATTTGCACGAAATAGCATCTCGCTATGCATACCACCTTGCGGAGTCACAGGCCTTTCTGGATGGCAACAAACGTACAGCCGCTGCTTGCGCGGCCACATTTCTGTTAATCAACGGATGTCGTGATGAGTCCTCGGACGGCATCATGTATGACGCTATGCTTGCCATCGCTCGGCGCGAACTCGACAGGGATGGTTTGACCGTGTTGCTAAGAAGTCAGTTCCCTATCGAGCAAGCATGAGCACATTGCTTACCGGTAATAACCACGCGGCCCGCTTTGGTGGCTTGGGGCGCTTGCTTGGGCGCGGGGCGTTAGCTCGGCTACGGGCGGCTCACGCGTGTGTGGTGGGCGTGGGCGGGGTCGGATCGTGGACGGCGGAGGCACTTGCGCGCGGCGGGGTGGGGGCGATCACGCTCATCGACCTTGATGAAGTTTGCGTCAGCAACGTGAACCGGCAGTTACATGCGCTCGACGGGCAAATCGGCCGTCCCAAGGTTTTGGTTCTGGCAGAGCGGATACGGGCGATCAATCCGGAGTGTCGGGTGTCGGCGGTGCAGGAGTTTTTTGTAGCGTCGAACGCCGCTGAATTACTGGCCCCGGCTTATTCGGTGGTGGTGGACGCGATTGATTCGGTGGCGCACAAGGCTCGGCTGCTCGCGGCTTGCACGGCGCGGGGATTGCCGGTGGTGACGACAGGGGGAGCGGGCGGAAAACGCGATGGCACGAGGCTGCGGCTGGGCGATCTCGGCGAGTCGGGCGGCGATGATTTGCTGCGTCAGGTGCGCAAAACCCTGCGCAAGGAGCATGGTTTTCCCGGCGGAGAGGGGCATCGTTATGGAATTCGCGCGGTGTGGAGCACGGAGGCGCCGGTTTATCCTTGGGCGGATGGCACCTGCGGGAGTGCACCGGAGCCGGGTAGTAGCATGCGGCTGGATTGCGCGGCGGGGCTGGGGGCGGCGGTGTGGGTGACGGCGGCGTTTGGCTTTGCAGCCGCGCAGGAAGCGGTGCGCCTAGTCTGTGAATCGAACGTTCCGGTCAGCGGCCAAAAAGCCGGGTGAAGTTGTCCGCGACCAAAGCGGAAAGATCGGACGTCTCCATGCCGCGAAGAGCGCTCAGCCCGGCGTAGGCGGCTTCGATGTTTCCCGGATGATTAACTGGCGTGCCGTCGGCAGCGGGCGGGAGTTTGTGGGTGCGCCATTGCTGGGGCGGCAACATGGCGGGGGCGTCGGTCTCGCAGAGCAATCGCTCCGCCGAGATCGATTCCGATGCGGAAAAAACAGCCAACTTCTTCGTGCCCGCCGCCCCCGGCCTCAAGTAACCTATTAGGTTACTTGAGGCCGGGGGGCGGGTGGTGTTAGCGAGGAAGTTGGGATTGAAGGAGAAGTAGGCGCCGAGGGCGGCGAGCTCGGGGATAAGGTCGGAGGGACCGGAATAGGCGTGGAGGAGGAAGCCTCGGTGGGGGCACGGGTGAGTGCGCAGCAGCGGGAGCAAATCGGGATAGGCGTGCAGGCAGTGAACGCTGGCGGGGCGGTCTAGCTCGGCGGCGAGGGCGAGCTGGGGAAGAAACACGGCGATTTGCTCTTCCATCGGGGCTCGGCGGACACCGGCCAGCCGGGGATCGTCGGTGCGGGCGGTGTCTAGAATCCAGCGATCAAGGCCGATTTCACCCACGCTGGCGCGCGGGTCGGCGACGAGCAGAGTGCGGAGTTGCTCCAGCCAATCTTGGGGCCGGGGAGCACCGGCGTCCCATGGGTGCAGGCCGTAGGCGGGCAGCACGAAGGGATACTTGGCTGCGAGTGCGGCAACACGCGGCCAATCGTCGGGGTGGGTGCCGTTGACCACCATGCGTCCGGTCGGGCCGGCGAGGTCGGTCCAGGCGGCGGCGATGCGCTCCAGGTGTGGGGCCAGCGCATCGTCTTGGAGGTGGTTGTGGGCGTCGTGCAAACTCATGCTACGGCGAGCCAGGATCGGCTAGTGCAGAGGGAGAACGGCCTGGTCTTCGCGGGTGGCGAGGCGGGCTTGGTGGCTGAAGTGGAGGTCGTTCATGACCGGATACAGGTCGTAGAGTCGTTCCAAAAGTTCGGAGAGGAGCTGGCCGAGGGGCGGAAGGCCGGCTTCGCCACTAAAGTGCCGAGCGGGTTTTAGTTCTTGGAGAAAAAGGAGGAGTTTGAGGGCGGCGAGTTCAGGTGCGCCGGGAGGAAGCGACGGATCGTTTTCCTGGCGCACGGAGAGGAGGCTTTTTTTCATCTCATGGACGAGGTGGAAAATGCTGTGTGGGGCGTCGGCCTGCTGAAGGAAAAACTCGGCCACGTAGCGGGGCTGACTGCGCGATTGGTAGAGGCGGCGATAGGCGTCTTGGGATCCGAGCATGCGGAGGAGGGCGGAGAGCTCGGGGTTGTCGCGGTAGTGCCCGGGTCTGCTGGCGTCAGTTTTAGCGTGGGCACCGAGCACGTGACGAAGGGCACTGCACGTCATGATGGCACGTTCGAGCAGGACGCCGAGGCGGAGGAAATGCCAGGCGGCGTCGTGCAGCATGGTGTGGTCGGCGGTGGCGAGAAAAGTGGGCACGTGGTCGAGCACGATGCGGGCGGCTTCGGCGGCAAGGAGTTGGCGGGCTTTTTCGCCGGCGGAGCGGGGGGCAGGGATGTTGCGATTGCGCAGCACGTCTAGCCGGTCGTGGAGGCGGGTGAGCACGCTCCAGGCCTCGGGGGAGAGGTAATCGCGGAGTTGGCTGGCGTTGTAGAGGACGGAGCTGGTGGCGGCGACGACAGAACCTGGCGTTTCGGGGTCTAGGGTGAGGCGCCAGGCGAGGTCGGAGCCGAGGGTTTCGTGGGGGCGGGTGCGGGCGTCTAGGCGGGCGGCGCCGGCGTGGCCGGTGGCTTCGAGCAGGCCGCGCCAGACGGGGAGCCAGTGTTTGCGGTCCCGGGCGGGGATTTCTTCCAGGGCGACGTCGTCGAGGATGGCGAGCATGCGCGCGGTGGCTTCGGCGCGTTCCAGATAGCGACCGAGCCAGAAGAGATTTTCAGCGGCACGGGAGCCGAGGCGGGCAGGGCGGGGGGGCTCGCCGGGGTCGTGGTTTTCGAGGTCGGCAACGCCGCCGGAATTGTGAAGGCCGAGAAGGACAAGTGTATCGGCTGATTCGCCCACGCGTCCGGCGGGGGGCAGAGTGTCGCCGAGGCGGATAAGTCCGCCGGGGAAAACGTCGTAGCGACGGGAGTCGGCGAGAACGAAGGTGCTGAGGCAGAACGGATCCACGCCGCGACCGGGGCGGCGGCCGTCGATGGAGAGGGCTTCGGGCTCTACCTGCGCGACGTAAGCGTGGGGGTTTTGCAGGACACGGCGGTCCAGGCCGCGCGCGGTGAGCAGGGGGCGGGAGTGGCCGGGGCGCGCGACGGTGTAGTTGTCGGGTGATTCGTGGGCTTCGTGAATGGTGAAGCGCTCGGGTTGGTCGCGGATTTGCTCCATGCGGTCGGGGTCGCCGCAGGCGTAGGTCTCGGGGGAGGGGAGGAGGAGTTTTTCCCCGAGGTAGAATTTGGCGAGGCGGGGGAGGTAGGCGTCGATGACGCGGCTTTCAGCCAGTCCGGTGCCGATGGTGTTGGCGATGGCGACTCGTCCGGCGCGTATGCATTGGAGCAGGCCGGGAATGCCGGCGGTCTCGCGGTCGGTGGAGAAAACGACGGGGTCGATGTGGGCGTCGTTGAGGCGGCGGTAAATGACATCAACGCGTTCGAGACCGCCGACAGTTTTAAAGTAAACGGTGTTGTCGAGGACGAGGAGATCGTCGCCGCGGGCGAGGGGGAGGCCCATTTTGCGGGCGAGGAAACTATGTTCGGAGTAGAAGGCGTCGCCGGGGCCGGCGGTAAGCACGACGATGGAGGGCGATGCGCGGTCGCGGGGGGCGAGGGCGCGGAGGGCGGCGAGGAGCTGAAGAGGGAAGTTGATGACGCTGTGGTAGTCGGGAAGCGCCCGATAAAGGTCGCCCGCCTCTTGAGTCATGAAACGTCGGTTTTGCACCGCGTAGCTAAGTCCGATGGGGGTGTTGGCGCGGGTTTGTACACAGCGCCAGCCATCGGGGGTGCGGACGAGGTCGAAGCGCAGCAGCGTGGCGGGGTTGCCGCGGGCGGGTTCGAGGCCGAGGCAGGGGCGGCGATAGAAGGGGTCGGAGAGTACGGCTTCGGGCGGGAGGATTTTTTCGCGCAGAGCTTGCTGGCCTTGGTAGAGGTCAACCAGGAGGGCGTTGACCAGGCGGGCGCGCTGGCGGAGGCCGGCTTCTAACGGGGCCCAGTCTTCGGCGGTGAGGACGAGCGGCGTGGGTTCCAGTTTCCAAAACTTGTGGGCGGAGTTCCCGGAGGCGTCGTCGGGGTGGGAAAGATCGGTCAGGCTCGCGTCGCGTATGGATAGGCGCAGGCGAGGCCGGAGAGTCCGACGCTGGGCGGGGTGAAGGGTGGGAAGGCCGTTGGCCGACGACATGGACATGCGAAGAATCGAGATAAGGAGAGCAGTGTGCGAGGCAGGCAGGATGAGGGGCAAGCGCGGCGGCGAGGGTATTTTTGGGGGTTGCACGGGGAGAACGAAGCGGTGGGTTGGCGGGATGTTACCGCTTTGGGATACTCAACCGCATCGACGTGCGCCGATTCTGACCGCGTTGTTGATCGCGGCGTGTCTTGGGATTTTCGGTTACGAAGTGTCGCTGATGATTGCAGATGAAAAAGACTTTGCGGCGTGGATGACGCGGCACGCCCTGGTGCCGGGGAGGTTGCTGGAGGGCTGGGCGGACGCGGCGCAGTGGCAGACGGTGCTCACCTCGATGTTTTTGCACGGAGGAGTCGCGCACGTGTTGGGGAATTGCTGGTTCCTGTGGGTGTTTGGTAACAACGTGGAGGACCGGCTGGGGTTTTTCGGATTCGCGGTGCTTTATGGGTTTACGGGAGCGGCGGCGGCCTTGGTGCAGATGGCGGTGGATCCGGGATCGAAAGTGCCGATGGTGGGGGCGAGCGGGGCGATCTCGGGGGTGTTGGGGGCGTATTTGGTGTTTTTTCCGCGCGCGTGGGTCGTGTCGTTGGTGCCTTGGATCGTGCCGGTGTTGCCAGTGCCGGCGGTGGTGTTTTTGTTAATGTGGTTTTTCGTGCAAACTTACGCGGGGGTGGGGTCTTTGCTGGCAGGCGCGGCGGGGGCGGGCGGAGTGGCGTGGTGGGCGCACGCGGGCGGTTTTTTGGCCGGGGTGGTTTTGGCGTGGAATTGGCCGCGTTCGGGTCGTCGATAAAGGGTCAGAAGCTAAATATTACCGTGAGCACGGATATGCGGCCGTGGCCCGCCCCAAGCCACAAGTAACCTATTAGGTTACTTGTGGCTTGGGGCGCGGGTGAGTCGGAGGAGGAGGGAGTTGAGATGGTGGAGTTTTTCTTTGGGGTGGGTGGGTGTTCTATGTGGCGGGGGCAGTCTCGGGTGTTGCCAAGGTGGTGGGGACGCGAAAGGTTGGCTTTAATAGACATGCTTAAGAAACTCATCTCGAAGATTCGCGCGGTCATCGCGCCTTCGTCCGCCAAGCCAGCTTCCGTAAACATCGCGCCCGTTTCCGTGCCTGCCGCCTCGGCTCGCCCAAGCAAACCGCATACACCCCGGCCTCCTCGTGAACGGGAAGCCTCGGGTTCGCGCGAGGTAGGGCGGCGCGAGCCACGGGTAGGGGGCGGAAATGCGCCGGGTGGTCGCGGGCAGCGTGGCCCTAAATTCGAGCGGCCCGAACGGCAGGAGCGTCCGAAGATCGACCAAAGCTTCGACGGCCCGACGCGCGCGCCGATCAAACCCAAGGACGCGGTCGTTATCCCGCCGCAGGATACCGCGTTTACCAAGTTGGGTCTAAACGACGCGATCGCTTTTGCGGTGGCGGAAATGGGGTATACCGAGCCGACCCCGATTCAGGCTCAGGCGGTTCCCGTGGTGCTGGCGGGGCAGGATGTAATCGGTTCGGCTCAGACCGGCACAGGAAAGACGGCGGCGTTTGCGTTGCCGCTCATGCATCGGCTGGGTTCGCATCAGCGGCAGACGCGGTGTCTGGTGCTGGAGCCCACGCGCGAGCTGGCTTTGCAGGTCGAGGAGGCGTTTCAGAAATATGCCAAATACACCAATCTAAGCGTAACGGTGGTTTACGGCGGCGTGGGTTACGGAAAACAACGCGAGGATCTGGCGCGCGGGGTGGATGTGATCGCGGCGACGCCAGGGCGTTTGTTGGACCATTTGGAGCAGGGCACGGCGAGTTTGGCCGGGGTTGAAATTCTGGTTTTGGACGAGGTGGATCGCATGCTGGACATGGGGTTCCTGCCCGACGTGAAACGGATCATTCAAAAGTGTCCGCAGGTGCGGCAGACCTTGTTTTTCAGCGCGACCATGCCGCCTGAGCTAGCGCAACTGGCTGGATGGGCATTGAAGAACCCGGTTGAGATCAAAATTGGTGCTCGGCGTTCGGCGGCGGAGACGGTTTCGCACGCGTTTTATCCGGTGGTGGCGACGCAGAAGTTCGACCTGTTGATCGAGCTTTTGAAACGCACCGAGTTTAAGAGCGTGATTATTTTTACCCGCACCAAGATGGGCGCGGACCGAATCGCCGCGCGTTTGGAGCGCGAGCAGCACACGGTGGGCGTGATCCACTCGGATCGCAGCCAACGCGAGCGAGTGGAGGCTTTGCAGGGTTTTAAGGACGGACGTTTCGAGGTGCTGGTGGCGACCGACATCGCGGCGCGCGGTCTCGATATCGCGGGCGTTTCGCACGTGGTGAATTACGACGTGCCGGAAAACGCGGAAGATTACGTGCACCGTATCGGCCGCACCGGGCGGGCGCAGACCACGGGCGATGCGTTTACCCTCGTTACCGAGGAAGACGTGCGTGACGCGCGCTCCATCGAGCGATTCATCGGGGCAAGTATCGAGCGCAAGAAGTTAGAGGATTTCCCGTATATTTATTCGGCCTTGTTCGATGAGAAGACGCTGGCGGAGGCCGAGGCTGCGGGTCCGAAACCGGCGGGTCGGCTTACGCGCGGCACGCGCGGCGGACCTCGGGCGAGGCGCTAAAGGGCGATGTTACGAAGCAAAAAAGGCTCCGCGTGGTGGGGAGCCTTTTTTGTCAGATACGAGTTACGAGAGCGAATCAGGCCGTAGTTTCGGCGGAGCGAACCAAGGCATTGAACGCGAGTCCGGCCGCCGCACCGCCGGCGAGATCGGCGGCCAGATAGACGAGGCATTGGCCGTTTTCGACCAGCCCCATCAGGGGAAGGGCAAAGCCGACTGCCGGGTTAAAGGCACCGCCGGAGACGCTGCCGACTGCGAAAGCCATGGCCATTACCGTGCTGCCTATGGCCAGACCATAGAAAGAGTTGTTCGCCGTGCCTTTGGCGGTGGCGACGTTCAGAACGGTCCAAGCGAGGGCGAAAGTGGCGAGAAACTCCACGACCAGCGAAGGAACCAGCGCGAAGGAAACGGGGCCGAGCACGGGTTTTCCGTGGATGGCGACGACGATCAGACCGGCGAGGAGCGCGCCTGCCAACTGGGCGAACCAGTAAGGGAGCAGGTCGGCCTTGGACAGCGCACCGCGCAGAAAGGCGGCGAGGGAAACGGCCGGGTTGAAGTGTGCGCCGGAGACGTGGCCGCCCGCGAAAATCATGACCATGAGGATGCCGCCAATGGCGACAGGCGGGAGGGCTGCGCCTCCGCGCACGGACATGCCGATGGTGAAAACCAAGAAGAAGGTGCCGATGAGTTCGACGATGTATTTTTTCATATTAAGAGAGGGAGGCGCATCGAGATGGGCACTTTCGAGGCGGTTGGCAATGGCTGGGTTACAATGCGACAATCTCGTGACTACGAGATCGAGGCTTGTGCTGTATTCCTTAATCGGAATGTAGTTTGTTTCATGAAGCTGGTGCAAATCTACCAATGCCTGTGCGACGAGACCCGGCTGCGTTTGCTGCATCTGTTGCTGGAAGGGCCGCTGTGCGTGTGTCACTTGCAGGCGGCGTTGGTCGAACCGCAGGTCAAGATTTCCAAACATCTGGGCTACCTGAAAACACGTGGATTGGTGCGCTCGCGCAGGCAGGGGAACTGGATAATTTACGCATTGCCTCCGGAGCGGGAGCGTTCGGCTGAATTGAAGGCAAACTTGGCTTGTTTGCAGGACTGCGCGGCGGAGCAGACGGGGTTTAAACGCGATCTTGCCCGGCTGAGAAAGCTGGATCTCACGTGCGCGCCGGTCGCGGTGGCAGGTGGCAAGGGCAAGGCATGCTGTAACTGAACTTGATTTTCTTATGATCACCTCGAACACCATCGAAGCCGGACCGGCCGCTTTGACCATTTCTGAACTGTGTTCCGCTTTGGCGGCTGCGCCCGAGTTGCCGCTCACCGTCGTTTGGACGGACGGCGAGCCGATCGAGGCACATTTTCACGTGACGGAGGTCGGGCGCGTGCAAAAGGACTTCGTCGATTGCGGAGGCACCGTGCGCTGTTTGACGAGCTGTCTGTTGCAAACCTGGGTGGGCGACGACACGGACCATCGCATAACCGCCGCGAAACTCTTGCGGGCGTTTGAGTATGCCGCGCCGGTGCTGCGCGGAGAGGACCTGCCAGTGGAGCTGGAATACGAAGCCTGCAATGTGGTGCAGTTGCGTGTCGTCGCGGTAGAGCGCGCTGCGGATGCGTTGGTCATACGGCTCGGAAAAAAACATACGGACTGCCTGGCGAAGGAACTGTGTTTGCCTGCGGTCGGGTCCTGCAAACCGGGGTCGGGCTGCTGTTAAGCACGTTTAACGAATAATTTTATGAACAAAGAAAAACCTACCATTCTTATTCTTTGCACGGGCAACTCATGTCGCAGCCACCTCGCGGAAGGGGTGTTGCGTGCGGCGGGCGGGGATTTGTTTAACGTGGCCAGCGCGGGCTCGAAGCCAGCCGGCTATGTGCATCCGCTCGCCATCGTAGCGATGAAGGAAATCGGCATCGACATCTCGGCCCACACGTCGAAGCACATGAACACGTTTCTTGAGGGTGAGGTAGAGACCGTGATTACGGTGTGCGGCAACGCCGACCAGGCCTGTCCGATTTACCCAGGACA
This sequence comes from Verrucomicrobiota bacterium, assembly GCA_947471035.1. Lineage (GTDB taxonomy): Bacteria > Verrucomicrobiota > Verrucomicrobiia > Opitutales > Opitutaceae > IMCC26134_A. The sequence goes on from CANIWJ010000018.1 coordinate 36,827, forward strand.
GGTGAATCGCCACCACTGGCCGTTCGAGGATCCGGCGCATGCCTTGGGCACGGATGAGGAAAAGCTGGCAGTGTTTCGACGTGTGCGGGAAGAGATTCGTCTGCGTTTCACCGCCTACGCCGATGGGCGGCGCGACGAGCGAAAGAGCGCGGTGGCCAAGGAGGGCGCAGCGTGAGCAATGCGACGCTGGCTGGCCGACTTTCGTTTCTGGACCGCTGGTTAACGTTGTGGATTTTTCTGGCGATGGGGGTAGGCGTGGCGCTGGGTCGTTTCGCGCCCGCGCTGGCGGAGACGCTGACGGGCTGGAGCGTGGGCACGACCTCGATACCGATTGCGATTGGTTTGATCGTGATGATGTATCCGCCGCTAGCGAAGGTTCGGTATGAGGAGCTGCCGGATGTGTTTCGCGACCGGCGTGTGCTGGCTCTTTCTTTGGTGCAAAACTGGGTGCTCGGGCCGGTCCTGATGTTCACGCTGGCGGTGATTTTCTTGCGCGATCAGCCGGAGTATTTTGCCGGGTTGGTGCTGGTGGGAATCGCGCGGTGCATAGCGATGGTGATCGTGTGGAATGATCTGGCGGGCGGTAGCCGCGAGTATTGCGCGGGTTTGGTGGCGGCGAATGCGCTGTTCCAAGTGTTCGCCTTTGCGCCGCTGGCGTGGCTGTTTTTGAAAGTGCTGCCGCCGATTGTCGGCGTGGATCTCGGGGTGCTGGATCTTTCGGCGATCAGCATCGGAAACATCGCGTGGAGCGTGTTTATATACCTCGGGATTCCGTTCTTGGCCGGCTGGTTGACGCGAGTGGTGCTGCGGCGCGGCGGAGCAGAGCGCAAGGCGTGGTTCGACGGGAAGTTTCTTCCGGCGATAAGCCCGCTGACGCTCGGTGCCCTATTGTTTACGATTGTGGTCATGTTCAGCCTGCAGGGTAAACAAGTGCTAGCGCGTCCGCTGGACGTGTTGCACATCGCGGTGCCGTTGGTGGTTTATTTCGCGATCATGTTCACGGCGACCTTCTGGCTGAGCGTGAAGGTCGGGGCGGATTACGCGAAGGCGGCGACGCTGGGCTTCACCGCGGCGGGAAATAACTTCGAACTGGCCATCGCGGTGGCAGTGGGGGTGTTTGGGCTGACCTCGGGCGCCGCTTTTGCGGCGGTGGTGGGGCCGCTGGTGGAGGTGCCGGCGCTGATCGCGCTGGTCAGCGTGGCCCTGCGTTGGAAACGCCTGGTTAAGGCGTAGTTTTCGTCGGTTAGGTCAGCGGCCGAATTTAACCGATTGGGTTGATGCGCAGCTTCATCTCGCGGACCGCTTCATCGATGCCGGTGTAAAGTGCGCGGCTGATGATGCTGTGGCCGATGTTTAACTCGTTGAGGTGTGGCAGGGTGCGAATCTCGGACACGTTGATGTAGTTGATGCCGTGTCCGGCATTGACCACCAGACCGGCTGAGTGGGCGAGCCGCGCACCAGAAACCAGACGGGCAAACTCTTCGGCGCGTTTCGGTCCATAGTAGGCGTTGGCCCAAGCGCCAGTGTGCAGCTCGATCCATGGGGCTTGCAGCTCCACGGTGGCGTCGATCTGGGCGGCGTCGGCGTCGATAAAAAGGCTGACCATGATGCCGGCTTCGCGCATGGCATCGCATACGGCGCGCACGCGCTCGCGTTGACCGACGACATTGAGGCCGCCTTCGGTGGAGACTTCTTCGCGGTTCTCTGGGACGAGGCAGACAGACTCCGGTTTAACCGCCAGGGCGAATTCGATCATGGCTGGCGTGCAGGCCATTTCCAAGTTGATGCGGGTCTGGGCGACCTCGCGCAGGCGGTAAACGTCGCGCTCCTGGATGTGGCGACGGTCCTCGCGCAGGTGGATCGTGATGCCGTCCGCGCCGGCGCGTTCAGAGAGAACCGCTAGTGTAACGGGATCGGGCTCGACCGGTCCGCCGACGGTGGCGGAGTAGCCGCGGTAGCGGGCTTGGCGGACAGTGGCGCAGTGATCGATATTAACACCGAGGAGAATCATGCGCCCACCTGTGCACCAAATGTGCCAAACGCCAAGCCGGTATGCCGACGGTCCGCTTTTCGCTTCCTGCGCCGGAGTTTTCCACCTTGCCTAAGAGTCATGTCCTCTGTGCCGGCCAAACGCGAAAATCTTTTGCTCAATCTCGTATGCAACATCGCCGCGCCCGCGCTGGTGTTGTCCAAACTCAGCGCGCCGGAGCGCCTGGGGCCGGAGGTGGCGCTGGTGGTGGCCTTGGCGTTTCCGCTGGGTTATGGCGTATGGGATTTTAACCGGCGGCGTGCGTTTAACTTCGTGGCGGGTATCGGTTTTGTAAGCACTTTATTAACCGGAGGTTTCGGCTTGGCGAAGCTCGATGGAATGTGGTTCGCAATCAAGGAGGCATCGGTGCCGGCGGTCATCGGGATGATGGTGCTGCTCTCGACCAAATCAAAGCGTCCACTGATCCGGGAGTTTATTTACAACGATCAGGTGATTGATGTGCCAAAGGTGGATGCGGCGCTTGATGAGCGAGGGGCGCAGGGCGCGTTCGCGCAGCTTTTGGCACGGGCGGGTTGGTGGGTGACGGGGTCGTTTTTTATCAGCGCAGGGTTAAATTTTGCCCTCGCGCGCTGGATGCTGACCGCACCGGCGGGAACGGTGGAGTTTAACGAGCAACTCGGGCGGATGCAGTGGATGAGCTGGCCGGTGATCGTGCTGCCCAGCATGGCGATGATGATGGCGGCGCTCTGGGGGCTGCTCAACGGCATCAAACGTCTGACCGGCATGGAGCTGGAGCAGGTTTTCCACGCGCCACCTCCGCCAGCCAAGTGAGGTTGGCCAGAGACGATGTAATCGCCTCTGGATTTTACAGCCGTTGGAGGTGGAAGCCGCCGTCCACGTCGAAGCAGGCACCGGTGGAGAAGGGGAAACGGTCTTCGGCGATGGCGCGCACGGCGCGGCCTATGTCCTCGGGTTTGCCCCAGCGGCGGATCGGAGTGATGCCACGCTCGTCTTGGATGATGAGTTTGTCGTATTTCTCTTTCACTCCGCCGGTCATATCGGTGGCGATCACGCCGGGGCGGATTTCGTAAACATTGATACCGTCGTTGGCCAGGCGATCGGCGAAGAGCTTGGTCATCATCGCCAAGCCTGCCTTCACCATGCAGTAATCTCCGCGATTAATGGAGGCGGTGTAAACCGAGATGGACGTCACGTTGACGATGCGGCCGCGAAAACCTTCGGCGTCGGGGGACTGTTGCTGCATTTGTTTCGCGATCAACTGGGTCAGGAAAAACGGGCCCTTGAGGTTGATGGCGAAGAGGCGGTCGAAGCTTTCTTCCCCGGCGTCGAGAAGGTCGGCCCGCACGGTGGGGGCGACCCCCGCGTTGTTTACCAGGAGGTCGATGCGGCCGAAGTTTTTGACCGTTTCGGCGACCATGCGTTCGCGATCAGCCGCCACGGCGACGTCGCCTTGCACGATAAAACCGTCGCCCCCGGCGGCTCGCACCAAGACGAGGGCCTCGGCGGCGGCGGAGGCGTTGCCGGCGTAATTGATGGCGATACGCCCGCCCGCTTTGGCGAGTTGGAGGGCGATGCCGCGTCCGATGCCGCGCGAGGCGCCAGTGACCAAAGCGTTAAACTTAAAGGGCGAGGGTGCGACGGGGTTCATATCAACAACCAAAGCCTCCGCTTCGCCGCCGCCAAACCCAAAGCCGTGAGCGCTTCGCGGACTAGCGGTTTCGTGCTAAGCCGACACCCTGCGGCTAGCGGGTTTTTAAACTCAGCGGGTGTAAGGGCATCAACCCGTACTAAGGGCAGTGAGACGTTCGGCGAGAGAGCGGGCAGTGGCTTCAACCCAAGCGGTGCCCTGGGCGGCGGTCGCGAGCGTGGCGTCGCCCATCACGCCATCGGGCGCGATGTCTCGTGTGGTCCAGGCCAGATTCAGTGCTGCGCCTTCGGGACGGAGTTCGGCCGGGTCGTCGAGGCGGGCGGGGTAATGACAAAGCGCATGCTGCATGCGCACCACCTCGGGGGCGAGGGCCAGCATCAGGGCGGTTTCCCATTCGCCGGCGTGGAAACCGTAGGCGGCTTCCTGCGCACTTTGGTCGGCTTTGTAGGTGCTTTGGAGCATGCCGATTCGCAGACCGGGCAGGTTTTGTAATTCGCGGATGAGGGGCACAAGCACCGCGCTGTTACCGCCATGGGTGTTGAAAATCGCAATACGCCGGAAGCCGAGCCGGTGCAGTTCGCCCACTTGGGCTCGCACCAGCGCGATGAAGCTGCGGGCGGAAAGGGTGAGCGTGCCGGGCCAGTCGGCGTGTTCGTTGCTTTTCCCGACCACAATGGGCGGAGCGACGAAAACGGGAGTGCTGGCGGGCAGGCGGGTGATGGCGCGGGCGAGCAAGCCTTGGCCCAGAATCGCATCTACTCCGACCGGTAGGTGGGGACCGTGTTGCTCGATCGCGCCGGTGGGCAGCACGGCGAGCGCGCTGGTGGGCAGGGCGGCGGCGCGCAACTGTTCGCGGGTAAGCGCCGCGAGCTGACGCGCTCCGAAGGGCCGCCAGCGCGGAGGGATGGGTTCGGGATGCGGGGCGGGGGAAGGGGAATCATCCGGATCGGTCGCTACGGGTTGCACGCGATTATGCCAGGCCGCTTCGGTGATGATGCTGGAAAGCCGCATAGTAGCTGCGGTGCGCATGGAGGCGGCGGATTTGTTCAACTCGACGCTGATCATACCGGCGGGCAAGGGCGGGGCCTGCACCCAACGGCCGGGGCGGAAACTTTCATCGGCGGAATCTTGCGGAGGCGAACTGACCGGCTCGGCGTTGAGCAGAGAGGCGGCGAGCGCCTGGGTGGCGAGGCGCACATCGGCCGGAGCGGCGGGATGAAAGTCGAAGCCGAGCGACGCGAGGTGCACCCGATAAACCATCAGGCCGGTTTCCACCCGAATGTCGCGCGCGGCGGCGTCGAGCGCTTCGCGATGCCAGGGGCTGGTGGAGTAAATCAGGAGTTTGCTGAAGCCGGAGAATTTTACCCCTAAGGCGATTTCGCGCACGATTTCGAGGGTCAGTTCCAGCGATATGCCGAACCACGCGGAGGCGGTTTGCGGGGCGGGGCCGAAGCGAAGCGGAGGCAGCACCACGGGTGTGGCGTTGCCGGAGGCGAAATTGGCGGCGCTGGCGGCGGAAAGCAGTGCGTCGCCGACGGCTTCCTCCGCATCCAAAGGCAGGCCCAGGCCGTGGTGGGCGCAGCCATAAACGGGCAGGATCGCGAGCGCTCCGGGCGTGGCGGCGCGGGCGCGAAACTCAGTGGTGGGAAGGTGGGCCCAGGCACTGGAGAAGCAGGCTTGTGCGAGCCAAGTCATGGTCATGACGTAAGCTTGGAAAATGCCATGCACGGGGCGAGGGCAGATTTTGGGCTTTGGATTTTTGCCGCTTTGGCATTTTGCTTCGCCGCGTGGCCGCAATTGACGAAGGAATTGTTCGGGAATATTTTGAACAAAACGGGTTTTTCGTACGCCAAGTCCGCAAACACGCGGTGCAGGCACGCAAGAAAACCAGCGCCGAAGAAATCGATCTGGTGGTGTTTAACCCGCGCTGGAACCGGGAGAGTCGAAAGCCGGATTTTTTTCTCTTCGCGACCGAGCTGCCTTACTTGCACCGTGCGATTGTGGCGGTGAAACCGTGGCACACCGATGTGTTTACCCCGGGCATGTTGAAGAGTTCGCCGGAGATTTTCCGGTTTTTGGAGGCGGAGGTGCAGCGCGGCGCTGAGCGTTTTTTTCCGCCCGAAGAGGGCGAGGGAGCGGAGGGCCCGGAGATATTCGCCAAGATTTTGGTTTTGCCGACGCTGCCGACTCAGGAGCCGTTTCGCAGCCAGAGCGTGGAGTTGCTCAAGGCGCGCGGCATTGATGGCATCATTTCCTTTCGCGCCATCCTGCTCGATCTGATCGACAAGGTGGAGATCAACCGCAGCTACCGTAAGAGCGATACCCTGGAGGTGCTGCGCATCTTGAAAAACTACGATCTGCTGAGCGAGCCGCAGCTTGATTTCCTGCCGACTCGGCCCGGGCGATGAAGCGGGGCTCGTTCCGTAATGGCGACGGCGGCGGGGCTTGAAACTGGCGAAAGGGGCGGTGAACGTGCGCCCCACATATTCTCATGATTCATCCTTCCGCGATCATCGAACCGGGTGCGCAACTGGGCGCCGACTGCGAAATCATGGCGGGAGCCATCATTACCCGCCACGCCGTGCTGGGCGACCGCGTGGTGGTGCATCCTTACGCGGTGGTGGGCGGGGACCCGCAGTTTTTGAAATTCGACCGTCGCACGCCGACCTTTGTCCAAATCGGCGAGGGCACGGTCATCCGTGAGCATGCGACGGTAAATCGCTCGATCTACGAGGCCAAGGCCACGGTGGTTGGTGCGCGCTGTTTTCTCATGGCCAACACTCACGCCGGTCACGACTGCGTGCTGGGCGACGATGTGGTGCTGGCCAACAACGTAATGCTGGCCGGCCACGTGGACGTCGGCTCCTTCACCTTTCTGGGCGGCGGGGCGGGGGTGCATCAGTTCGTGCGCATCGGCGAAAGCGTGATGTTGAGCGGGTTGTCCCGCATATCGCGCGATCTGGCGCCTTTTACGATCGTGGCGGAGCGCGATGAAGTGAGCGGGTTAAACCTTGTCGGCCTGAAGCGACGCGGCTTCAGCCGCGAGACTCTGCGCGAGCTAAAGGATGCGTTTCGCCGGGTGTATCTCAGTTCGGGTAACATCCGCGTGCTCGCCGCCGAGGCGCTGGCTTCGGGTGCGTTTACTTCGCCGGAGGCGGGGCGCTTTCTGGCGTTTTTCGCTGAAGGGAAACGGGGCTTTGCGCGCTCGCCGCAAAAGGCGTTTGGCGGCACGGCGATAGCTCGCGAGGAGGACGCCGCATGAGCACTACCACGACTGACCGCCTAGCCTTTACCTGCGGAGATCCGGCAGGCGTAGGCCCCGAGATTATCGCGACCTGGCTCAACGAAGCGCCGGCCGCCGATCTGGCCCGGGTCGAGGTGCACGGCCCGGCGCGCTGGCTTGAGACCTTGCCGCGCGTCGATCAGTTCCGCGCTTGCCCAGTGGAAGGCGCGGAGGATTTTGCCGCCACGCCGGGCAAACCTTCCGAGGCGGGCGCACGGGTGGCCGACCTAGCTTTGCTGGCGGCGACGGCGTCGGCGCGTGCGGGCCGGGTGGCCGGGGTGGTAACGGGACCGGTGGCAAAGTCCTGGATGGCCAAGGTGGGCTGGAAACACGCTGGGCAAACCGAGTTTTTCGCGTCCGCCTGGGGCGGTGAGCCGGTGATGGCATTTTGTGGCGGGCGCTTGCGCGTGGTTCTGGCGACCTGGCACATACCCTTGTGCGAAGTGCCGGCGGCCCTGACCGAGCCGGTGCTGGCGCGCGCGGCGGACGCGGCGGTGGAGCTCTGCGCGGCCGACGGCGTGTTGGGCACGCCCCGCATCGCGGTCTGCGGGCTCAATCCTCACGCAGGCGAGGAGGGTTTGCTGGGCAAGGAAGAGCTCGATTCGATCGATCCCATCCTCAACCGGCTGCGGACACGGCACACCGGTTTGTCGAAAACTCTGCCCGGCGACACGGTTTTCGGGCGTCAGTTGCGAGGCGATTTCGACGGTGTGATCGCGCTTTATCACGATCAGGGACTGGCCCCGTTGAAGACCCTGGAGTTTGACCAGGCGGTGAACGTGACCCTCGGCCTGCCCCATGA
>CANIWJ010000019.1 GCA_947471035.1 Verrucomicrobiota bacterium
CTTGCCCGCCATATTCGGACCGGTGAGCAACGCGAGCTGGTCGGCGGTGGCGGAAAGCCGGGTGTCGTTGGGCACGAAGGCCTGCGAACCGGTGGCACGGGCGGGGTCGCGCAGCATTTGTTCCACCACCGGATGCCGGCCGGCGGTGATTTCCAAAACCGGCTCCTCGACAAACTCCGGCCGACAATAATCCCACTCGCGCGCCAGCTCGGCCCAGCCCGCCAGTACATCGAGCTCGGCCAGCGCCTGGGCGGTCTTGGTCAGCGCGATGGATTCGTCGAGCACGGCGGCGACCAGCGTGGCGAAAAGCTCGTGCTCGCGGGCCAGCGCGGTGTCGTCGGCCGAGAGGATTTCCTTTTCCTTCTGCCGCAGCGCATCGGTCACGTAGCGTTCGCCATTCACCGTGGTCTGGCGCCGGATGTAGTCGGCCGGAACGAGGTGCAGGTTGGCCTTGGTAATCTCGATGTAGTAACCGAAATTATTGGTGAACTTAACCTTCAGGCTGCGAATCCCGGTGCGCGCCTGTTCGGCCGCCTCCAGCTCGGAGAGCCAGGCGCGGTTGCCGGTTTTAAGGGTGTGCAGACGGTCGAGTTCGGCGTCGTAACCGGCGCGGATCAAATTGCCATCGGCCAGATCAGCCGGGAGTTCGTCAGCTAGAGCGCGGGCGAGCAAATCGCGCAGGGCGGGCAGCTCTTGAAGTTGAGCTTTGAAATCGTAGATTTGAGATTCGCCACCGAAGGCGGCGAGGGAGGCATGCAGGGCCGGAATCTGCGCGAGGGTGTCGCGCACGCCGCCCAGTTCGCGCGGGTTGCGCAACCGGTTTTGCAGGCGTCCGAGGATGCGCGGCAGGTCGCGCACCTGGATGAGCGCCTCGCGCAAGTCGGCCAGCGGTCCGGGCGCGGCGAGCAGCGCGCCCACGGCGGCCGAGCGGCGGCGGATCTCGGCCAGATCTTGCGGCGGGGCTGCCAGCCAGGTCTCCAGTAAACGCGCGCCGGGGGCGGTGCGGGTGCGATTGATCGCAGCCAGCAGCGAACCCGAACGCTCGCCCCGGGTGGAGGCGAAAATCTCCAGATTCCGCAAGGTGGCGGGGTCGAGCAGCAGGGTGGCCGCGCTACGGTGGAGTTGCAGGCGGTGCAGGTTCTCCGGTTTGGCGCAGAGGTTTTCCGTAACGTAAAGCACCAGCGCCCCGGCCGGCCCGAGCGCGGCGTGGTCGGAAGGAATTCCAAAGCCTTCCAAATTGAGCACCCCAAGGGTCGAGAGCACGGCGCGCAGGCCGGTGGCGGCCTCAAATTGATAGGCGGGCAGCTCGGTCAGCGCGCGTCCGGCGGCGAAGGCAGCCAAGGCATGCGCGGCGGTCTGCTCATGCGGGGCGGAACGCCACTTTTCCAACTGGCCCTCGGGCATCACCAGCTCGCGCGGGTCGAGCGCGGTGAGCACCGGCAGCAGGTCCTCTGGGCGGGTTTCGGAGGCAAGGCGGAAATCGCCGGTCGAGAGGTCGAGCCACGCCGCGTGCAAGCCGGCGCGATCAGCGTGGAGCGCAGCCAGGTAGTGGTTGCGCCCGGCATCGAGCTGCTTGGCGTCGAGCGTGGTGCCCGGAGAAAGGATACGGGTGAGTGCGCGGCGCACCAGTTTTCCCGCCACGGCGGGCTCGGCCTGGTCGCAGATCGCGACCTTGCGTCCGGCGGTGAGCAGTTTGTTCACGTAGCCGTCGGCGGCGTGAAAGGGCAACCCCGCCATCGGATGGTCACCGCGTTTGGTGAGGGTGAGCCCAAGCAGGCGGGAGGCGTCGATCGCGTCGTCGAAAAACAGTTCGTAGAAATCGCCCAGCCGAAAGAGCAGCAGCGTGTCCTTGGGCAGGCCGCGCCGCACCTCGAAATACTGCTGGAGCATCGGGGTGAGCTTGGGCGCGGGAGCATCGGAGGCGGCGGTGGGCGCGGACATGGGACTTTTTTGAACGAGGATGGGCGGCGGGCGCACGGCGAAAACGCGCACTCACTCGGGAAAAGAAAATCAACCGGTCGGCGCCGCCGCCTTGTCACCCACGTAGATCACGTAGGCGCTGCGTTTGGCGGTGGCGAACAAGCGCGCCGGAACCGCCTGGGCGGCGAATCCGGCGGCAGTTAAGCGCCGCACAAAGGTGTGGTCGGGACTGGCCGACCAAATCGCCAGCCGCCCTCCCGGCGCGAGGCGCGCGTGCAGCATTTCCAACCCGCGCGGCCCGTAAAGGCGCACGTTGCCCGCCGCGACCATGGGGATGGGACCGTTGTCCACATCGAGTAAAATGGCGTCGTAGCTCGCCGGCCGGGCCTTGGTCAGGGTGGCCACGACGTCACCAAGGCGGACCTTGACCCGAGGGTCGTCGAGCAGGCGGCCGTTCAAACCCACCATGTGGGTGCGGTTCCAGAGTTCGACCTCGGGCATGAGTTCGCCCACCTCCACTTGGGCCTTCGGACCGGCGGCGGCCAGCACGGCCTTGAGCGTGTAGCCGAGCCCCAGCCCGCCGATCAAAACCCGCACCGGACCGGCGCGCTTGAGCAGCGGCGCAGCCAATTCGCCGAGCAGGATCTCCGAGGTGCTTGTCACCGAGTGCATCAAATCCTGCCCATCCAGCCGGATGCAGTAGCTGCCGTCGTGCTCGTGCAGGGTCAGGCGCGCGCCGTCGGGCGTGCGGGTCTCGGCCAGAAGATGATGCGGTTTCACGCCCCCATCCGTTCAGGCCCGGCGACAAATGGCGATACCCGCCTTGCGCGGGATTCTGATTGCCCGCCCGTCCGCTTTCCCCGCCCCTCTCTCCCACTATGGGAGCCAAATACCTGCCAACCGTCAAAGACCAGAAGGCCAGCCTGCGTTTTCTTAAAAAACAAAAGCCCGTGCCCAACTTCAAATACTCGTCCCACGACCTGAGCGCGCCCGTAGCCCCCGAGCTTCCGAAGCCCGAAACACCCGCGTCTCCCGTCGCCGCGAAGGCCCCCGCCAAAGCCAAAACCGCCAAGCGTAAATAACGCCCAAGCTCGCGTCGCGCTCGCCGCCATTGACACACCTGAGACGCAAATGAGACTGCCGCCGTGAGTTCCGCCCCCATCATCGAAGACGCCCGCCTGAAATTCCGCGCCCACCTCGCCGCCCACGGCCTGCGCATCACCAACCAGCGTCTGGCCATTTTCGACGCGGCCTTCGGCCAAAAAGAACACATCACCGCCGAAGAACTGCTCGCTCAGGCCCGCGCCCTCGACGATTCCGTCTCCCGCGCCACCGTTTACCGCACCCTGCCCCACCTCACCGGCAGCGGCGTGCTCCGCGAAGTCGATATCGGCAAAAACCTCAAATACTACCTGCCCAACACCGACAGCTCCGCCCAGGTCGCCCAAGTCATCTGCGTCGATTGCGACAAGATCTTCGAGATCAGCGCCCCTTTCATGTCCTGGTATGGCAACACTGTCTCGACCAAGCTCGGCCTCACACCCGTCTCGCAACGCCTGCAAGTCAGCGCCAGTTGCGACACCCTGAAAGCCACCGGCATCTGCAAACACCGCGCCGGCTAAAGCGGTTAAGTCCGTCCCTCGCTTCCCGCTCCCGGCTCCCTGCTTTTTCCGCCCATGGCCCGCAAAGAAGACCTCGCCTTCGACATCGCCTTTTACGAAAGCGTACTACGCCGCGATCCCGCCTACGTGGACGTGGTCGAGCTGCTCGGCGGCCTCTACACCAAGGCCGGCCGCATCGCCGACGGGCTAAAAATGGATCGTAAACTTGTGCGTCTCCAACCCGACAACGCCACCGCCCGCTACAACCTCGCCTGCAGCCTCGCCCTTTCCAAGCGCCCCTCCGAAGCCCTTACCTGCCTCGCCCAAGCCATCGCCCTCGGCTACGACGACGCCGAGTGGATGGCCAACGACCCCGACCTCGCCCCCCTCCACGAACGCCCCGACTTCCAGTCCCTCCTCCAACTCGTCCGCAAGTCCGCCCCCTAACTCCACGCTCCCAGCCTACTAGCTTACTAGCCCTACTAGCTTATCAGCTCCCCGCTACATCCTCCATGTCCGCCCTCCTGAACTACGAACCGCTCGTCCTTCCGCCGCGTGCCGCCCTGCCGGCCCTCACCGCCATCCAGGAGGAAATCCTCACACTCAAAAAACAGCGCAACGCCGTCATCCTCGCCCACAATTACCAAAACGAGGACATCCAGCGCGTGGCCGATTTTGTCGGCGACTCCCTCGGGCTCAGCTACCAGGCGCAGGCCGCCCAGGCCGACGTCATCCTCTTCTGCGGCGTGCACTTCATGGCCGAGACCGCCAAAATCGTTAACCCCGGCCGAACCGTCCTCCTGCCCGACCTCGACGCCGGTTGCTCCCTCGCCGACTCCTGCCCCGCCGAACGCCTCGCCGCCTACAAGGCCGCCCACCCCGAGGTTTATGTCGTCGCCTACATCAACTGCTCCGCCGCCGTCAAAGCCCTCAGCGACGTCATCGTGACTAGTGGCAACGCCCAGAAAATCGTGCAACGCGTGCCCGCCGACCGCCAAATCCTCTTCGTGCCCGACCAAAACCTCGGCCAGTGGGTTTCGCAGAAAACCGGGCGCGCCATGCAGCTCTGGCCGGGCAGTTGTTACGCCCACGTCATGTTCACCACCCAGGCGATCGAGCGCATCCGGCTCCAGTTTCCCGGCGCGCCGGTGGTCGCCCACCCCGAGTGCGTGCAAGCCGTGCGCGACCTCGCCGACGAGGTCTGCTCCACCGAGCTGATGGTCAAATTCGCCAAGACCTCGCCCGCTGACAAAATCATTGTCGTGACCGAGAGTGGTATGCTGCACCGCCTCCGCCGCGAAGTACCGGACAAGACCTTTATCGCCGGCCCGACCGACACCTGCGCCTGCAACGACTGCCGTTTCATGAAAATGAACACGATCGAGAAGGTGCGCGACGCCCTCAAGTTCATGCGCCCCGCCATCGACGTGCCCGAGCCCATCCGCACCCAGGCCCTCGCCCCCATCCAGCGCATGCTCGACTGGAGCCGCTAAACACGCCGCCCCACCCTTCCTTCCCCCTGCCGCACCTCCTGCCACCCCTCCTGCCACCCCCACTGCGACAACCCTCCTCTTCCCGCTACCCCAAGCATCAAGTAACCTATTAGGTTACTTTGGGTGGCGGGTCGTCCGGCGAAGTAGGTGATCGAGCGGGCGGAAGCGGGACGAGTGTGCAGGGCTTGCCGGTAATTCAGGTCGTGCTCAGCCCGCTTGCGTAACCGCCCGCCCGCGACTTTGCTGCGCTCCTTATGAGCACCGGCAAACTTCTCCTCGTGGTCTTCGGCGCGCTCGGCGCCCTTCTCCTTGTCCTCGGCCTTTGGGTGGCCGGCATCTTTAACAGCCTCGTCGGCCTTGAACAAGCCGCCGACGCGCAATGGGCGCAGGTGCAAAACGTTTATCAACGCCGCGCCGATCTCGTGCCCAACCTCGTAGCAACCGTATCTGGTGCCGCTAATTTCGAGAAATCCACCATCGTCGAGGTCACCGAAGCCCGCGCCTCGGTCGGTCGCGTGACCCTGCCCGCCGGCGGCGCGCCCACCGACCCTGCCCAGCTCGCCCAGTTCGAGCAGGCCCAGGGCCGCCTCGGCTCCGCGCTTTCCCGCCTGCTCGTCGTCTCCGAGCGTTACCCCGAACTCAAAGCCACCACCAATTTCCGCGATCTTCAGGCCCAGCTCGAAGGCACGGAAAATCGCATAACCGTCGAACGAGGCCGTTTCAACGAGGTCGTGCGCGACTACAACACCGCCATCAAACGTTTCCCCGCCGTCATCTTCGCTGGCATGTTCGGCCACCAGCCCAAGGCCTACTTCGCCGCCAAACCCGGCTCCGAAGAACCGCCCAAAGTCCAATTCGACTTCGGCGCAAAAACCGCCCCCGCCCAACAGTGAGTGCGCTTCCGCTGGCCCTCTCGCTGGCCCGCACCTTCCTCCGTTGGCAGGGGTTATTGGCGCTAGGCTTGACACTCGCATTCGCCGCTAAACTCCCCGCCGCCGAGACCATCCCGCCCGCCCCTCGCGATCATTTTAACGACTACGCCGGCGTCGTCTCCGCCACCACCGCCCGCGCACTCAACGCCCGCCTCGCCGAACACGAACGCGCCACCTCCAGCCAGATCGTGGTCGCGATCTACCCACGCATGGCATCCGACTCCTCGGTCGAGGACTACACCGTGCGCGTTGCCCAGGCTTGGGGCGTCGGACAAAAAAAACGCGACAACGGCGCGGTGCTCTTCGCCTTCATGCAGGAGCGCCAGCTCTACCTCCAGGTCGGCTACGGTCTGGAGGGTGCCATCCCCGACGTCCTCGCCAAACGCATCATCGAGGACGAAATCGTGCCCCGCATGCGTGCCGGCACGCCCGACGCCGCCTTCAGCTCCGGGGTGGACGCCATCCTCGCCGCCACCCGCGGCGAATACACCGGCACCGGCCGCACCCGGGCGGAAGCCAAACCCGGTCGAAACTACAGTAACGGCGTTTTCCTTATCTTCATAATCCTGGCCTTCCTGATTAGTCGTTTCGGTAAGCGCTCCACGATCTACACCCCTGGAGGCCGACGCCACATCTGGATCAACCCCGGCGGCGGCATTGGCGGAGGTCACAGCGGTGGCGGAGGGGGCGGATTCTCCGGAGGCGGCGGCGGTTTCGGCGGAGGCGGCGCCGGCGGTAAATGGTAAATCCACAACACGCTCTCGCGCTCTTCCCATGAACCTTTTCACCCGCACCCCGAATATCGACCACGCCCGCATCGAAGCCGCCATCGCCGCCGCCGAGCGGCTCACCTCTGGCGAAATCCGCGTCGTGCTCTCGCATCGGGCCGCGCCCGAGCCCATCGCCGCCGCCCAGCACGAGTTTACTCGACTCGGCATGGACCGCACCGCCGCGCGCAACGGTGTGTTGATCTTTCTCGCACCCCGCTCACGCACCTTCGCCATTATTGGTGACACCGGCATCCACACTCACTGTGGCGCGGAGTTCTGGCGCGAAGTCGCCGCCGCGATGGAAGCCGCCTTCCGCCGCGACGATTTCACCTCCGGCCTAATCCTTGGCATCGAGCGCGCCGGTGCCTTGCTCGCCACTCACTTCCCCCGCTCGCCCGACGACCGCAACGAACTGCCCAACCGAGTAGAAGTAGTCTAATTCTAATGCGCTTTCGAGTTGAGCTGAATTGGCCGGGACGGCCAACCCTACATGTAAGGCATAGCTTACTCACATCAGGTGGTTTGTGTAGCGTTGGCCGTCCCCGGCCAATTCAGACATTCTGCTCATCTTGACTGCGAATTGGAATAAGCGCGGCCTTACCCGGCCCAAGACGGCATTCGCCAGCGAACGCCCTACCTGGGCAAAAAATACTAGCTTACTGGCTCTACTAGCTTACTAGCTCATCTCCCGCTCCCGGCTCTACATGACCGCGCCTGTCCTCAACCTCTCCGCCTATAAATTCACACCCTTCGCCGAAACGGAGCTGCCCGCGCTACGAGACCGGCTACGCGCCCGCACCGCCGAGCTCGGCCTACGGGGCACCATCCTGCTCGCCACCGAAGGCATAAACCTCTTCGTCGCCGGTCCCCGCCCCGCCACCGATGCGCTCGTCGCCGAACTGCGCGCCCTGCCCGGCCTGGCCGACCTCACGCCGAAAGAGAGCCAGTCCGACGAACGCCCCTTCAACCGCATGCTGGTGAAGATCAAAAAAGAGATCATCGCCTTCGGCCAGGAAGGCATCGACCCGGCCCGCGACCCCGCCGCACGCCTGGAGGCGGCTACGCTTAAGCAATGGCTCGACGAAGGCCGCCCCGTCACCCTGCTCGACACCCGCAACGACTACGAAATCCGCCTCGGCACCTTTAAAAACGCCCTCGTGCCCGGGATCGATCACTTCCGCGATTTCCCCGCCGCCGTGCGCCGTCTCCCGGACGAGCTAAAAGCCCAGCCCATCGTGACCTTTTGCACCGGCGGCATCCGTTGCGAAAAAGCCGCGCCCTTCCTCGCTCGCGAAGGCTTTTCCAACGTGTTTCAACTCGAAGGCGGCATCCTGAAGTATTTTGAGACCTGCGGCGGGGCGCACTACGAAGGCGATTGTTTCGTCTTCGACCGCCGCGTCGGCGTGGATCCGCAACTCCAGGAAACCGACGCAGTGATGTGTTTCGCCTGCCAGATGCCCCTCACCGCCGCCGAGCAACGCGACCCGCGCTACGTGCCCGACATCTCCTGCCCGCACTGCGCAGCGAACCCGAGCACGGCTTGAACTTTGGGTTTGGTGTAGCCCCGACCGGTGGTCGGGGGCCTTTCCCGGACACCCCGACCACCGGTCGGGGCTCCATTCACCCACATTCGGGCAATAAAAAAGGGCGCCCCAAGGCGCCCTGAAAAGAGAGGATGAAATCCGAGACGGAGGTCTTACGACTTGCCGAGGATCTTGGAGAGTTCGCCGATGAAGATGCTCATCTCTTCCATGGTCCCGAGGCTGACGCGGGTCCACTCGCCACCACCGGTCGGATCGTCCACGCCACCGCGAATACCACCGATGATCACTTTGGAAGCCTGCAGCTTCTTAACGACATCATTACGCTTCATGCCTGCGTTGAAATACACAAAAGAGCCGGAGGGCTGGGCGTATTTGATGCCCATGCGGTCGAACTCGGCCTTCACGTAGTTACGGACCTCGATGTATTTCTTCACATTGGAAGCCATGTGCTCCTTGTCCTTGATGGACTCGATGGCGCCGACGCAGGCGAGGTAGCTGGGACCGCCGCTGGAGTATTTACGCAGCTTGGCCAGCACCTCGGGATTGCCGATAGCGTAGCCGACGCGCAGACCGGCCATGGCGTGAGCCTTGGAGAAGGTGCGGGAAACGATCATGTTCTTACGAACCTTCACCAGGGCAGCCTGGGTGTTGGCGGCCAGACCGGTGTCGGACAGCTCCAAGTAAGCTTCGTCCATGAACACGAGGACGTTCTCAGGCACGGAAAGGATGAAGTTCTTCAGTTCAACGGGATCGGCCAGCACGCCGGTCGGGTTGTTCGGATTGCAGATGTAAACAATGGCGGTCTTGTCATCGATCAGCTTACCAAGAGCCTTGAAGTCATAACCCATCTTCTCGCTCAGGGGAGCGAGCTTCACGTCGCCACCGAAGGCTTTGAAGCGGGTGACTAACTGGGCGTAACCCGTCTCGGTGCTCACCACATTCAAACCAGCGGCGGCGTGGGACATCGCCGTAAGATCCAACACCGGACCCGAACCCGCCGTCGGCATGATGTATTCGAGTGGCACGCCCTCGTAGGCCGCCAGAACCTTGGCCAACTCGCCGGATTCGTTGTTGTTATAATAGTTACCGCTATCGAGCACTTCTTTCATGCGTTCCAGCGCCTTGGGCGAGAAGCCGAAGGCGTTCTCGTTGCTGCTGATGCGGATATTGCCGTCGTTAAGAGTGGGCTTGCCGGCGAAGGCGGTGCTGCCGATGAAGGCGGCGAACGACAAAATCGCCGTGGTCGCGAGGGCGCGGCGTGAGGGACTGAACAGGGAGGCTTGCATGTGTATGGTTAGCTTACGGGTGGTTTGTTAGACGAAAAACGATCCACCCTACAGCAATGACCGTGCCGAGCTGCGTCCGTTTGCCACGACGGTCATAAAAAGACACGCGTTCGCCCTATTGAGGCAGGGACGTCAGGCCCCGAGCACTTTGGCCAACGCGATAAAATCCTCGTCGCCGTAGCCGCGCGCCTCAGCGGTTTTGAGCTGCACGCGCACCGCATCCAGCGCCGGCAACTCGGCGCACCCGGCGGCCACCGATGCCAGGCGCATATCCTTGTGCAGGTGCTTCACCGAAAACTGGGGCGAAAAATCGCCCGCCCGCAATTTCGGCTCCTTTAACTTCACCAACCCGGAATACCCCACGTTGCGGGCCAGCGCGCCGTAAAACACCTCGTCGCCGATTCCCGCCGCCGCCGCCAGCGCGCGCGCCTCCAGCAAACCTTGCATCTGCACCGCCAGGTTCAGGTTCATCGCCAGCTTCAAGGCCGCCGCCTGCCCGTGGTCGCCAATCGGCAGGCGCACGGCGGAAACCAGTGCCAGCGTCGGCTCCACCTCGACCAACAACTCCGGCTCGCCCCCGAGATAAAACACCGTCTGTCGCTGCTCGGCGGCAGGTTTGCTCCCGGTGAACGGAGCCTCCAGGTAACGCGCGCCGGTCGAGGTCACCAGCGCGCGAAATTCCTCGCTCGAAGCCGGGTCGATGGTGCTCGACTGCACCACGATTTTACCCGGCCCGAGCGCCGGACGGATACGCTCCAAAACCCCGTGCACCGCCGGCGGATCGGCCAGCACGATATGCACCACATCGGCCGCCATCGCCACCGCTTCGGGCGTATCCCGCCAGCCGGGCGCAGTCGGCTGCGGCGTGCGATTCCATGTTCCGGCCAATACCCCCGCCGCCGCATAATGGCCGGACCAAATCGTGCCGATGATGCCCAGCCCGAGCACGCCGACTCGGGGCGCGGCTGACGGAGCTGAAGGGACGGCGGGCAAAGAAGCGGACATGGGGTGAGCGGTCATTTTAAACTTCGGAAAGGGTTTCCAGCAAACGGGTGATGAAGCGGTTAACCCGCTCCTGATTGTGCTGCACGTGTTGTTTGAACAACGCGAAGTCGATCGCAGTGCCTTCCAGCCCGTTGGCGTAGTTATCCACGATACCGAACGAGTTGTAACGCAGCCCAAGCTCGGTGCACAGATCAGCCTCGTGTGCCAGCGTCATACCGACCACGTCGCCCCAATGGCGGATCACTCGGATCTCCGCCTTGGTCTCGAAACGCGGTCCGCGCATCTGCACGTAGGTCTGCCCGGTCGCGATGGCAAATTCCGGCGTGAGCGCGGCGACCACGCGCGGCACCAGATTGTTGGCGATGCCGGGTGCCCCACCCTTCAGCTCGTCGTCGAAGTAGGTCGCCGGCCCTTGTTGCAGGCCCACGTAGTCGGAGCACGAAACAAAGGTGCCCGGGGCGAGACGCGGTTGGAGCGAACCCACCGAGTTAAACGACACCACATCACGGTAACCGAGTTCGGCCAGCGCGGCCAGATTGGCGCGGAAGTTGATCCGGTGCGGCGGCAGCGGAGCCGGGCCTGCGCCGTGGCGGTTGAGCACCGCCTGTTCGCCACGGGTTCGTAACGCGACCGGGCCGTATTTGGTCTCGACCGTGAGCGGCGTCCACCCTGAGAAGATCGGCGCATGCAAAATACTGGTTCCACTCACGAGGGCGATTTTCATGCTCGCGACTTAACCACGCCCGCCGGGCGCGCAAAGCCAAAGCGCACAAACCCCGCACGCACGGCCCTTGCCGGGCTGGCCGCGCTGGCTCTCGCGCTGCTCGCCGGATGCAGCACACCGGGCCCGAGCCACGCCTACCTCTACTCCCCCGCGCTCGGTAGCACGGTGCGCGACATCGATCCGGGCAGCGGGGCCGAACAAGCTGCCGTGCCCGCCTACATCCAACCGCACGAGACAGTTAGCGGCATGGTTTACGACCCGTTCACCGACCATGTTTTCCTGCGCATCTTCCCCGGCCGCTTCGTTCGCGTGGTCGATCGTCCGGCGCGCAAAATCAAACGCGAGTTCACCGCCCCCAGCCTGCCCCTCGGCGGCCATGATTTCACCATCCGCTCGACCGACCGGCATTTCTTTTTCACCGACGGCTCCGGACCCGCCTTGATCGAAACCAACATCAACGGCGTCTTCGTGCGACGGCTGGCCCTCGCCGGTCTCGCCGCCCCGGCCCACGGCGTGGCCTACGATCTGGTTAACAAAGAACTGCTCGTGCTCGCCGCCGAGACCAGCGACCGCGTGCACCGCTTCGCGATGGACGGAACCGCGCGCGGCGAGATCCCCTTGGAAACCTCGGTGCGCGGCATCTCGCTGGGTTTCGACGCGGTGGAGCGCACCCTTTTCGCCTCGCTCGCCGACGGCTCGGCCATCGGCGCGTTCGACACCCAAGGCCGCCTGCTGCGCCGCTTGCCCCGCCCCGCCCCGGACCAGGACGTATTTATCGACCTCGGGCCGCGTTCGCTGCTGCGCCTTTTTTAAGACCCGCCCTGCGCTCGCAAGCAGAGCTCCCCGAAACGGCGGCGCACCGCTTGCGGGTTGCCAAGGTTACGGCAACATGTCGACCTGCCGCTTTTCCCCATGTCTTCTCCCGTCGAAAACGTCGTCATCGTAGGCACCGGTTGCGCCGGACTAACCGCCGCCATTTACACCGGTCGCGCCAACCTCAACCCGCTCGTGCTCGAAGGCCCGCTGCCCGGCGGCCAGCTCACCACCACCAGCGAAGTGGAAAACTTCCCCGGCTTCGCCCACGGCGTGGATGGTTTTCAACTCACCCAAAACATGCGCGAACAGGCCACCCGCTTCGGCACGCGCTTCGAGCAGTCGCTGGTCACGGCGGTGGATTTCTCGGTTTACCCGCGCAAACTCGTGCTCGGCGACCGCGAGATTTTCGCCAAAGCCGTCATCATCGCCACTGGCGCCTCGCCGCGCATGACCGGCATCCCCGGTGAAAAAGAACTCTACGGCGGCAAGGGCGTGACGACCTGCGCCACCTGCGACGGAGCCTTCTACCGCAAGATGGAAGTCGCCGTGCTGGGCGGCGGCGACAGCGCCGCCGAGGAGGCCCTCTTCCTCACCCGTTTTGCCAGCAAGGTTTACCTGGTGCACCGCCGCGATTCGCTACGCGCGTCCAAGATCATGTCCGACCGCGCCACCTCGCATGAGAAAATCCAAATGGTCTGGGACACTGTGCCCGTCGAAGTGCTCGGCGTTCCCGAAGGCTCGGTCAGCGGACTGAAGGTCAAAAACATCAAAACCGGCATCGAGTCCGTTCTGCCCGTGAAGGGCGTTTTCATCGCCATCGGCCACACCCCCAACACCGGACCCTTCACCCCCGCCATCGCGGTGGACGAAGGCGGCTACTTCAAGCCCGCCGCCGGTTCCCAAGTGCAGACCAACATCCCCGGCGTTTACGTCGCGGGCGACTGCTCCGACCACGTTTACCGCCAAGCCATCACCGCCGCCGGCATGGGTTGCCAAGCCGCCATCGAAGCCGAACGCTGGCTGGCCGAACACGGCGGCTAAAAACCAGATTTTTGCCCGGATTCCTCGGCTATCACATAGATAATCAACGTTATCTGTGCGTTAGCCGATGTGGGCACCGATTTTCATAGGTAAGGCTGAAATCAGGGAACGGAAAGGGAACATAAGTTCCTTAAACCTGCAAAAAATCTCTACATAGACCTCATCGATTACCGGAGTGAGTAGCAGTAGGGCGGCATTGTCCCCTTTTACCTTCATCGCCTCGTGTCCATGCTACACGACTCGTCGCAATCGCAGCGTTTGGCCTGGTTGGGTTGCCAAAACAGAATTAGTTTCGCGACGAGTTACTCCGTCTAGGGTCCAGATATCGCCAAGCGCAGGAGCGATGCGCAACACACCTCCGCGTGAGCTTACGATACGCAACTGTTCGATTCTACCATGGCTAAATAGGCCATCGATCACAAAGCCGCCTTCGGTGCGGACGCGGTTAAATTCCAGATCGCGCCAGCCCTTGGGAAGGCGATCTGCAATATGAATTACCCCGTCCCGGCAGGAAACTACCAATTCTAAGATCGCATTAATGGCACCCATCGCGGCATCCATTTGCATGATTTCGTAGGCGTGGTAATCGGCACCCTTGCGGTGATCAGGCCAGGCGAGCGAGCCGTCGTCCCACGCAAAAACTCCCGCCGCGTCGGCGTTGTGCAAGGTGGCGTGGCCTTCGTTGGTGAATTGCCTGGCCAGCAAGTGCAGCCAGCTCGTGGCCGCGTCGGGCAAGCCACAGCGGGAACAGAGTATGGACGCCCACGGAACACACCACCCGGTCCAGTTTCCCGCACCGAGGGTGTTCCAGCGGTTCAGGCTGCGGGCCACAATTTTTTGGTGGGCCGGATCGAAGGGATTGATCGTGCAGAAGGGATAAATCGCCGCGAGGTGGCTGTGGTGGCGGTGGCTCTCGGGCAGGTCGTTACCCTCCCAAAGCGCGATACGTTGAGCCGGTTGCCCGATCCAGCCATAGCCGCCATCCTTGGCATCGACGAGCGAGTAAGGTGCCAGATGAGTAGCGACGTCCGACCAGCGAGGATCTTCGGCCTTTCCCAGCAGTGGCGCGGCGGCACGAAGTAAGCGGATCGTGGCGTGCAGCGCCGCCAGCTGGAAGCTCGCATCGCGACCCCAGCATTTTTTCCGATCGGAGCCACCAAACTCGGGGCTCACACTGATCGGGAGGTGATAGCTTTTCTTTCCATTAGCATCCGTTCTGGCCACCAACATGGCAAAATAGCCAACGAAGGAGCCCTCAAGCAATGGCCAGACGAGAGTGCGTAAGAACTCGGTATCGCCCGTAAAATCATAGTATTTATACGCTTCGCTCGCCATCCAAGCGATGCATGCCTGATCGATCGTGCCGGCCCAGAAACTACCCATGAGCTGGCATCGGTCGTCCACCGCATGCGGCAGGATCATCGCGCCGGGGGCGCCATAAAACCCCTCGCCGAGGGCGCGCAGGCGAGGGAGCCATTCGCGTAGCATATCCCAAAGTGGCTGCATCTCGGCGGCCTGGCCGGTGGCCAGCGCGGCTCCATAGACGAGCTGCACGTTAATGTTGAAATGATAGTCGTTACTCCAAGGCGGTATAGTGGTGTCCTCCATCCACGGACCTTGCAGGGTGGCGGCGGGCGCATGGCGGCGGATCAGCCCGGCCTGGCGATAAAGCCCGTAGTCGTATTGCCGTTGCAGCGTCGGGTCGGGCAGACTGACGCGGGCGGCGGTGGCCCAGAAGCCCGACCAAAACGCGAGGCGGGCGGCATCGGCGGCGATCACGTCGAAACCCAGCAGGCTGGAATTCACCGCCTCGACCGCATCGGCCCCAAGGGCGGTCGCAAGCAAAAGCAGCCCCGGCTGTTTACGCCAAGCCACCGCGAGCGGCGCATCGGCGGGCATGGGTTGGAGGAACCCGCCGCCATCGGGATTCTGCCACGCTTCGGGTGGGGTAATGCCGAGGCCGGCCATCGCATTGTCCCGCACCAGATCGTAGGCGGGCAACAGGCGGATGTTTGTTTCCGAAATCAATTCTCCCTCCATCCAGCAGACTTCGCCCTCGGCGGACTGGCGGAGCCGAAGCAGGCGCGGCGCGGGGTCGTCTTCGTGGCGGGCGATGCGGACGGTCACCATGGCGGTGGCAAGATCTAGCGTGGCATCTAGCGGCCGCATCCCCTCCGGAAAAGTGATTTCCAAACGTCCGCCGCCCATCTGTTGGGGAAAGGCCGCGCCACTCGCGCGCTTGGGAAAGAGCGCGGCGAGGGCCGGGTCGTCTTCGGATTCGAGCGCACGACGAACGCCCGCGAACGTCGTTGAGGGAAGGATGTCCGACCCGCCGCGATGATCCCAGAAGCCGGCGCGGGCGACGGTGAGCAGCAGACTGGTTTCTCCCCAGATGAGCAGGCCTTGCGTGCCATTGCCCAGTGGGAGGCCGGCGTGGGGACGGCGCAGAGGAAAATGCCAGGTGAACGGAGCGGGATGTGGCGTCATGGGTGGAGAGGCTGATCGGCGACTTGAAGATATTGACCGGTGGCGATGAGATAGACGGCGGCGCAACCCCAGTTGTAATCGGAAAACCCGCTGGAATCAAAGTCTTTGATTTGTGAGGCGAAGTTTTCGGGGAAACCGGCGGAGCGCGAACAGGCCTCAAGCGTCCGGCGGGCGGCCTCCTCCGCCTGTTTCACATAGCCGTGGCGCACGAGCGTCTGCAGCAGCCAGTAGGTGATGTGCGGCCAGGAGCGACCGCGCCAGTAGCCTTTGGCATCGTAAGCAGGCTCGTCGTAGGCGACTGAGGGGAACGGGATTTCTCCAAAAAATTGCTTGGGATCCAGCAGGACGTTTTCGATCAGGTCCCGTGCGGTATCAGCGGGCACGTCCATGCCGGCAAAGAGCGGCCAAAACATATAGAACGTCTTCACACGACGATGCGTGCGGGTATGGTGGTTATAGTCCCAGAAACGTTTTTCTCCGGGCACATAACAAACGGCGAAGAGGTCGCGTTGCAGTTGGGCGGCGCGCTGACGGAAACGTGCGGCGTCGGAAAGCAGCCCCTGCCGCCCGGCCAGAGCGGCAAGGTGGTTGGCATCCCAGAAAAGAAAGCTGTTGAGCGCGACAGACGCGACCGGCGGCAGCCATCCGCATCCGGTGGTGGGATCCAGCGCCGCGTAGGGATCCCACAGCGGAGAGTTATCGCAAACCTGCCCGCTCCAGCGGTATTCGGCGAGGCCGTCACGGTCGGTGTCGCCAAAGGTTTCCCAGAAATCGTGGTTGCGCGTGAGCTTGGGGTAGATCTCGGCAAGGAACGCCGGATCGTTGTGCTTTTGAAGGTAGCACTGGACTGCCCACGAGGCCACCGGCGACTGCGGGGATTGCTGCGCCATCCGTCCGCGAGGACCGTAGTTGAATTTCCTTTCAGGGGATGATCCGTCCCGTTCATCGAAGCGGACAAAGGCCGTGCGGATCGCACCCCGCGCGTAGCGCTGATGAAAGTCCGAAATCGCGACCGAGCTAAAGAGGGTGTCCCAAAAAAAGACGCACGAGAAATCGGTGTTATCCGACGTGCAGAGGCAGGCTAGATCGTCACCAAACTCACCGTCGAGTCCGCGCATGCCGGCGCGAAGCAAGGCGTGGCGCGCACGCCAGGCCTTGAGGGCCAGAGCGGGTCTGACCTTCTCAATGGGTTGCCCGATGTTCCCGGCAAAGCGTGTCCGTGCACCGTCCGCAAGCGTATCAAAATCCACGGCAACAGGAAGCGCACGGGGCCAAAGGAATTCCGGGTGCCCCGGAGTGATAAAATCAATTTCCAGAAGGAACTGAAACTTGGCTGATGCTGCGGGGGCGAGCGAGAGCTCGGTTTGGAAAGCAAAGCGCAGTCCGGCAGCCTCCACCGTCAGGTTGCTCCCGCAGTGCCGGATCAACACGGCTACCTGAGGGAGATCATGGTCGGGGCTGGCAACACGCAGTCCGCCGGCGATACCGCCCGGTGCTTTTTCCAGGAAAGGGGTGCGGGGAACGATCTCGGTGCCGGAGAAATACGGGACCATATAAAGCTCCCTATCCTCGCAAACCATCCCTTGCCAATGGGGTTGAATCGAGACATCCGACGCACTGTTGTTTGTGAAGGTGAATTGCGTGCGCATCGTTCGCTCGTCTTCGAAGATGTGCCGAGCCTCGATGTCCACCACGCCAGTCCCGATCGGAAGGCAGGCCCGCTCAGTCGTCATCCAAGGAAGGCATTCAAGGTCCTGGCGCTGAAGCGAAACAAGGTCATCGCCCTCCCGCAGCCAGAGCTGGAGGGTGGGATTGGTGACTGCGTAGGTGGCGAGCGTCGCGCGCGGGCATACCGGCCCGAGGCCCAAGGGAGCCAGGCCGGGAAAGGCCACACCGAACTGCGCAAAAGCGTCGCAAAAGAGATTGTAGCGGTTGCCGTGATGGCGGAGATCGTGGCGGACAAGGTTTTTCAGTCCGAGATCGGGAAGGCGGTTCATGGAATAATTCATCGGACAAGCAGGATAGTGAAATTGGCGGCCCTCAGAACCTGGCCGCAATCCGTGGGATGGCAGTGCTCCGCCGACCGCCCATCGGCGCGGTCCAGGATTCCGCAGCCTCATCCTGACCCGCCCGCACCGCAGCAGGTACACGTTGCAACGACCGTCCCGGGCATGCGGACACAGAGGCGGTGTGACTGACATGATGAAACTGAATGGAGGCGTGAATCATGGTCGGGGCGGGGTGTGGAAAATCGGTGTTAAAGAAATTTTCCACGCAGAAACAAGGGGCTCACCGAGGAAAGAAAACGATTGCTCCGTAGGGCGCGAGGGTGATTTCGCCGGAACAGGGGGTTTCCGAAGAGCAGATCGTGGCCGGTGCGGTCATGCAGAAGCGCGGTCTGCGCGTCGCGGCGGAAATTCAGGAAGAACCAGAACTCACGGCCGTCGGCGGCGACGCGGCGTTGCAGCGTAACCCCAGGAGGAAGGCTGCCGAGGGGCAGGAGTGGGCGCACGCCGTGTCGCCGCCGAAGCGCGGCCAGAAGCGCGGTGCGCAGACCCTGCCCGGAACGGGCCGCCTGATAGTAAACAAATCCGCGCCCGGCCGCGTTCACGGTGAGCGCGGGGTGGCCGGCGTAAAAATCATCGCCGTAGGTCGCGAGCACCTCGGTGCCTTCGAGATGGTTGATCTCGATTTTGGCGATGGCCTTGCACTAGCCACTGAGACCAAGCGCGTTGCCGGATTGGCAGACGAAGCGGTTGCTATCCTCCGGGTAAAGGTGGTCGAACTCTTCGCGGCGCAGTACGACGAGGCGACGCCAACCGGCGTCCATACCGCACGGGAAGACGAGATCATTCTCATCGACCCAACCGGAGAGCACGCCGGTGAGCAGAACGCCCCCGGACTCCACCCAGACGGTGAGTTTTTCCACGAAGCCGGGACGAAGCAGGTAGTGCTGCGGCAGGCAGAGCAAACGGTAGCGGCCGAGATCCGTAAGCGGCGAGGACGGATCGACGACGTCGCAGGGCACGGCGTTTTCCCAATGCTCGAGATAGAGAGATCTAGTTGCTCCCGTGGGTAGTGCGAGCGTCCGCGGCCGCCTTGGGCAACGATCTCGGATTGCATCCACCAGTTGTCCCAATCGAAACCGACCGCGACCTCGGCGAGGCCAAGGCTGCCCGCTACCGGGCCGAGCTGCGCCAGGGCGGCGCTGGCGGATTGCACGTCGGCGAAGACGCGCGAGCCGGGGCCGCCGCTGTTTTCGATCACCGCGCCGTGAAATTTTTCCTCTCCGCCCCGGCCGGCGCGGCACTGGAAATAGAGGGCACCGTCGGCCCCGTGGGCGATGGACTGGAGCACGGTCAGGCGGTGGATGCCGGGGCGCTTGAGTTTGGGCACGTCCATTCATTTGGCGGAGCTGGGTGTTGTTTCCATCAACAGCCAGGGCTGGCCGGGCCGGAGGGCGCGGTGGCGAAAGGCGTCGCGAGGAAAACTATTTTGCCCGCCGCAGGCGGCCCGGGCAAAGGCGTCATCCACCAGGTGAAATCATAACGCCCTTCCTCAGGCTCGAGACTCGCCCAGCAGAAAAAAATCAAGGAAAGCACTCCGACGCCCGCATGCGGGAAATGATGGAAATCCTAGTCGACGACGTCAGGCGCGTGCAGGCAATGGTCTGGATTACAGTCGCAGCCATTAGGCAGACCGGGGAGACCCGGCATGTTGAGCGGCTTGGCTGAAGATAGTTGCGGGGTGGTTGGACGGGGCACCGCAAAGATCCGCAAATTGAATGGGGTTGGCCGGAGGACTGTGCGGACTAGTCCATCGACACACGCACCAGAATGCGGCCGAGACGGCCAAAGCCAAAATGATAGAGCGGTTGTTCGCGCGGCTGGGACTCCTCGTGGTCAAAGGCCGTGTAATAGAGCGCATAGATATCGTCCCGCTCATGCACGAGCCCGAGTGGCGTGCGCATGTGCCAGGCCCAAGGTGCGGGCGGGCTGCTCAGCCATAGTTGCTGCTCACTGCCCCAGTTCACGCCGTCCACGGAAGTCGCATAGGCGATGCCATCCACGGTCTCCCCGTCGTAAAGGGTGATGAACCGGCCCGGCGCGAGCTCATGCACCACGGGATTTTCCACGAATCGCTCATCCATCAAAACCGGGGCCGCTTGATTGATAGGACACCAAGGGCCGTTGAGATAAGGCGCCTCGGCGAGCGAAACCAAGAAGCGCCAGTCATTGCGGGTGGTCTGCGGCGAGTAAGTGTTGTGGCCGTAAAAAGCCAGCCAGCGACCTCCCGCTTGAAAAGGGAAAAAGCTCACGGCGCGTCGGAACGTGATGTCGATTGAGTGTCCTGTCGGCGCGTCAAGCGGCGTCCATGGACCGACGATCCCGGCTCGTCCCGGGGTCTCTGAAACCGCGCGAAGGATACTGCCGACCGGAGCTCCATACGCGGTATAAAATAAGTTCCAGCGCCCCTCCGATTCATTAAAAACCGGATACGGAGTCCACGGTTCCTGCACGGTTGTGATCTCCGCCGGATCGCCGCCGGGGGCGATGACGGTGCCTAGGCGAGAAAAACTGAAACCATCGGGACTGCTCCAGTGCGCCAGTCGGGTTTTACGTAGTTTGGGCGAGCCCCACACTTCAGTGGTGAAACAGTGATAAATTCCGTTTTCTTTGATCACGAGGCCACCTTCACAGCCATAGCGGTTGTCCTCCGTGCCTGGAATGCCGGGGGCGATACAGGCCGATTGGGTTTCTTCGATGAGGTGTAGTTTCATGATAAATTATGCCGTTAAAGAGGGATGAATGACCGGATCCGCCCAGATGGCGTGGCCGCTGCCAATGGTCTCCGGATTCCAGGCACGAAGGCGGAGTCGCCGCACGCCGACAATGGGAAGATCGAGCACGACCGGCTGACCGGTGGCGCTGAGCAGTTCGGAACGGAAAAGGTCCCGGCCATCGGCTTCGACCGAGAAATAAGCCTGCCCTCCGGGCCGGTGGGCGTGCAGGCCGATGGTCGCGGTAAAGCGGGCGTAGGCACCGCCGAGCAGATAAACGAAGTCGCTATCAATGTGGGCGAGCAGGGCTTTGGCGTAATCGCGGTCGCAGAGGCGGAGGGCTTCGCCGTCCCAGGCGCGGTCTTTCACGAGTTCCCCAAAGCCGGTTAAGGATCGCACGGGCTCGCAGTCGCTCAAGTGGCAGGGACGCGGTTTGCCGAAGCGTAGAATGACGGCGTTGGAGTCGGGCGACTGACCACCGGCTAGGGCTTCGGCGCGGACGGTGTAGGCCTGGTTCACGCCCGGCAGGGGAAGCGGCAGTTCGAGAAACGTATCGTCCGTGAAGCCGGCCGCGACGCCGTCGGCATAGACACGATACCCATCGGCACCGGGCATTTGTTGCCATTCGAGGCGCACGCCGACGGGATTAAAAACGGAATTTGTGTAACGCAATGCACCGCGCAGTGCGGGCGCGGTGGGCGCGGGCTTGGGATTGAAGATCGAGGCGTCCCACTGGCGCCGGAAGTCGAGCGTGGTCGTGCCCTCGCGCATCACAAAGGGCAGCCAGATGTGGCGGGTGTCACGTAATTCGCGCGGCGTCCAACGATCTGCCATGAAGACAAACGAGCCGGCGGGCGCGCCGGGCATGGCAAAGACAGACGTCGGCTGGGATCGATGCGAGTGGATCGCGCCGGGACCGATGAACGGGTCGCCGAGGTTTTCCCAAGGTCCCAGCGGATGGGGGGCGCGGGCAAGCAGGGTGGCGTTGGGGTCCCAGAAAGTGCAGCCGGAAGTAAAAAGGTAATAATGCCCATCGTGTTTAAAGGGTGCAGGCCCCTCGCGCAGGCGGTTCACCAGGGCACGGTTCCACGTCACGCCGAGTTTTTCCGGCCGACGGTAATCGGTGAAATCGTCGCTCAACTGCGAGATGTAGAGTGTCAGCAGATTTTCCGAAACGTGGAAGACGTAGGCATGCCCGTCGTCGTCGAGGAAGAGATTCATGTCGAGGAACGCGTTGCCTAGCTCGCGTTGACGGCGCGGATCGTCGGCGGGGTAGCCATAGTCGTAGGCGAAAGAGCGCTGGACACGGATCAACTTGAAGGGGCCTTCGGGCCGGTCGGCCACGGCGATGCCCGCGTGCGAGAACGAGTAGCTCGAGGCATCGAGATGGATCCACATCACGAATTTTCCGGTGCGAGCGTTGAAGAGTACCTTGGGGCGCTCGACGATTTTTGAGCCATGGAGCGGCGACGCGGAATCAGGCTCGGCGGCGAGGCAGAGGCCGCAGTCTTCCCAGTTGAGCAAATCGGTGGAGCGGTAGCAGGAGACGCCGGTGACGGTCGTGACCTTGGAATTGATGTGGGCGGACTTGTCCTCGCCATACCAATACCAAGCGTTGTCGTGGCGGAGCAGCGCGCCGCCGTGGGCTTGAATGGGCTGGCCTGCGGTATCGAGCCAACGGTCACCGGGAGTAAACTGTGTGTTCATAGATAAATTATCTCATCCAAAAACCAAGATGAGTAAGCACCGACCCGGTGATCAGTTCGTTGCCGAGGGCGTCGCAGTGGACGCCGTTGGAATAGACGGTGTGATTTTTCTTTTTCCATCTGCGATCAAGGACTTCGGCGCAGGGTTCACAAGTAGGGGCCGACGTTGATGAAGAGACCTCCGTGATTCTCGATGACCTCCCGTCCGGCGGCCCAGTAGGGATCGCACTTCGCAAGGACATCGCGCGTCTCTTCGTCCGCATTCGGGCAGGCAGAAAAGGCTCCGACGAGAACCAGCGAGCGGCAGCCCGCTGCCTGCATCTTTTGGCACCACTCATCGAGCTGGTAGAGATTGACACTCTTGTCCGGCTCAACCGGCCAGTGTTTACGCACGATGTCGGCGTCGGACAGAGTCTTGGCAATGGGAGGGAAAAGCATGTTGTTCAGCGCTTGCCAACATCCTGAACGGCGATGGGGAGATTGGCAGTGGCTGCGGTTTTGTCGGCGGTCACCACCGAAACAAAAACACGGTAATACCCGGGCTTCGCGGGCGCCGTGACTTCTATCCCGCCCTCCACCGTTTTCCAGTCCGTGCTCGGTAAAATTCGGGGCGCAGGTTCGGCATCGCCGCCGACCTGGTTGGCCGTGCTCTCGGTGCGGGTCTCCACGGTGATCCGGGCGGCGCGGGGACTACTCCAGCGCAGGTTGATCTTCACGGTCTCGCCGGGCTGGTATTCATCGGGGGCGCGAAGGGATTTCCATTCCAGGATTTTCGGAGCGGGATTGATGGGTGCATGTCCGGTCCACGCGGTGTGCATTGCATCTACCAACTCAGTGCGTTCGCCGCCGAACAGATGCATGCTGAACCAAGTCTGGGTTCGTTCCTGTTTCGGCCCCCAAATGAACGCGTAGCCGCCGAGCGCCTGCCCCGGGCGCGCGATGATGGCGTCGCGCCAGTTCTCGGCGTAGAGCGCGGCTTTCTGGGTCGAAGTTTGCTCGATGGGCGCGCCCCACTTGGTGAAGCCCAAGCCGTGTTTGCTCTGCCAGTATCCCAGGGGGCCGAACTCGGTGAGAAGATACGGTTTCGTCCAGCCGTAGGCAAGTAACTCGGACGGCCAGTAATCCGCCGGGCCATACCAGTTGACCCCGAGCGCGTCCAGGTCGGGACAGTGGGCGAGAAGTTGTTGGATTTTGTTTTTATCGAAGCCGGCCACGACCGTGATGATGGGGTGATGGGGGTCTTCCACGCGGATCATGCGGGCGATGCGATTCACCTCCTTCCAAAGGGGAACGGTGTTTTTGGCGTGATGTTCGGGTTCGTTTCCGATGGCCCACATGAGTAGTTCGGGCTCGTTCTTGTAGCGCCGCACGGTCGCACGGAGGCGTTCAAACTGTGCGTCCACCGCAACTTGGTCGGTGTAGTCAAAGCCCTGGCGTTCGCGTCCGATAGGCAACCCCAAGAGGACGGTGAGGTTGTTTGCGCGGGCAAGCGGGAGCATCCACTTGACCTCGTCGGCATAGGTGCGGATGGAGTTACCGCCGGCAGAGACCAGCGCGTTAATCGTTTCGGGCGTGGGCCAGTTCGCTCCTTTGGCAAGGTAGGGTTGACCGTCGCGAAGCAATTGATGCGCGCCCTGTTCATCCGTGATGATCCGCACATCGCCCGCCTTTAGCAGCGGAGACACGAACATAATGTAGGTGATTGTAAGAAGAAATAGCCTCATAAAGTGTGATCGGTAACCGGGGATTCATTGCGGTGAGAATCTTCCACCTGATGAACGCCACAAAGGGGCAACGACGCGGATTTGATGACGGACGTCAGGCGTTGATGCCAGGCGATGTCCCGCCACATGCCGTGAAACTGGGGGCCACAAAAATTACTGGTCGCGATGGCGGCCCAGCGACCGGTGGCGGCGGCGGTCAATGTGCCTAGTTCACACGTTTCTTTGACCCAGCCCCAGTCAAGCAAAGGCCAGTCCTTGTAATCAATGATACCCCAGCACTCGGTGGTGATCAGCGCGCGTCCATGAGTGCGGCCCACCTCGGCGTAGGTGTTGATGAGATCAATCAATCCCCGGTTCCAATGCGCCGCGTCTTGCCGGTAAACACGCTCGGCGTTTTTCTGGATGTTATGGTAGCCCCTGGGATCGGTGAGTTCGAAGCCGTAACCCACCTTCGGGTTGAAAGAATAGCCGTGGGCGTTGACCATCCAGATGTGCGGCTCGAAGAAATCGAGAAAGCTCAGATCGCTTGCGGCGGCCT
The DNA here is from genome assembly GCA_947471035.1 of Verrucomicrobiota bacterium. Classification (GTDB taxonomy): domain Bacteria; phylum Verrucomicrobiota; class Verrucomicrobiia; order Opitutales; family Opitutaceae; genus IMCC26134_A. Next base: position 24,368 of record CANIWJ010000019.1, read on the forward strand.
GCGGATTTTCCGGATTAAACGAATACGTCAGGGGGACTTTCGGAAACGCTTCGCGCACCAGCGCGATGCTTTCGCGCATATAGTCCAAGGATGTCCGGGTATGCCAACCTCCCCAGGTTAATTCCGGCGGATCGTTTTGGAAGAAAGGCGCCCAATGCAGACCCGGCCACTCGTTGCACAGATCGACGTAGAGCAGATCGTCCAGAAGCCCTTCTTTCTGTAGCATTTTTAGAGTGCTGGTCCAGATGCGGGCCATGTCCAAAGGCGTGCGGATGCTCATCCGTGTATCCGTCGTATCTTTACGGAACCAAGTGGACAAGGCCACCCGTATGCCACGGGCGCGGCAGGCCCTGATAAATTCAGGCAAGGCCGGCCACACCCGCACCCGGGTGGGGGCCGGGCTACCCCAGTCCTGCACTGTCCAAAGGACTTCGAGGTCCCAATCTTTGTCCGGCGCGGCATCGAGCAAATGGGGAAAGGCGTCTATTCGGACGGCGTTGTAGCCGCGCTCGGCGAGTTCATCGAGCGCCCGACCCCAATCCTCGTAACCGGCGCCGGGCCATCTTCGCTCCAACCAAGAAAAGTCCCACATCGTGATGGCAAGGGGCTGAGCGAGGCCGGTGAGCGGCGCGGATGGGGAAATCTGAGCGGTGTTCATTTTTTAATTCTCCACCAGCACGGCTATTGAGCGGGCTGGAATGATTACGGCGTTTTTCAAAGTGGGACGACTATCCATGTCCTCAACGGTATGCACGTGGAAACGTGCGTCGGGACGACCAGGCAAGGCCACGGTCGCGGTGAGTTCACGCGTGGCATCTTCGTTGGCGATGACCACAGCGACCTTGCCGGTGCCGCGGTGTTCATGGAGCGACCACATCTGCGGGCGATCCTTCTCTGAGAACGCGACGGTCGCACCTTCGGTGTGTCGAAACAAACCGTCCCAGATGTAGGCCCGAAGCTTGCGGCGGAGAAGCTGGGCTTTTTGGCCGTAAGCGATGGTGGCGGGAAAGTCGCGCAGACGACCTTTGAAGTTAATCGGTTCGTAACAGAAGATGTAGCCGAAGGTGAGGCATTGGTTGATTAATTCACGGTCGTCAAAGCCGACGATGCAGGCGGCGAAGCGAGCGTCTGGATCCATGTAGCGCCAGGCGGGGATATGGCGACCGGCCCAGTAATAACGGTCGGCAGTGCGGATGTAGTTGATCCTGTAATACTGTGTCATCGGATCGGTCGAACCTTCGCCGGCCAGGAGGAAATCGGGGTTGTGGGCGGTGGCGATGGCGTGGGTCTCGGCGGCGGCGATGAGGGAGCCGTTGGGGCCGGGTTCTCCGTAGGGGTGATCGTGCGAGCGGTCGAAGCACGGGCTGTTTTGCAGCACTTCGTCGCATTGCAGGCCGCTCGCGCCGAGGTCTAGGAGCTTACGAAGCTCGGTCATGAGAAACGCGCGCGCAGCGGGTGAACTGTGGCAGATCTGAACGCCTTTGTAGCGACTGTAGCCCATCGCGTTGGCGATGGTGGAGTAGTCCCAACCACCGGCACCCACGGGGTTGCCTTTCATATCACGGCAGACGTGAGGGAGGACGTCGCGATCAAAATTAGGCGCATCAAGATTAGCCCAGCCGATTTTAAAAAAGAGAATGATACGCACGCCCATTTTCTCACAGTCGCGAATGGCAGCCTTGAGTTCAGCGTGGGTGCCGAGCAGGGGGTTGGCGTCGATGTAAGGGACGTTGCGATCCTGTCCGCCGGCGTTGTAGCCGATGAGATGAATGGCTCCGACGCCGTGGGCGAGACACTCGGAGGCGATCCCGGGCAAGTCGGTGTAGCGATAGCGGGCGTCGCCTTCGGGCGTGTCCATTTGCAGGGTGAGCCACGCATCCACCTCGTCCACCCAGGCGGGAAGCGGCTTGGGGTGGAACCACGACTTGCGCCACTCGGCATAAAACCTGGCGGCGGTGTGCCAATCGCCGCGATAGGGACGCACGGTGGTGGTGGGCAAGGTCACACACGCGCCAGGTGCGATGAAGGGATTAAAGGCGCGACTGAAAACAAAGCCGGCCGGGCGACCAGAGAGCTCGGTGGCTCGCGGGTCGTGGCGCAGATGAAGACTGTCGATGTAGCCCGGTTTCAGTTCGGCGACCCAAGTCGATAGGAAGCGAGGCGCGACCTCGTGCTGGCCGAGGTAGAGGCCTTGTTGCCCATTATCCAGAGCGAAGAAACTGGTGCGGTTGGCGTTGTCGTAGGCGACGGGGTTTTCAAAACCCCAGTAACCGGTGCCGGGGTGGAAATCCGTATCGAAGCGGATGCTGTGACTGAGACCGCCGCACATATTGAGGTATTTGAGCTGGAGCGGCGGCTCGCCTTCGAGCTGGCGAAGACCGGCAAAACTGGGTGCCCAGACCTCTTCGACTACATAGGCGGAGCGATTGTCGATATTGACGGTGAAGAGGGCCGCGCCGTCGCCGGTCAGCTCGATAACAAGGTTGGCGGCGATGGGCAATACGCCGGCCTTGTGGGTTAGGATGGAATCGTAATGAAGCGTGAGTTTTCGAGGCCCGTCGAACGAGGCTTCCGCTAGGGTCTGCGCGGCGGTGCAGGCGGTGTTGCAGCCATGTCCGGGCACGGGCACGAGCAGACGCAGGCCAGCTTGGAGGTCGGGCGTGTTGACGACCTGCCAGCCAGTCGCTTTGACCCAAAAGCGGGTCATCGCACCGGTGGAGGGATCGAAGGCGATTTCGAGATGATTATCGCTGAGTATTATCGGTGTCATTTGCGTAGATTTTGCCCAAACGGGCCACCCGTTTACGGGCGCTTTTATCCGGCTAGACCGATCGGTGGGTGCGAAGTATTTCGGCGCTGGCAGGTGTCATACAACGGATGATGTTAACAATCCAAAATCATCACGCCGCCCGCATCGGCGCGGGTGAATTCGAGGTGGAGTTGATCGTGCGTGCAGCGTGCTTCCAGCGGGCGATCGGAGAATTGCTGACGAAGCCGCGAGGCCGCACAGGGCACGGCGACGATGGAGGCGGGGCCGCCGAAAGTGTGCCAAACGACGAGGGTGCGTCCAAGCTCGGGGGCGCGGCAGAGCGCGACCTGCCAACCGATGAGGTGGCGGTAACTGAGATTCCATACGCCGTGACGGCTCCAATGACCGGCGGCGATGATGGGCGCGGCTTCGTGGTAGAGCGCGATGGCGCTTTGGGCGAAGGCCCACTGTTCAGGGCTCAAGGAATGCACGTCGCCGGACAGGCACATGCGGCCGAGGAAGGTTGCAGCGAGCGAGTAGGCGAGGCGCTGATGGCTGTCTCCGGGCCGCAACACCGCCCAGATCTGATTCTGCCGGGCAGGGATGAGTCGGTGCAAATTCGCGGCGATGAGAGGGATGTCCTTTGTCTCGTGCGCGTCACTGAAGGAACTCATGGCGGTGAGTTCCATCATGGAGGGTTCGAGCCGATGCCCACCTGAAGAGCAGTTTTCGATCACCAAGTCGGGTAGCGCCGCGCGCATGATTTTAAAGAAACGCTGCACGCCGTCGAGGTGTTGGCGTAGGGCTTCGCCGGGGGACTCCTCGCCGTCGCAACCGAAGCCGATGCTGTCGTTGTAATCGACCTTGAGGTAGCCGAGATGATTATCGCGGAGCAGGCTGATGACTTTTTTCGAGAGGTAGTCGTGAACCCACGGGTCGCGGAAGTCCCAGAATCGACGGTTGCCAACTTGCAACGGACGTCCGTCGCGGTGAAGCTGGTGACTGGTTTCGTCCCATGCCCTGGCCCCTTGGTTGATGACTTCGAATTCAAACCATATTCCGGGAATCAAGCCCCGGGCGCGGATCGCGTCGGCGGTGGCGCGGAGACCGGCCGGGAAAATGGCGTCGTTGATGATCCAGTCACCGTTTTGCTGGATGCCGGGGCCGGGGCGTTGCGCCCAGCCGTCGTCGATCACCAAGTAACGGATACCGGAATTCTGGAGACGGTCTGCGAGGGCGACCAGGTTATCGTGGGTGGGGTTGCCCCAAGTCGTGCACCACTCGTTGAAAATGATCGGCAGGGAGCGTTCTGACTCCGGCGTCTGTCGAAGGACGGCGGCGTCGAGATGACTCGTGATGCGCTCGCAGGCCGAAGCCATGCCGCCCGTCGCGACGGTGAGCAGGGCTTCGGGAGCGGTAAAGGATTCGCCGGGGGCGAGGATTTTTGTCCAATGGCCGAACTCGCGATCGGCGAGACCGCCGGAGAGGGCGAGTTGGTCGGCGCGCCGATAGAGTTCGAATTGCCAGGAACCCGGATGAGCCAATTGGGCGGCCCAAGTCACCCCGGCTCGGTGGTCTTCCAACCCGAGGCGGGGAAACCAGCCATTCGTAGGCAGGGAGCCAACCTGCCCGAAACGCTCGGCGCGTATGCCGTGGACGCCCCAAGAGGGCTCCAGGTGCAAGTCCTCGATGCGTTCGGAAATCGGGCGCCCCTCCGCGCTCCAGGCGCTGCGAAAGCGGTGAACCCACAGGCGATCCGGGGCATCGTTGGAGGCGAATGGCGTCAGGCCGCCGAGCGAAAACGAAGTGAGCAAACCGAGCGTGATCGGGGCATCGCCGGTATTGCGAGCGGTGGTGCGCACGCTCAGGCAAGCCGAGCCTTCGCGGTGGGTGAGTTCGTGAATACATTCCAGGCCGCGCTCGTCGGCCAGCACGGTGCGGATGGTGGTAAGGGGGCCAGCGCGCTCCACGCTTTGCCCACGCCAGCGCAGAGCTTGGGTTGAGGGGCCGGCACGCAGGGTGCGACCTTGGGAGTATGCACCGTTGGACGGATCGTCGAGGCGGTGGACATGCACCAGAGGATCCACTTCCCATGCCCGCACGGGGAGCCAAGTGGCGGGCAAGTTGGTGACGGCGGGATCGTCGAGGTGTTCGCGGGGCACGACGAGCGCAGGGGCGAGCGCGGCCGGGACGAGGCAAAAACCGACGCGCTCTGGATCGTGGGCGGGAGACTGGTAGCGCACCAGCATGTCGCCGAGCGTGAATTCGGAACGTAAAATGATAGGCATAGTAAAACCGTGGAGGGAAGAGAAGGTCACCAAAACCCGCTAAGGCGAGGAAGCGCCGGCCGAATAATGCACGCCGAGAGTGAGCACCGTGATGGAAAGGGGAGGAAGTTCCACGCCTTCTAGCGACAAGCCAGATGCCGGTAGCTCGTTCAGAGATGAGGAGGACGCTTCTGGCGTAGTGGCGGAAAAACAGCGTATGGACTCCACGCGGGGCGCTGACACGTTGTCCACCTTGAGTCGGATGCGGTGCGGGCGGGTATCTTTGTTCAAAAGAAAAACCGCCAAACGCCCCGCTGCCGGGGAAGCGCTCGCATAGGCTTGAATCATCTCGGACCCGGTTGCGGAGACGAGTTGCTGGCCGATGTGACGTCCCCAGAGACCAAGGACATTACCCATGGACGTGAGCTGATTGTCGGGCGCGAGGGCGTCATAAACCTTGAGCGGCCCGGCCTCATCGTTGTGAATCCAGCGCGTCACCCACTGATGGAGTTGCGTGACGCGCGGCTGGAGCAAGGTCTGGCCAATCATATCGAACATCACCAGCGCGTGACCGTGGTCGGCTACATTGGGCCATTTATCGGTCTTGGCCCAATCAATGGGACTCGTTTCGGTGACAAGAAACTCAATTCGCTTTTTGTCCTCAGCCGAAAGGCTCGATTGTTGCAGGAGCGTTTCAGCCTCCTGGATGGACGCGGCGAAATCATGTTTGCGGGACCGAAAGGTTTCGTAGCCGTTCTTCCAGCCGTAGGTCGGGTAGTTGTGGAGGGAAACAAAATCCACGTGCGACCAGAGCTCCGGGAAATCGAGTAACTCGGCCAGGCGTTTGTTTTGCCAGACATTGATGCCGATCTTGATGGCGGGATCCTCGGCTTTCATGGCTCGGGCAAAAGCGACCACGTCCTCGGCATACTGTTTAGCGCCAGGATCGCCGCCGCTGTGGGCCTCGGGGACGATGTCGCTCTCATTGCCAATCTCCCAATAGCGGATGGCTTGGCCCTTGGTAACGTTTGCGTAATGCACCCAAGCGGCCGCCGAAGCGATTAGGTCCGGCAAGGCGGGACGGGCGGCGGCGCCGCCGATTTTTTTGTAGGCGGAATCGTAGGCGACGATAATGACCGGCGCTGCCCGGGTGGCCTTCACCAAATCTAGAAATGCGTCAAAACCCATGACGTCCGGCCGAGGTTGATAATCCGCAGTTGAAAAGCGCACATCCTGCGACGGCCAAAAACCGGGACCGCGCAAGGCCCACTGCGGGCGTGCCGCAGACTGGACAGGAAAGGGCGGAACTGCCCAGAGGTAGGAATCCCCGAGTTCGCCTTCGGGAAAGCGCAGGTTGCCCACGCCTAAATCCTTGAGGGCGGACGTCAGGGGGCGGCTGCCGGCGGGGCGTTTTGAGTCCGCATCCATCAAGTGGTTTACGTTTATACCGATGGGATTGCGGTCAAAAGTCCGCAGCACCTTGGCGGCATCGACCTCGACGACGTCCTGCGCGAACGAAGCCAAACTCGCAAGCGGACCTAAAACGAGCGTAGCGAACAATGAACGCACGAAGTATTTCATGGAAAATGGATCGGATAGATTTCGAGCTGCGCTCTCTATAATTGAATCACTGTTTCCAGTCCTTTGGGGTTTTAAAAGTCATTGGCCTGTCCCGAGTGACCAAGGCGGATGACGGCCACGCCGTTGGGTTCGAGGGTGAGCGAGCCGGAGACGGGTTGCTCGGTGATAAGGTCTTGTCCGCTGTGCGCCAGTGGGACGCCCACCGCCTGCTCGCCGTGGTTGATGTAGAAACGCAAGGTGTGCTCGGAGCCGCGTCGTTCGCTTACCTCGACACGCGGCACGGTGCACAGCGGCGCGGGCAACAGATTTTCGGAGGCCAAGTGCGCGGCAAGGCGTTCGATAATGAGCGGGCTGAAATAGGTGCCCACGTAATACACCCAGCCCTTGCCGTGACGGCGGCGAGTGATGGCGGCGGAGCCGGCGAGGTGGCGCGATTCCCAACGTGCCACGGTTTCGGTATCCGTATCGGGGAGGAGTTGCTCATACCAGGTCTCAGTGGTGACGGCCGCGCCCGTGAAACGCAGCGCGAGCGGACGCAGTTCCGGGCGATTTTGATGGCCGTATTCCTCTACGCTGGCACCGACGAGAGGTCGGAGCGCGCCGGGCAGGGTAGTCGCGACGACATTGTTGTTCATGTCCTTGCTGCCGGAACGAGCGCCGATCACGAGCACGCCGCCGGCCTCTACCCAGGCCTGCCATGCCGGCAGCCACGCTGAATCGATCATCGCGAAGTGCGTGAGAAAAAACACGGAGACGCCCGCGAGAGTGTCCGTCGGATGGAGGCAGCCCACCGCGTGACCGGCACGATAGAAGTAGTTATGCACGGTCTCCGCGACGTTGCGCGGGGAGGGCAAACCGAGGGTGAGCGGCAGATGGGCGGACTGGGTTTCAAAGTGGGCTCCGGCGACCGCGATGCGCACGGTAACGGCAGTGCCGAGAATGGCGGCGCCAATGCGCTGCAGCTCGGCACCGAGTTGCGCGGCTTCGCGGTAGCGGCGGCGGGGGACGTTGTCGTGATCGAGCACGCCGATCCAGTATTCCTCTGCGCCGAAGCGGCAGGTTCGTTCACGGAAAAGGAGCATGCCGTCGGCTCCGCGGGCGATATTCACGTAAGCCCACTTGCGCATCTCGCCGGGTTCGGGCGTATCTAGCAGGTATTGGTTTTGTCCGCCAGGGCCGCATTGCTGTTCCATCACGACGAAGTTCCCGGAGTAGGCGCGGACGTAATCGGTGTTGAAGGCCTGATTCGCCGGGCGGGTGCGCCAATCAAAGTCGAAAAGCGGATACGAATCGTAGCTGAGAAAATCTAGGTCGCGAGTAAAGTCGCCCGCGAAATCAATGTGGCTGAAACAGCCGTTGTGCGTGATCCACCAAGCGGGGTTCGCGGCGCGAAGAATCTCCACCTGGTCGCGTTGAAAAACTGTTACGCCGTGCGAAAGAAACCGGTAGTAATCGAGGCTGTGTGCCGGGTTGGGATGCGTGGGCTGCCCGCCGCGTGGGGTGGGCACATGCTCAAAGGCGTCGTAGGTCTGACCCCAAAACGCAGTGCCCCAGGTGCGGTTGAGTTGGGCTATTTCACCACCAAAGCGGGCGCGAAGGAACTCGACCCAAGCGGCGTGCGCGGCAGGGGAATGATCTTCGGAAAAGTGGCAGTGAAACTCGTTATCGGTCTGCCAGCCGATGACGTGGGGGTTGCCCGCATAGTGCGCGGACAGGGCTCGGGTGATGCGGCGGCTGTGCGTACGAAAAACGTCGCTGAAGTGGCTGGCGTGCTGGCGGGAGCCGTGTTTTTGCACGACACCCTGGGCATCCACCCGCAGCACCTCGGGATAGCGCAGCGTCAGCCAGCGCGGCGGCGTGGCGGTAGGTGTGCAAAAAATCGTGCGAATGCCCACCGCTCCGAAACGGGCAATGGTTTCGTCGAAGAGCGAGAAATCGAAACGTCCTTCCGTGGGTTCAAGACGATCCCACGCAAACTCGCCCATGCGAATCACGTTCCAGCCTGCGGCATGAAACAGCTCCGGATCGGTGGTGCGAGTGGGGGCGTCCCAATGCTCGGGATAATACGCGGAGCCGTAGAGGAATTCTTTAAGAGGTAGAGGACGGAGGTGAGTGAGACCAGGAATGATCATAGAGTGGAGTTAAGCGACGTAGCCAAGTGCATGACGTTCCACGACAGCGGCAGCAGGGTGCGTGGCCACCCCTCCGGTCAGCTCGTCGCCCCCTGAGCAAGGCAATCTGCGAACGCCTAACGGAGAAAACCACGGGGAGGACTAACTTTGATTTCATGCGTTGAACTGTAGAAAGACACCTTGGAAAGGGACATGCTGCGAAACTTGAATTGCTTAATCGATAAGGGAAAAAACCGCCAAATGATCGGCCGAAACATAGATGATAAATTATTCTATCAAAAACGCTTAACGCTTAAGAGTCGGGAGTTTCTCAGGGAAATAGCGCGATTCGCATGATGTGGATAATCTACTTTTCTCATGCCCACTATTCATCGCCGACGCGCATCTACGACCGCTACAAATTCCATGCCCGAACAGGACAGATTCGCGCAAATTGGTGCCATGCGTCAGGTCGAACGCGAGACCGTGTTACAGGAAATTGGCCCGCCCAAACTTCCTAAACGCATTATGCCGTCGCTTAAGGTCGGCAACACCCACCGATTCACCCCACGCAAGCGTCTCACCATTGGAAAAGACGTCGAATCAGCCATCGATGCCGAGCGCAGGAAAATGGCTCCTTACCTTAAAACCCTGGCTCCCTCGCTACCTGGTTTTCGCCAACACCAGGATCTGCGCGCCTTCGACTGGCGTCTAAAAACCGAGCAGGACGACGCGGAATTCGCAGCCGTAGAACGGGGAGATGGAGCATGGGATAAAGTAACCATCCCTCATTACGGCCCCCCGCCGGACGCGCCACCGCCTTTTACCGCACGGAGTTTACCATCGACGAATCCATGCTGGCGCCGGGTTCACTTTGGCTACGGGTCGAGGGAGCCGACTATATCGCCCGAGTGTATGTCAACGGCCGTTGCCTCGGTCAACCGCTCCTCCCTTATTTTAGCAGATGCGTGGCCCGCCAAGGACGTGGATCAAAGACGCCTGCTCGCCAGAGTAGCGGCGGGGGCCACCTTGGTTTTGAACGAATTGAAACCCGGCACCCACTCCATTTTGACCGATACACTGGAGATAAAACCCTGCGGCTTCACTACACTCGACTTTGCCTTCCGCGCCACCGGCCACGTTTTGGTGGCTGACTTCGCGCCCGACGATTTTCGCTACTGGCACGATCCCGCGTGCAACCTCATCACGCCGTTGCTTCCTGCAACCTTTCAAGCGCCCCGCTGGACGCCCATTCTGGTCAGAGGCGAAGCCGGTTGGGGCGCGACGCCGCGCCCGGCTCTCGCCGCCGCCGAAAAATCTCACGGCAAGGGCCGCATTATAGTCTCACTTATATCGCTAGCCGGTCGAACAACCACCAACCCGGCGGCCAGGCACTTTGCCCAACGACTACTCAATCACACCATGTGCAAATAGCCGCGGCCGCTCGCAGCGTGCATAATTTCCAAGTTGTAATCGAAAGGGCCATTCAAATCACAAGCGATTGCACTGCAAAGCTTTAAAATAAGTTAATGTCATGGTTTTTAAAATTTTAATACAGGGGATTTTAAACCACTAGGCAAAAACCCAAGAGACCGAATAAGTGGATGTTACCCAAGCATCCACGAAACTAACTTAACGCTTAAGCGTCTACATCTTGGACACACCCCCAGCATTAGCATAGGGCAAAGACCGGCTAGCAACAGCCTTTACCCCTATGTTGTACCCCCTTCGTCGTTTGCGCTGCTGCAGTGTCGTATTGGCCTGTCTCCACTCATTGGCACCTGCCATGACGATCACTGGCTACACCGCTGCGGCCAGCGATCGCTGGGCAGCCAATCCGACCAACCCACTCACCGGCCCGTTCACGCCCAACACCAACGCTGCTTTTATAGGGCTGAACCACGATTTGAGCGGCGTCGGCTGGCAATCCAGCAACACGTCCAGTTGGCAGGACTTGTCCGTCACGCTCCTTAGTCCCATGCATTTCGCAGCCGCGAAGCATGTTACATTCGGCTACACCAATACGACCTACACATTTCAAAACACCGATGGCACGCTCGTCAGCCGGACCATTGGCAACACCCTGAATTCCTCTGACGTCGGAGGGGTATCGGCTGACAGCCGGGTGATTCGCTTAGACGCACCGTTTGCCAGCACCGACAAAGTCAAGGTCTATCGCCTGCTCGACACCGGCGCCTACTCAAATTTAGCCGGGAAAAACGCAATACTCTACGGCCACGCCAACTCAGCTGGAGCCAACTATCAGCGGCGGCTCGGCCTCGGTGTCGTCAGCCTCACAAGCAACAACCTGATCTACACGGCGCAAAACAGCTCGCTGACTAATTACGTGACGATCTTGGTTTCGGGGGATTCCGGCAGCCCCTCATTCGTCGTTTACAACGGGGAACTGCACCTCCTCGGCACCCACTACGCGAACGGCGGCGGCTACAGCCAGGACAACAACTTCTCCTACAATACCATCTATGTTAACACCAACGCATTCCTGGCCACCGACGGATTCGCCCTGCGTTGGACCATAGACACCACCAACGCACGCACTTGGACTGGTGCCACCGATGGCACCTTCGGCTCGGCGGACAACTGGGTTTCCCTAAACCAACCTTCCGAGTTTACCTCCGCCGCCTTCGACGGTGCCACCACCAGCAATCGCAGCATCACACTCGGCTCCGCAGCCACCGTGCGCGGAATGTTATTCAAATCCGCCTCCGGCACCAACCCGTTCACTTTGTCCGGCTCAACGCTAACCCTCCTCGAAAGCGGTATTCGTAACGAAGACACTGATACACTCACCATCAACAACCCCATCACCCTCGGCGGATCCCAGAATTGGGAGGCGCAGAACGGTCCCATCACCCTCGGCGGCAACATCGCCACCGCTGGTTTCCTCGTCGTCATGAGCGGCGCACAACCCATCACCCTCGCAGGTAACCTCACCGGCACCGGCAGTGTCGCGTGGGACAACCCCGGCACCTTCACGCCAGCCAGCGGACAGCTCGGCTTTACCACCGGAAAACTTTTTGTCCGCCGGGGCGTTGTTAACCTGACCACCGCCAACGCCTACTCCGGCGGGACCGTCGTCACCGGCGGCACTCTGCTCGCCAATAACTCCAGCGGTTCCGCGACCGGCAGCGGCTCCTTAACCCTCTCAAACGACGCCCGCCTCGGCGGCAACGGCACCGTAACCGGCGCAGTCACGCTTCAAAACACCAGCGGCCTGCTCGCCAACCTCACCACCGCCCCCGGCTCGCACGATAAACTCGACATCACTGGTGCCCTCGCCCTCGGCAGCACCGGCACGTTGACCATAACCGCCACTGCGGGTGCCACTACCGGCACCTACACGATCGTCACTGCCACCGGTGGCATAACGGGAGGGTTGCCTACACTAACCCTGCCCTCCGGCTGGAGCGCCACCGCGCAGATCTCAGGCAATAACCTCAATCTCGTCGTCACTTCCCTGAGTCCTACGGCTCCGGTCATCGCGAGCAGCCAAGCAACCGCTGCGACGATTAACACCTCTTTTTCCTACCCGATCACCGCAACCCAGAACCCCACTGGTTTCGCGTTTGTAGGTGGCACTTTACCGCCCGGCCTCACCTTAAACACGACCACCGGTGTCATCAGCGGCACGCCCACATCGTTGGGCAGTTACAACCCCAGCTTTACTGCAACCAACGCGATCGGCACCTCGTCCACCGCCATTGTCACCATCGCCATTAACAGCGCGCCCACGCTCCTCACCGGTTCCGTCATCGGCACCGCCGGTTCCTACAACAACGGCAGCGCCACCGTGGACAAAATCTTCGACGGCAACTTCACCACCTTCTTCGATGCCCCCACCGCCAACGGCAACTGGGCCGGGCTCGATTTCGGAGCAGGCAACGAAAAGATCCTCACCGAAGTCCGCTACGCCCCCCGTAGCACCCTCGAAAGCCGCATCCTCAACGCCATCATCCAAGGCTCCAGCTCAGCCGATTTTACCACCGGCGTGGTCAACTTATACACCATTACCGCGACCCCTACGGCCGGCGTGCTCACTGCCCAGTCCATCTCCAATTCCACCAGCTTCCGCTACGCTCGTATCCTGCTCGCCAATGGCTCCTACGGCAATGTCGCTGAGCTCCAGTTTTACGGTCACAGCCTTCCTGTGTTACCTTCCGCGCCTTCCACGCTCTCGGCCACTGCAACGTCCTCCAGTCAAATCAGCCTGACCTGGACGGACAACGCCACCAACGAAACCGGCTTCAAACTCGAACGCAGCTCCGACGGCACCACGGGGTGGACCCAAATCGCCACCCCCGTTGCCAACGCCACCACTGCCGCCGACACAGGACTGGCAACTGGAACAACCTCCTACTATCGCCTTCGCGCTACCAACGCCTACGGCGACTCAGCCTACTCAAATACCGCCTCCACCGCCACCTGGAGCGCAGCGCAAAGCTGGCGCCAAACTTGGTTTGGCGACATCGCCAACTCCGGCAACTCCACCGACTCCGCCGACCCCGATGGCGACGGTCTGACCAACGCCCAGGAATACCTCGCCGCCTCCGACCCCCTCCTTCCCAACGCTCCCGGATCCGCCCCCGCCACCACACTCCCCGCCCGCCTCGTCACCCTCGTTCCCGCCGCCGACGCCACCGCAGAAGCCAGCAACCCCACGGTAAACTCCTTCACCGGCGACCTCCTCGTCCGTAGCGAATCCGCCATCCGCGAGGCCTTCCTGCGCTACGATCTCACCGCTCTCAGCGGCACCGTCGAACGCGCCCAGCTCGTCTTCTGGCCAACCGCCGCCGATAGCCAGACGCCTACCTTCACCATCGAGCAAGTCGTCGATGCCGGCGACGCTTGGACGGAATCCGCACTCACATGGAACAATAAACCCGCCTCTCTCCCCGCCACCGCAGTCAGCTTTACCGGCCCGCTCGCCTCAGGCGTTCCGCGCGTGCTGGATGTCACCGCCATGGTAACCGACACCCTGGCCAACGACGTCGCCAAACAACTCGGCCTCCGCCTTTACGCCACCGGCTCTATGCCCACCCAGGCATCTAGTTTTGGGAGTAAGGAAAACAGCGGCACCTACCGTTACCCTTACCTCCACATCACCCTGCGCGCCTCCGCCTCCACCCCGCTCAAACTCATGCACGTCGGCGACTCGATCACTCGAGGCGGCACCGGCGGCATAGGCTCCAACACCTTCTCCAACGCGGGTGTTCGTTATTACCTGCACAACCTTCTGCTTTCCCAAGGCCTCGACTTCCGCGCCGTAGGCCCGCGCACCGACGGCACCATCGCTACCTTCCGTCTCGGCACCGATGGCAGCGCCAACTCCTCTCTCGCCGACCGTCCGCTCTTATTCCCCGCCAACGCTGGCTACAGCGGCCAGACCATCGAATACATCCGCGACAACATCGGCGCCTGGATAGGCACCTACACCCCCGACGTCATCACCCTGATGATCGGCACCAACAACATCGGCTACACCACCACTCCCGTGGCCGCCACCCCCACCGAAATCAACAACTGGAAGTCCCGCTACTCCACCCTGCTCGACAACATCCTCGCGGCCAGTTCCACGGTGAAAGTCGCCATGACCACCATTCCGCCCGCCGGCGGCATCAACATCGCCTGCAACTCCACCCGCATCGACCCCTTCAACGCCCAGGTCATCCAGGCGCTCTTTGCCCAATACTCCGCCACCAACCCCGGTCGCTTCTTCTTTGTGAATAGCAACGCCGCGCTCTCCACGGCGGATATCGGTGCCGATGGCGTTCACCCGAGCAGCCTCGGCCACCAAAAACTCGCACGCGCCTGGCATGCCGGAATTATGGCCGCCCTTGGCCGCACCGAGGAAACTCGCTTCGTCAACGAATTCGCCGGAGCCGACGCCCCCCTGCGCGGCGGTACGCTCGCCGCCACCGCTCTCGGCACCGTCACCACTCCACTACTCCCAACCTGGACCAACACCCTCCTCCGCGCCAAAGCTGACCCCGCCGCCGATAACCGCGCCAAGCCGCTCCTGAAATTCGACCTCGCCGGGCTACCCACCCACATCAACACCGCCACCCTCGGCTTGGCCTATCACGGTGCCACTCCCACCGGAGACCTCCCCGTAGCCACGACACTGCTTCACCTCTACGGCATCAAAGACGGCGCTGACATCTGGACCAAAGCCGCTGTCACCTGGAACTCGGCCCCCGGGCACGATTCGACCAATAACGGCGTGCTCCCAAGCAACGTCGTTTATCTCGCCTCCACCACGATCCCCACCGGCACGCGCACCGGCGACCTCGTTACCTTCTCCTCCACCGCCCTAGCCGATTTCCTTACCACCCAGGTCGGCTCCGACGACTTGGCCTCGTTCGTAGTTGTCGCCAGCGGACGCCAAAGCACCGAGGTCCTTCTGCACGCCTCAAACCTCACTGACTACCAACCACCCTTCCTCCTGATCACCGAAACACCCGTCACCGCCCTCGCCACCTTCCGCACCACCTACGGCCTCGCCGCCAACGGCTCGCAAGACACTGCCACCCCCGCCGCCGACGGCGTGCCCAATCTGCTCAAATACGCTTTCAACATGCTCGGCACCGGCACCGGCCAGGCCTCCACCCTTGCCACCCCCAACGCCGCCGTCCTCGCCCCCTCCGGTTCCGCCGGCCTGCCCTTCGCCTCGATCGGCACCGGCACCGCCGCCGACAAACTCCAGCTCACCTTCATCCGTCGCAAAGCTTCCGCCTCCCCCGTCCCCGGCATCACCTACTCCGTCGAGTTTACTGATGACTTCGCCACTTGGGCGGTAAACCCCTCCGCCACCGAATCGACCACTTCCCTCGACGCCACTTACGAACGCGTCACCACCACCGACTCCGTCGCCGCACCCACCCGCCGCTTCGCACGCATCAAAGTCGCCACACCATGAAACCAGCCTCCTTTCGCCTTCTACTCCTCGGTCTGCTCGCATTTGTCAGCGCTCCGCTCCGCGCTCAGGTCGGCATAGCCCAGGAAACCCTCGGCGTCAGTACCGTCATCCAGGTCAGCCCGCCGCAGATCACCCTGAGTTGGATGGCCGACGCCAATACCAACCTCAGCACCACCGGCCACAGCATCTTCCGGCGCAACCCCGCCACGGATCGCAATGCCCTCTTCTCGACCGACGGCCTCACCTGGACTCCCGCGACCGGCGCTCCTGAACCCGGCCTCAAAAGCGTGGCCCACGGCACACCCTCCAGCGTTTCGACCTTTGTCGCCATTTCCGACGACACCGCCGTCTATCGCTCCACCGATGGCTCCACCTGGACTCGCACCGCCTTCGTGGATGACACCGGCGACACCCCCAACGTTATCGCCTACGGCAACAGCCGTTACATCACCAACATCGGAGGCTACTTCTTCAGCTCCACCGATGGCACCGCATGGACCAAATCCACCCGCTACGCCACATTGGCAAATTTCCCTGTCATCATCAACGACCTCACTTTTGCCAATGGCACCTGGGTCGCCGTCGGACGCGGCTACGGTGCGGGGGATTTACCCAATGCAGAAGGTCAAGACACCGGCCTCCGCATGGGCATCATCACCTCCACCAACGGCACATCCTGGACCCTGCAAAAAGAAAACGACACCACCACCGCGCCCGGAAACCCAAACATCGGCCGCACCCTGCAAGGCGTCGCTTTCGGCAACGGTGTCTGGATCAGCGTTGGCCTCGGCGGCAACATCTATCGCTCGACCGACAATGGCACCACTTGGACCTCTATTGCCAACAGCATCACCAGCGGCTCCAGCACGATTACCCACCTCTACAGCGTAGCATACAACGCAGGAACCTTCGTCGCCGTCGGCACCAGCCCCAACTCCACCAACGGCACACCCGTCATCCTCCGCTCCACCGACGACGGCCTCACCTGGTCCAACGTCAGCCTCGGCGGCAGTCCCGCCACCCGCCAGACTCTCAACCGCATCCGAGTCAACGGCGGCCAATTCCACGCCCTCGGCGACGGTGGCGCCTACATCGTTTCCAACGACGGCCTCACCTGGACCGCCCGCACCACCACGAACACTTCCCCCCAGAAAGACATCGCCTTCGACTCCACGCTCCAAGTCATCGCCAGCCAGCCCGGCTGGGGCATTACCCCGCTCATCTCCGGCCTCTCGCCCACCACATTTACCTTTGCCGATAACACCGTCCAGACCGGCATCGCCTACGACTATATGGTGCGTCGCCACACCCTTGGCGGCGGCACCGGCGGCTTTAAACTCGAACCCATCACCGCCTCGATCCTCCTGCCCGTGGTCGAGCAGCGCGGCACCGTCGTCCTCGTCGTCGAAAACACCCTTCCCACCACCCTCGCCTCCGACTACGCCACCTTCCGCAACGACCTCGTGGGCGACGGGTGGACGGTCGAGGAAATCCTCGTCCCCCGCGCCCTCACCAGCCCCGACGCCACCCAGCGCCTCAACGAGGTCCAGACCATCCGCAGTGCCATCCAGACCCTATACCAAGCCGATCCCACTGGCGTGAAAACCGTCCTGCTCATCGGTCGCGTGCCCATCCCCATCTCCGGCAACATCGCTCCCGACGGCCATGCCGGACGCCCCTTCCCCGCCGATGTGTATTACGGCGATATGACCGGCACCTGGACCGATACCTCCAGTGCCCCCGGCTACACCCCGGGCGACGGGAAGTTCGATAATACCGTCCCGCCCGTCATCCCCCGGCTCGCCGTCGGACGCATCGATTTCGGCAACATGCCCGCCTTCTCCCTCACCGAGACCCAACTCATCCAACGCTACTTTCAAAAAAACCACCGCTTCCGCCACGGCGTCACCACCGTCAACCGCAAGGCCTATGTCGCTAACAACTGGGGAAGCAGTCCGACCAATGTCGTTTTCTTTGACTACACCGCCCTCCCTTTCCTGCTCAGTGGCTCAGCGATCTTTGGTTTCGCGAACCTGACCTATTCCTACAATGGCAACAACTGGCGCAACGCCCACAATGCCAATAGCTACTTAATGAGTTTCGGTGCCGGTGCCGGCAGCAACACCACTTGCGATGGCATCGTCACCACCACCGATTTCACCACTAATAATTACCCGACCATCTTCATGTCATTTTACGGTAGTTATTTTTGCGAATATAACCTCTCCAATAACCTGCTCCGCGCCTCAATCGGCATGCCCGATTACGGGCTGACCGCCCAATGGGGAGGGGTCATTCCGTCGAATGCCGGGATCAATGTGCCCATCGGCCAAAACAATCGCCTGGCTTACGCCAAAAGCAGGGATAACCCGTTCAATGTAATCCTAGATTACAAGATGGGTATCTACGATGCCCTCATCGGAGATGCCACCCTGCGTTTCTTCCCCACCAAACCGGCCAGCAACCTCACCCTCAGTGCCTCCAGCGGACAGATCGCCCTCAACTGGAGCGCCTCGGCCGATACAAACATCGTCGGCTACCACGTCTATCGCGCCACCAGTCTCAACGGCCCCTTCAACCGCCTCACCGGCACTACTGTCTCCACGGCCAATCCCACCGGCTCCGCCATCACCGGCACCAGCTTTACCGACACCACCATCGCGCCCGCCACGGTTTACCATTACCAGGTGCGCGCCGTGAAACTGGAGACCACCAATCAAAGCACCCACTACACCCTCAGCCAGGGCGTCTTCGCCACCAACCAGATTCCCGTCATCACCCCCGGCCAGTCCGTTTCCGCCCCCACCGACACCGCCTTGAGCTACACCCTCGGAACCAGCAACGGGCCCACCAGCTACACCCTCGCCTCCGGCAGCCTGCCCCCCGGACTCACCCTCAACTCCACCACCGGCGTCATCAGCGGCACACCCACCACACCCGGCATTTACTCCCCCTCCTTCACCGCCACCAACGGCGGCGGCACCTCAAGCGCCGTCTCGATGTCCTTCACCATCATCAGCGCCGCCCTCATCATCCACGAGCCGTTCAACTACACCGTCGGCTCCAACAGCCCCGACCCCGACGGCGGTGCCAACTCCACCAACGGCCTACCCGCCACCAACATCGGCGGCAACCCGTCCGGCACCGGCACCGGCTTTTACGGTAACTACGGCACCACTCTCGATGTCGCCTCCGGCCTGACCTACGCGCAGGGCAGCAAATCCCTCGTCACCTCGGGCGGCTCGGGTGCACCCAACAACGCCACCTGGGGCACTGCCGTTTCCGTCTACCGGAACATGACCACCGACCCTTACCTCGCTCGCCGCGTGGGTAATCTCACCACGGGTAACCTCGGCGTGGATGGCGATACCCTCTACCTCTCCTTCATTGCCCGCAGTTCCAGCACCACCAGCCGCGCCTTCTGGCTCTGTTTCGCCAACAGCAGCGGCCGCAACATCTACGTTGGTAATACCGCCACCACCTGGTCTATCGAGGATAACGCCGCC
>CANIWJ010000020.1 GCA_947471035.1 Verrucomicrobiota bacterium
ACGGTCTGGGCGATGACTTCCTTCATGAAGTCGTCGCGTTTGACCCGGCCCTGCTCCATCTGGCGGAGCTTGAATTCCCACTCGCCGGTCATGGCGGGGGAGGTAAGGGCGTCGGCTTTTACGGCGTGGAGAAACTGGAGCAGCGATTCGGCCTTGGGCGAGGGCACGAGGTCGCGTTGCTGGCGCTCCATGTATTTCTGGTTGATCAGGCCGTCGATGGTGTCGGCGCGGGTGGCGGGGGTGCCGAGGCCGCGTTCCTTCATGGCCTCGGCCATGTCCTCGTCCTCGACTAGTTTGCCCGCGCCTTCCATGGCGGAGAGCAGGGTGGCTTCGGTGTAGCGTGGGGGCGGCTTGGTGCTCTCGGCGTGGAGGATGGCCTCGACGGTTTTGGCCTTGGCCGCGTCGGCCGGGGAGAGGGCGGGCAAGGCCTTGGTCGGCGCGTCTTTTTTGCCCTCGGGGGCGGTCTCGTCTTCGAGGGCGGCGGCTTTGCCGTAAACGGCGAGCCAGCCGGCGTCGGTGAGGACTTTGCCTTCGGTTTTGAAATCGTGCTGGCCGGCGATGGTCGAGATGCGGGTGGTGACGTCGAAGTGCGCCTCGGGGTAGAAGGCGGCGACGAAACGGCGCGCGATCATGTCGTAAACCTTGGCCTCCATCTCATCGAGCGACTTGGGCTCGGCGGTGGTGGGGATGATGGCAAAGTGATCCGAGATCTGGGCGTTGTTGAAGATCTTCTTGTTGCCGGGGCGTATCCAGGCGGATTGGACAACCTTGGCGGCGTGGGCTGCGAGGTCGCCGGAGAGCGCCTGCATGGTCTCGCGCACGGTGGCGGCGTAGTCCTCGGGCAGGGCGCGGGCGTCGGTACGGGGGTAGGTGATGAGCTTGTGGCGCTCGTAGAGGGCCTGGGCAATCTGGAGGGTGCGGCGGGCGGAGAGGCCGAAGCGGCCGTTGGCCTCGCGTTGCAGGGTGGTGAGATCGTAGAGGCGCGGGGAGGCCTGGGTGGTGGGCTTTTTCTCCTCGCGAACGGCGGCAGCGGGCTGGCCCTGGCAGGCGGCGAGCACGGTGCGGGCGGCGTTTTCGTCCCAGAGACGGTCGGCGCGGTCGTGTTCGTTGGCGGTGTCGCGTTTGAAAGAGGCTTTTTGATAAACACCTTCGTAAGCGCCTTGAGCGACCTGGAACTGGGCGGTGAGCCGCCAGAAGGCGCGGGGCTTGAAATTGCGGATTTCGAGCTCGCGGGCGTAAACGATGGCGAGGGTGGGAGTCTGCACGCGGCCGACGGAGGCGACATTGCCGGCGCGGGAGCCGAACATGCGTTTGGTGAGGGCGCGGGTGCCGTTGATACCGATCAGCCAATCGCTCTCGGAGCGGCAGCGGGCGGCGTCGGCCAAGCCGGAAAGATCGGAGCCGTCGCGCAGTTTCTCGAAGGCTTTTTTGATACCGTCGGCGGTCATGCTCTGCATCCAGGCGCGCTTCACCGGCAACTTGGATTTGGCGAGTTGGTAGAGATAAACGAAGATCAGTTCACCCTCTCGGCCGGCGTCGCAGGCGTTGATTACCTGGTCCACATCTTTGCGGGCGAGGAGTTTTTTAAGCAGGGAAAACTTCTCTTTTGAGTCCTCGATGGGCTTGAGGCCGAACTTCTCCGGGATGATGGGCAACGTCTCTAAGCGCCAGAAACCGTACTTCTTTTTATCGATGTCCTCGGGCATCTCCAGCTCGACCACGTGGCCGACGGCGGAAGAGATGACCCATTCGTCGTTTTCGTACCAATCGCCGTTTTTGGGGACTTTTCCGAGGGCGCGGGCAAGGTCGGCCGCGACGGACGGCTTTTCGGCGATGACGAGAGACTTCATGGGTTGCGAGCGCGTAGGGAGCGAGGGCGGCAAGCGCAAGCGCGACTTTTTACGACCGGCGCGGGAAGCGGTTTATTTAACCGGATAAATCTTGGACTCGGGCGCCAAGCGTAAGCGCTGATCCAGCTCGAAAAACACCGGCGGCAACGGGCGCAGTGTGGCGAAGCGCGGGTGGGCCGGATTTAGCAGATAGTTAAATTCCTGTGGCACGATCACGCTGGGCACGGCGAGGGCGAGTCCGCTCGCCTTGCGCAGCCAGCGGTCGCCCAGCGCCCGGGTCTGGGCGAGGTCGTCGCGCCGGCTGAAGGCGTCGGCCGGAAGCGCCTCGATGTCTTCGGCTGCCAAATCGACCTGGATGAAGGAAAAAAACGGCAGGGGCGCGGCGGTATCGAGGTGCACCAGGGTTTCGAGCAAAGCCAGCGAACGGGCTGCGCTGGTATAAACCACGCGCAGGCCCGGGCTGTTCCAGCGCCCGCCAAAGAGTTTTGCGCCCTCGCCAGTGAACGCATCCAGGGCGCGGGAGGTGCGCGTCAGGCGAAAGACCGTCGGCATCCGCTGACTAGTTATAGACTCCGTATTCGAGCCGCCCGATGAGGTTTTCGACCTCGCGGGCACCGGGCTCGGTCTCGGCGTAATCCAGCGGGGTAGCCCCGCCCAGTGCCAAGGCCGGACGACGCAGCCATTCGCGGGCGGTTTGTTCGTTTAGGTCGAAAAGCTGCGCCGCCTGCCAAAACAACCGCGCATAACGCACAATGCGGTCGCCATGCGCCGGATCCAGCGGTGCCCCGTCGTGACGCCGCCGCGCCAAGGTGGCGACCGAGATACCGACTTTTTGGGCCATGGCCTCCACCGTCAGGCCCAGCAGATCGCGCAACGCATCAAACTCCACCAAGGGCAGGCCGACCTTGATCGCGTTCATCATCGCCGGTCCGTCGAGGTGGGGATGCACAGGCTCAAGAGTGGCGACTTCGTGAAGACTTCCCGCGTGGAGGCGGCTGGGGTGTTGTAAAATCAGGGGATCGTTCATTTGATAGAATAAAATTCGTCAAATGAGCGAAAGCCAAGTAAAAAACATCCCGCCTGCGCACGTTTGGCGCGAGGCGGGATGGGAGGGCGTGCGTTGGCACGCGTTTTTTTAAGCGGCGACCTTCGGGCACTCGGCGAGGGCGGAGTCGAAGGAGGCGAGCATGCTGGCGATGGTGGCGTCGGTTTCGTCGCCCATGTTGGAGATGCGGAAGGTCTTGCCCTTGAGTTTACCGTAACCGCCATCAATCACGAGGCTGTGCTTGGACTTCAGGGTCTTGTTAAGCGCGGCGAGATCGTAGTTCAGGTTGTTGGCGAAGCAATTCAGGGCGATGGAGCCGTAGCCTTCTTTGGGGAACAGCTTGAAGCCCTTGGCCAGGATGTGGTCGCGCACCATTTTGTTGAGGCGGGCGTGGCGGGCGTAGCGGGCCTCGATGCCCTCGGCTTTGATGTCTTCGAGCTTGGACTTGAGCGCGTAGATCAAGGCGATGGTCGGGGTGCTGGGGGTCATGCCGGCTTCGTGGTTCTTCTGGAACTCGACGAAATCGAAATAATAGCCGCGGTCGGCGAGGGTGGCGGCGCGTTCCAGGGCGCGTTTGGAGACGCTGACCAGCGCCAGACCGGGCGGCATTGCCAAGGCCTTTTGCGAGCCGGTGATCAGCACGTCGATGCCGAGTTCGTCCTTCTTGATAGGAACGACGGAGAAGGAACTAACGGTGTCCACGATCGAGATGACATCGGGGAATTCGCGGATCACGGCCATCAGAGCGGGCAGATCGCTCATGCAACCGCAGGAAGTCTCGTTGTGGATGAGGGTGATGGCGTCGTAGGCGCCGGTGGCGAGTTCGCGGCGCACGGCCTCGGGATCGACGGGCTGGCCCCACTCGGCCTTGAGCGCTCCGGCGGCTTTGCCGCAACGCAGGGAAACGTCGTACCACTTGTCGGAAAATGCTCCGTTCATGCAGTTAAGCACTTTTTTCTTAACAACATTACGGATAGCGCCTTCCATGATTCCCCAGGCCGAGCTGGTGGAAAGGTAAACGGGATCCGTGGTGTAGAACAGGGCCTGGAGATCAGGCTGAATCGCGTTGTAGAGGGCGACGAAATCGTTGCTGCGGTGGCCGATCATGCCCTGGGCCATGGCCTTAAGGGTTTTTTCAGAAACGGCTATGGGGCCGGGAATAAAGAGTTTGTAGCTCATGATGTGTGGGTTTTTCGGGGGATGGTCTGCGGCGAAAATGAAAGGGTTAAGCGAAGCGGTTGTGTGACCTGCCGGTCAAATCCGATTTCCCGCTTCGCTTACGAAGTATTACGCCGGAAGGTGGCGACGTAGAAGCCGTCGTTATCGTCGGTTCCCGGAGCTATCGTGCGTGCGGGGGCGTCGATTTGGTATGTGTTGGAGTGGCGCGCGAGAAACGCTTCGGCGACCGAGCGGTTTTCGGTGCGGGCGATCGAGCACGTGGCGTAAACGAGTTTCCCGCCCGGGCGCACACGGGGCGCGGCTTGATCGAGAATGGTTGCTTGCAGCTGGGCCGAGGCGCGCAGGTCGGCTTGCGTGGTGCAGGCCATCAGATGAGGCGCGCGCCGCCAGGTGCCACTGCCCGAGCAGGGGGCATCCACTAAAACGCCGTCGTAGGCGTCGCCTGCTGTGTTCGGGGTGCGTATGCGGCCGGCCAGACCTGCCCGGTTGGCGCGGGCGCGGAGCTCGGCCAAAGGCGCACTCCGGGTGTCGGTGGCGTCGATCCGCGCGGAGGGGCCTAGCAAGCGGGCGAGTTGAAGGGTTTTGCCACCCGCTCCGGCGCAGGCGTCGAGCCAGCGCGGGCCGGGTGAACGGCTAGAGAAATCCAATCCGGCCAAGATGTGCTGTGAACCGGCGTCCTGAACTTCGTAGCGGCCCTCTTCGTAGGTGCGGGCCGAGGTGACGTTGGTCTCGGGCGGGAGCCGCCAGGCATCGGGCAGGCTGGGGTGGCGCTCCGCTATCCATCCCCGGGCCGCCCAATCGGCTAAAACCTCCTCGGGATCGTCGGTTTGCAGGCGTATCCACAACGGTGCGCGTGTGAGCAAAGCACGGGCAGTGACTGCGGGGTCGGCGCCGGTTTCGCACTCCTCCGCGAACCATTCGGGCATGAGGTCAATGGCGGAAAACTCGGGCGCCGGTGTGGCGGCGAAAGCCTCGCGGAAGCCCTCGGTCTCGCGGGTGGCGGCGCAGGCGCGGGCGACGAGCGCGGCCCAGATCGTCTCGTCGGTGACGCTGCCGAGGATGCGCGCAAGTCGGGTGGCAGTGAGCAATAACTCGCGGTAGAAGCGACGGTCGCGGCTGCCAAAGCGGCGATCGGCCAGCAAGGCTTGCAACCGACCGGGCATGGCACGGTCAAGCGGTTGCAGGCGCTCCCAAAGGGTGCGCGCGATGCGGAGCTGGTTGGGAGCGAAACTCATTGCGGGCGGGGCAGGCCGAAAGGGCGGCCTGTGGTCGCTCAGAAGGCCCTGGTTTCGATACGGAATCCGAAACGGAAGTTATCTTCACGGCGCGAATCGTCGTAGAAGGAGAGCTCGTAGCTCAAGGTCCACAGACGCGAAATGCGCTGGCGCAGGGCGTAGGTTTGCTCGGTGAATTTCGACTCTTTTGCATCGTAGCGGAAGCGCATCAGGATCGAGTAAATCTCGCTTAGGCGCAGGCCGTAGTCGGCGGTGTATTGCTGGATCTCGCGCGCCGCCATCGCGTCTTGCAGGTAATGGGTGCCGAGGCGGAAATTCCAGCGGTCGGCGTCCTTCACAGTGAGACCGGTATTCAGCTCCTGAACTTTACCGGTTTGCAGGGTGGTGCGGTTGTAGGCGTCAAAATTGAGCCATTGGGCGGGAAGGAGTTCGAGGAAGGTATGGGCGTCGGTTTGGTCGCGACGCTGGCCGGCGGTCGTGGCGGCCTCGGCGTCGGCATATTGATCCACCGCCATGTTCAGGCGCACGAGATCACGCGAGCCGTAGGCCGGGTCTCGGGTCTGTAGCGTGTGGTCCATTCCGATGCGGAAGGTGTTGAGGGCGGGCAGGCGGTCGATTTCGCGCCGATCGGCCAGGCCGAGGGGGCGCAGGTAAGTGCTGAAAACATCGTCGTCGATCGCAGGAATGGAGCCCCGGCCTACGTCGGCGGAGGGGCTCAGGCGGTAGGAAACCTTGGGGGTGGCGATGTGGCGCAGGCCGTCGATGCCCCATGCCTGGTTCTGGTAGTTCCAGGTGGCGCTGCTTTCCCACAGTTTGCTGTCGAAGCCGAATTCGCCCAGCACGCGGGTGTAGTTGTCGTTGGTGCTGGTCGCGAGGGTGCGTTGGTAGTGGGTGATACGGGTGCCGGCGGTGGGCGTGACAGAGAACCACTCGCGAGGGGAGAAGGGGCGGTTGACACCGTAGTAGAGGTCGGCTCGATCGCTGCGCACGGTGCCAGAGCCGAAGGGATCGTCTTCGCGCAGGGCTGCTACACCGGCGTTGATGCGGTGGTAAATGCCGGCGCCTAGCTCAACCGGCAGGCCGTCGAAACGCACTTCTGGCAAACGCTCCTGGACTACCGAGTAGTCGTTCACTTGTACGCGGCTGAAGAGCGAGACGACGTAGTTGTCGCCCGCCTTGTCGGCCTCGATCCAGGTGTCGGGCGTCTGGACAATGCCGAAGTTTTCCGGGCGAAAATCGCGGGTCACAAACGAGTCCGACCAATAGTTAAGTTGACCAGCCACGGTGAGGCCAGGTTGTACCACTTGGTAGTGGTTCCATTCGATGAAGCCGCGTTCGGCACGGATCGTTTGGCCGCGAATATCCAAACCGGTGTCGCCCTGATCCTGAATATAGCCGGTGCGGAATTCGCCCTTCGCGCCGGTGCCGTCGGCGCGAAACGTATCGTAATCGCCGATCGGCCCGAAGAGCAGGCCGCGTTTGGTGAAGATGCCCAGGTCGGCGCCCAGCCGGGTGGTTTCGCTCACAGATTTGGTGGCGGCGACGCCCAGTTCCGCGCCGAGTTTACCACTGTAGCTGGCGTATAAATCCAGCCCGGAGAACGATGGGCTGTTAGGGTTTTCCGTGAAGGAGGGCAGGGGAAAAAAGTTGACGCCGCCGACTCCGGCTCGGGCTTTTTCCAGTTTAACGGATGTAGCCGATTTCTCGCTGCCGTTTTGATAGGTCACGGTGCCCGCGCTTACGGAGGGGCCCAGGGGTTCGGGCTCGCCGTAGGTCACGGAGGCATCGGTTACACGCAGGTTTTCCGGGGTGCCATCGGCTTGGGTGCCTTGGGCCAGGATGCCTTCTTGGCCGACGCGGAAGCGGCCTACTTGGTAGGTGCGGTCATCGTAACGGTAGCTGAGTTCGTCGGCGAGCAGGCGTTTCGGGCCCTGGATGAGAATGACATTGCCCCGGGCATAGGCGGTGCGTTCGGCCATGCGGTAGCTGATTTCGTCGGCGTAGAGCACAACATCCCGGTCGGCCAGCCGTGCTTCACCAGTGGCGATCAACTCGGTTTCGGTGATGCGCGTCTTTTCAGCGGTGAGCTGGGGCCGAATGGGTTCGGCGGCATTCAAGCTCGCGAAAGCGAGCAGCAAAGTAGCAACGAAGGGGGCGAAGCGTGGAGTCACAGACGCGCGAGCAAAGAGCACCGGAGCGTTCAGGCAAGCCCCTAGGGCGTGCAACCGGGGCATCAGAGTGAACGCGCCGCATGCAGC
Organism: Verrucomicrobiota bacterium; assembly: GCA_947471035.1. Lineage (GTDB taxonomy): Bacteria > Verrucomicrobiota > Verrucomicrobiia > Opitutales > Opitutaceae > IMCC26134_A. The sequence goes on from CANIWJ010000020.1 coordinate 7,568, forward strand.
GCGGCGCCGACGATACCGGCTTCGTTTAGGAATTCCGCCGGGGCAATCGGAGTGCGAATCTTGAGATGGGGAAACCATTGGGCGTGGTCCGCGCTGATACCTCCGCCGACAATAATGAGTTCGGGCCAGAGCAGGTTCTCGAGTTCACGCAGATACTCGCCGACCTCGGCTGCCCAGGCGGCGTAACTCAGCTCACGACGGGTTTTTGCCGCCCCGGAAATGAACTTTTCCCACGATTCGCCTTCGTGTTTAAGGTGTCCGAATTCGGAATTCGGGTAGAGCTTGCCGTCGATAAACAAAGCCGTGCCCACTCCCGTGCCAAAGGTAAGGAGTAATACCGCTCCCTGGCGGTTGAGTCCGGCCCCAAAGGTGGCCTCGGCTAAACCGGCGGCATCGGCATCGTTGACCAGACTGATTTCGGAGCCGACCACTTCCTCGAACAACTTCCCGGCATCGAGTCCGATAAAGTCCGGATGCAGATTGGCCGAGGTGCGAATAACCGAGCCATGCACCACCCCCGGAAATCCGATTCCGATTGGGCCTTTCCAGTCAAAATGTGCGGCGAAGCGCGCAATGGCGTCCGCAGTCTCCTGCGGAGTGAGCTGTCCCGGGGTGTGGATGCGGTGTTTCTCCGCGAGGAGTTTGCCGGTTTTCGTGTCCACGGGTGCGCCCTTGAGCGCCGAACCTCCGATATCGATGCCGAGTACTTTCATGGGCGTTTGGGGGGCTTCTGGGATCAGGCTTTGCAGCCGCAATCGGGTTTATCGCAGCTGCCTTCTTTGTCTTCGCAGGAGCACTCGCCGTCGCATTCGCCGCTGCCGCAACCACCCTCTTTGCCGCCGCCGCAGCAACCGCCTGCACCGTGGGCGTGGCCATGGGCGATTTCATCTTCGGTGGCGGGACGAACCGCGAGCACTTCGACCTCAAACTCCAAGTCCACTCCGGCCAACGGGTGGTTGGCGTCGAGGAGCAGTTCGTCGCCCTCGACGCCCACGACGGTGACGATGGGGGCATAGGCATCGGCACCGGCGCGGAATTGATCGCCCGCTTTGATGTCACCTTCAATGGGGAGCAGCGACTTTAACACACGTTGCACTTGGGCCTCGTCGCGTTCGCCGTAGGCCTTGTTGGCGGGCACGCCGATGTGGGCTTTGGTTCCGGTGGCCAGGTCGCGCAGTCCCTCTTCGAGACCCTCCACGATTTGCCCCGCTCCTTGCAAAAAAGATATCGGCTCGCCGCCGATGGACGCATCGATAACCGCCCCTTGGGTATCGCGCAAAGTATAGTGAAAGGTGACGATGTTTCGGCTCATAAGAGCTTATCGCAACACGTCTAACCCTTCGCCGCCAAGCGCCGACTGGTGCTGTTTTTTGTCTGATTTAGCGGGTTTCGGTGCGGGCGGTTTCCCAGCCCAGCAAGGCCTGCTTACGGGTCGCGCCCCAGCGATATTCGCCGAAGACGCCGGTTTTTTTGATCACCCGGTGACAGGGAATCAGGTAGGCGAGGGTGTTTTTGCCAACGGCGCTGCCCACCGCGCGCGCGGCCTTGGGTTGGCCGATGGAATGCGCGACCGCCTCGTAGGTGGTGACTGCGCCGGAGGGGATGCGCAGCAGCGCGCGCCAGACCTGAAGCTGGAAATTGGTGCCGGCGAGAAGCAGCGGGATGGCTTTTTCCGGATTACGGGTGGAAGGCGCTTGGTGGAAAATGGTGTCGGCTTGAAGCCGGGTGGCGGTCTCGTCGTGCACCAGAGTTGCAGACGGCCATTTGGCGCGCAGTTCTTTCAGCGCCGCGTCGCCGTCGGTGGTGTCGTTGAGAAACGACAGGCTGCATACGCCGCGTATGGTCGTTGCCAGCAGACAAAGCCCAAACGGCGTCGCGGCTGTGCCGTAGTGAATGGTCAGGCCGGTGCCGCCGCGTTTAAACTCTCCCGGGGTGAGCGCTTCCACGCTGACAAACAGATCATGGAGCCGGCTTGGTCCCGAGAGGCCGGAATCCAGCGCCGTGCTGAGCACATCGCGTTCGGCCAAGCGAGTCTTGGCGTGTTCCACGGTAAGGAATTGCAGAAAGCGCTTGGGGCTGACTCCGGCCCAACGGGTGAACAGGCGTTGAAAGTGAAACGGACTCAGGTGCACCTGACGTGCGACTTCGTCTAGGTCCGGTTGGGTTAAGAAGTTCGCACGCAAAAAATCTATCGCCCGCTCGATGCGCGCGTAGTCGGTGGTGGGGTCGGCACCGAGCGGAGGTAGCGTGTCCTGCGTCATGCGAACAGGTCGTTGAGGTTAGGTAATGTGGAAGCGTGCCTGAAGGTTTATTTCTTTATGAAGGTGGTCGACCACGGCCCGATCGTAAACCCTACGATCACAGTGTCGCCTTGCGCGCCTTCGTAGTGGGGCACACCGGCAGGGACGATGGCCACCGAACCGGCGGGCAGCGCCGTCGCTTTGGCGGGATCAGAACTTTCGTCATGCCCGAGCATGAGCGTTCCCTGGAGCACCACAATGCGGGCGTCGCTCGGGTGCGTATGCAGGGGATACCAAGTCCCGTCTTTCATTTTAAACGCATATGTAATCGGCCCGGCTGTTTCCCAAATTCCTTCAAGGAAAGTGAGTTTAGCACCGTTGGGGCGGTCTATTTTCCAGTCTATCGTAGAGTAATTCCAGGAGCGAATTTCAGCTGCCTGCGTGGATGAAGCGCCCACGAGGCAAAGCGTCGGCAGCAAGCCGAAGCAGGGAGTAAGAATCAGAGCGAGTAGGGATCGGTGTTTGAGTTTCATAGGTGTTTTGGACGCGCCTATTTTATCAACCTGACCCGGCCGTTCCCCACCCGTTTCTTGCGGAGTTATCCCGCACGAAATTAACCCTCAGCCCGCAAGACCTCCAGCGGCGGCCGGGTCGCGACGCCGCGTTGGGTGAGCAGGCCGGTTACCACCGTAAGGACGGTTACGGTGGCCATCGTGGCTGCCATGCTGGTCCAGGGTAGCACCGGCGCGGTCTCAAAAGCATAAATCGCCACCGCCGCACCGCCGCCCAAAGCCAAGACGGCACCCGCGCCGCCTGCCAGCAGGCCGAGCGCGGTGAGTTCGGTGATCAACGCCGCCCGCACCTGCGCCGCGCTCGCGCCCAGCGTGCGGAGCAAGACCGCCTCACGCATGCGTTGGTCCCGCCCCGCTGCGAGCGCACCGGCCAGAACGACGACGCCGGTCGCCAAGGTGAAAAATGCGATGAAACGCACCGCCAGCTCGGCTTTGGCGAAGACGCTATCGAGCGATTCAATGATCAGACCGAGATCGAGCACAGAGATGTTGCCGAACGCGGTTACCACTTCGCGCTGCACCCGCGCGTTCAACTCCTTGTCTTCCGCTCGCGCCGCCAGCACGTGAAATTTGGGCGCACCTTCCAAAACCCCGGTGGGGAAGAGCACGAAAAAGTTCGGTGACATGCGTTGCCAATCCACTTTGCGCAGACTCGCCACCCGGCTGCGCACCGGCACGCCCTGCACATCCCAGTCCAGCTCGTCACCGAGCCCGATGCGCAGGTCTTTGGCCAAGCCTTCCTCCACCGAAATCGGGACCACTTCGTCGGAGGTCGCATCCCATTTTGCGACCCAGTTGCCCGCGATCACCTGTTCGGTCTCCGCTGGTGCGCTGCGGTAACTGGAGCGGTATTCGCGGCGAAGGGTCCAGCCGGGCACGCCCGCCTGCGGGTCCTGCATCAGCGACTCGACCGTGCGGCCTTTGAGTTTGGCCAGGCGCATGGTGACAATCGGTGCTTCGTTTTTCGGTGCGGCGCCGAGCGCGGTCAACTTTTCCCGGAGGGGGTCCACTTGATCGTCCTGCACGTCGAAAAACAAGAGGTTGGGCCGGTCGTTTGCGCCCGCGAATTTGAGCTGTCCCAGCAGGGCGGAGCGGGAGAACGCCAAAGTTAACAACAAGAACGCGCCCAGCCCCAGCGCGACCACCAGCCGAGCGGTCCGGTTGCCGGGCCGATGCAGGTTGGCGAGGCCTTGGCGCAGGGAAAACGGCAGTGCGCGGACCGATTCCAATTGGGCGCTGCGGCGCGTCGCCGCCATCAAGCCGCGCGCCACCAACGCGAGTGCTCCGCCGGCCACCGCCAGTGCGCCGGCGAAGGCCAGGCCTTGTCGCCAATTGCCCGAGAGCGTTACTGTGAGCCCGAGAACGAGGGCGGCCAGTGCCGCGCCTGCCGCCCACCGCCACGGATCGCGCCGCCCGCTCACGGGCTGCACCGCGCGCAGCACCGCCAGCGGCGAGACCCGCCGGATGGCCATGAGCGGAACCAGCGTGCAGAGCGTGGTGAGGGCCACGCCGATGCCGCCGGCTCGCGCGATTTCCCACCAACGCACGGCGAAACTCGCGGTTTCCACTGGCATAAAATCGCGGATCAGGGCCGCCAGGGCCGCTTGCAAGCCCGCGCCGGTCAATGCGCCGGCCACGCTGCCCAGCACGCCCACCGCGATACCTTGAATGAGAAACACTCCCAGCCCCAGTCCGGCCCCCGCGCCGAGACAGCGCAGCACTGCGACGGTGGCGAGTTTGCGTTGCACCAGCGCCTGCATCGCCGAGGCCACGCCGACGGCACCGAGTAGAAGCGCGACCAGCCCGGTGAGGCGCAGGAAGCCGCTGACGTTTTCCATCGCTTTGCCGAGCTCGCGTTTGCGCTCGCTGACCGTATCGGCGCGCAGCCGCAGAGAGCGCATGGAGTCTTTCTCGCGCGCGTCGAGGGCGTCGACGTCGGTGCTCGCGGCAAATTTTAGATGCGTCCGGTAACGCACCAGACTGCCCGCCCCGAGCAGTCCGGTGCCTTCCAAACCGGCGCGACTGACCAAGACACGCGGCGACAGCATGGCCACCGCCGCCGATTCGCCGGGCAGCTTTTGCAGGGCGCCGGCCACGCGGAAGTTTTTTTGGCCAAGCCGCACCACCGAGCCCGGCGCGAGGCCGAATTGTTTAAGCAAGGTTTCTTCGACCAGCACCGAGTCGTTATCGGATAGTTGTTCGCGCGCGGTGGCGGGCGCGGATTCCACCGCGCCGTAAAACGGGTAGGAAGGCTCGACCGCGCGCACGGTGATGAGGCGGGATTTGACCGCTTTCCCATCCGGGCCGGGCACGGCGAGCATGGAGGCAAAGGTGGTTTCGCGGCTTTGTTCGCCGCCCAACCGGGCGAGCAAGGCCTCCACTTTCGCATCGGGCGCGGCGCGGGCCTCGATCACCATATCGGCCCCGAGCAAGGCGCGCGCCTGATCGTCGATCGCGCCGGAGATGTTGCGGCCGAGCGATCCGGTAGCGGCGAGCGCGGCCACGCCGGCGACCACGGCCAGGGCGGTTAACAGCAGACGTCCGCGCGAAGCCCGGGCGTCACGCCAGGCGAGTTTCAGGAGGAAATACATGGCGGCGCGTCTCAGTTGGCGGCGGTCATGATTTCACCGCCGCGCAGCCGCAGCACGCGACCGCAGCGTTTGGCGAGTTCGGCGTCATGGGTTACGAGCACGAGAGTGGTGCCTTTTTCGCGGTTGAGGCCGAAGATGAGCTCGGTGACCAGCGCCGCCGTGGCCCCGTCGAGGTTACCGGTGGGCTCGTCACAAAACAGGATGCTCGGGTCGGTGACGAAGGCACGGGCCAGGGCCACGCGTTGTTGTTCGCCGCCTGAGAGCTGCACCGGGTAGTGGTCGAGACGCGCGCCAAGCCCGACGCGTTCCAGCAGGGCTTTGGCCGAGGCTTCGGCTTGGCGGCGAGCGTCGGCACCGCGCAAACCACGCAGTTCGAGGGGCACTAGCACGTTTTCCAGGGCAGTGAGCGAAGGGATGAGTTGGAAGTTTTGAAAAACGAAGCCGGTGGTTTCATTGCGCACTCGGGCGCGGGCATCCTCGTCGAGCCCGGCGAGCACGCGACCGGCGAGTGTCACCGTGCCGGTGGTGGGTTGATCCAGACCGGCGCAAAGGCCGAGCAGGGTGGTCTTGCCGCTGCCGCTGGGCCCGACGAGCGCGAGGGATTCTCCGGCGGCGAGCGCAAAGCTGGCCTCGTGCAGGACGGTGAGCGGACCGGCGGCGGTGGGGTAGATGCGGCTGACGTGGTTAACTTCCAGAATGGGAGAGGCGGGAGTCATTAGGCGTGGAGGGTTGCGCAACAAAGAGAGACGACATTAATAAGCAATCGACGCGCCATGAACCCTCTTCGCCTGCTCACCCCGGTAATTTGGTTTTTCGCGATTTTGGTGTCCGCCTTCGCAGCGGAACCGCCTCCCACGCGCACCATTTTGATCGTCGGGGATAGCCTCACCGCTGGCTACGGTTTGCCTGATCCGGCCACCCAAGCCTACCCCGCCTTGCTGCAAGCCAAGCTCGATGCCTTGCCCGCTCCGGGCTGGCGCATCGTCAATGCCGGGGTCTCCGGCGACACGACCTCGGGCGGTTTGCGGCGGATTGATTGGGTAACGCGTCAGCCGGTCGCGATTCTCGTGCTCGCGTTGGGTGCGAATGACGGCCTGCGCGGTCTGCCGCTGGAAATGATTCGGGCTAACTTGAGCGCCATCGTCGCCAAGGTGCGGGCCAAGAACCCGCAGGTGCGGGTGCTGCTGGCCGGCATGCGCATGCCGACCAGCATGGGCGACTATGCCCGCGACTATGCGCAGCTTTATCCGGCGCTGGCCCAGGCGGAGAATTGGGGGTTGGTGCCGTTTCTGCTCGAAGACGTGGGCGGAGTGACGGAATTCAATCAAGCCGATGGCATCCACCCGAACGAGGCCGGAAATAAGATCGTTGCGGACAAAGTGTGGCCTCACTTGCTCGTTTTACTGTGAATATCCGTCGAACCCGTTTTATGCCCGCGCTGAACCGGGCTTGGCTGTGGTTGGGTGTGGTGGTCGGAGTGGGGGCGATCTCACCGGTCCAGGCCGCGTTCACGCCGCCGACTCTCGCGGTCAACACGAGCTACCGGTGGACGGAAAACATCTCTCGTGCGTCGGGCGCGGCGGATTTTCGCGATGCGGCGGAATACGAACTGGGCGGCCAGGCCCGCTTCGTTCGGCAGCTGACGCCACGCTTGCTGGCCCGGCTCGACCTCGATGTCGCCGGATGGACCAGCCCGGAATACGATTTGTTAGACCGCCTCGAATTCGGGCCTCGTCTGGTGTTGACGCGTAAATTTGGCCTCGGACCCGAGGCTTGGGTGCTTGCGGCCGAGACCGGTTTAACCGGGCGAACCGGTCGCTTAGACGAGGCGGACAGCGTGGGTGCGCGGGTGGGGTTAACGCTTTCCAAGCGGTTTGGACCTTGGTTTTCCGCTGCGGTAAGCGGAAGTTGGGCAGGGCAGGAGGCGAGGGACGCGACCTTCGATGTGGCTCATTATGCGGCGGAGGCGCGGGTAAACTTCGATCCGCACCCTCGGGTGCGTTTTTCGGCCGGAGTTGGACGGCGTGATGGCACGTTCACGGTCGGGGCTTCGGGCATGCGTTTCGGGCGGGCGCTGGCGGGCGCGCTGGGACCGGCGGTGGCGGGCTATTACGCAACCATTCCGACCGCGCATACGGAGTTGTTTGCACCGGGCTGGGTATCCTATCGGGTCGAGTCCGAGGTGGAGGAATGGTGGTGTGAGTTTTCGCCCGCCTTGACCGACCGTGCCAGCGTGGCGCTGCGTTATGGACGTGCACATTTCATCAATCGCGTGGATGTCGAATACCGGCAGGACACGGTTTCGCTGAGTTTCCTTTATGCGTTTTGATTTTCTTCCATCAATAGGTGCGGTTCGCCGCGCGGGTTTTTGGCGGCGGCTTGGGATAAGTTTGGTTCTAGGCGTTTGGTTTTTGGGCGGATCGTTAGTGGCGCAGAGCGTCTTCGAGGCAGTGGTGGTCGATGCGGCGGGCGAGTTGGTCGGCGACGCCGTTCTCTCGCTCTCGCCGCTCGACGGACAATCCACTCCGTCTTCCGTCGTCGGAGGCGGGGTGAAAATCGCCCAAATCAAGCAGGAGTATTCGCCGTATGTTACTGCGGTGCGCACGGGCACGCCGGTCGAGTTTCCCAATCTCGATACGATCCAGCATCACATCTACTCAGTCTCGAAGCCCAAGCGTTTCGAGATTCCGCTTTATGAGCCCGGGCGAAGCGAGGTGGTGACGTTTGATCAGCCGGGGCTGGTGGTAATCGGTTGTAATATTCACGATTGGATGTCGGCTTACGTGCTGGTGCTCGACACTCCTTGGTTCGGGAAAACGGCTGCGGACGGACGGGTGCGTCTCGGAGATTTAGCTCCCGGTCGATACCGGCTGGAGCTGTGGCATCCGCGTGTCAGCAAGCCGCTGAGCCGCGAGGTGACACTGGGCGCGACGAGCGGCGCAGAACCGCTGCGCTTGACGCTCACCTTGCGTCCGGATCGCCGTTTGCGGCGGGCTCCGACGCCGGGCGCCGGGGGCGCGTATTGAGCGGGTGTTATCCTAACGGAATCGCATGTTTCGTTTTCGCCATTTTGGAACCCGGCTTTTGTGCATCATCGTGGGCTTACTGGCAGTCGCGCAGCTCACGACGTTTTTCTTCGTGGCGCAGGCGAATCGGCGCAATGCCCTGGCTGCGGTCGAGCAGGCGCTGGATCGTGGCGCGCGTCAGTTCGAGGCGATCACGCGTGGGCGGCAGGCGGATCTGCTGCTGGCCGCCCGGATGTTGGCGGGCGACTACGCGTTGCGGCAGCTTTTCTTGCGGACGGATTTTAGCCGGGACACGGCGCGTTCCGCGTTGGCGTCCTATCAGGATCGTATCCAAGCTTCGTCGCTGATTATGCTTGAGCCGGAGGGCGGGTTGCTTGCTTCCACGCAGTCGGGCGAGACCAATGCGTTGGAGCCGTTTCGACGTTTGCGAAGTCTGGCCGAAATGGAACCGACTCAGGAGGCGGCCGGGTGGGGGTTCTTGGGCGAAATGGCGTTGAACCAGATCGTCTTGGTGCCGCTTTACGCGCCGCATCCCGAGATCGCAGCTTGGATCGGAGTGGGGTTTCCCATCGATCGCGCCACGGCGGAAAATCTCAAGGATACCTCCAGTTTGGAGGTCACGTTTTTGACCCTGGGCGAGACACCGAGAGTGATCGCCTCCACCCTTGGCCCGGAACGCGCGGACGAACTGGCGCGACTGGCCCGGCCGGGAGGGGATATGGCCTTGGCGCGTATACGCTTGGGGGGCGAGGAGTATGTGAGTCGTTTTCGTCGGGTTGTCACCTCGACGGGGCATCCAGCGTGGGTCGTTTTACAACGGTCTCTTGAGGTCGAACTCGCACCAGCGCGGACACTGGAAAACGTGCTGGTGGCTTTTACGCTGGCCAGCCTGGCGATCGCCTTGCTGATCGGCTTGTTTTTGGCCCGCTCGATCAGCCGACCTGTCCGTAGGCTGGAAGAGCACACGCGGGTGATTGCGGGCGGGGACTATGCCACCGCGATTCATTTGCCGAGGGCGGATGAACTCGGGCGGCTGGCCGAGGCGTTTAATGCTTTGAGCTCGGGTTTGGCGGAGCGGGACCGGGTGCGGGATTTACTGGATAAAAACGTGTCGCCCGAGGTCGCGGCCCGCTTGCTGCGCGACGGGGCGGCGCTCGGCGGCGAGGAGCGCGAGGTCACGGTGTTGTTTGCCGATTTGCGCGGGTTTACCCCGCTTTCCGAGGGGCTGCCGGCGCGCGAGTTGATCACCTTGTTGAACCGTTATCTCGACCGTATGAGCGCGGCGGTGGAGGCGCAGGGCGGGGTGGTGGACAAGTATATCGGCGACGAGATCATGGCGATTTTTGGCGCGCCGGTGGATTGTGCAGACTCGGCCGACCGGGCGGTGCGGGCGGCCTTGGCGATGCGTGGCGCGCTGGCGGGGTTGAATGAGGAATTGGCTTCTGAAGGGCGGCCGCCGCTCGCCTTTGGCGTGGGTATCAACACTGCGTACGTCATCGCGGGTAACATCGGTTCGCGCCGGAGGCTGAACTATTCGGTGATTGGCGACGGGGTGAACCTTGCCGCGCGTTTGCAGCCGCTTACCCGTCGGGCCGAGTTCGCCACCGATATCATCATCAGCGACTTCACCCGGGCGGCGCTACGCGGGCGTTATGCGTTGCGAGCGCTGGGCGACATCACGGTCAAGGGCAAGACCACCGCGTCGCATATCCACGCGGTGGATGCCGAGCTCTGAGCCGGCGACTGCGGCTAGTCTTCGCGCGGACCGCGAACGACGCGGGTGTCGCACATGTAGTCGTGCAGAGTGCGTTTTTCCTCGTCGAAGGCGGCCATCACGTAGCCGGCGAAGAAAACCACGGTGCTAACGGTTTCGGAAAAGTAGCGCCCGATGATGCGTCCGACGCCGAGGCGGCCGCCGTCGGCGCGCACGACCCGCAGTCCGAGGATGCGTTTGCCCGGCGTGGCTTCGTGGCGGCGGATAAAGTAAACCGCGTAGGTGATCGCAATGAGCATATTGATCGGACCGGCGATCAGGAGCAGGCGCCAGACGCCCGGCCAGTCGGGGGGAGCGGGCAGGAGTCCGTCGAAAAAGAGAGTCGCCACGGCGCGCTCGACCAGAAGGCCGATGCTGTAGAGCACGATACCGTCGATTATTTTGGCCGAAAAACGCACCCAGAACCCGGCGTATTCGGGTGATTCCGAGGCCGCGCTTTGGCGGCGTGGTGAGACGGGCGTCCAGCCAGCGGCTGAGCCGGGGCGCGGGCCAAATGAGGACGGCGGATTAACGGGGAGGGGAGGGGGGGCGACGGGGACGGGCGGAGGCACGCCGAGCTCGGTTACGCGGTAGGCGGGCTCCCAAGCGGAGAGCCCGACGCGCCAGACCAGAGTGGATCCATCCAGCACGCCTTCGGCTACACGGGAGTCTAGTTCCTCGCGTTCCACCGGCCCGGTGCGCTGCCCGTCCTTTACGTAATACCATTTCATCTCGGCACCTTGTTGGTCGGCAGGGGCGTTTGGCAACCTGCGTTTGCCCTTTGGTTTTTAACCATTTTTCTCGGATCATGCTAATACGATTCATCCTAGTCACCCTGTTGAGTTTGGCTGCGCTGATCGCCACGGGTTGTCGGCCTCGTCAAACCGCAGTCGAAACCGCGCGCGCGGATCAAACCCTGCTCTTGGGCAACGGTGCCGAGCCCGGCGACCTTGATCCGCATCTCGCCACTGCGTTCACCGAGTACAACGTCATCATCGCCTTGGGCGAAGGTCTTACCGCGATCGACGAAGCCACCGGTGAGCCCGTGCCCGCCGCCGCCGCTTCCTGGGAGGTATCGCCGGACCGTCTGCGCTACACGTTTCACCTTCGGCCCGAGGCGCGTTGGTCCAACGGCGAGCCGGTCACGGCGGCGGATTTCGTTTTTTCTTTCGAACGCATTCTCCGACCCACGCTCGCCTCGGAATACGCTTACATGCTGTTTCCCGTCCGCGGCGCTGAAGCGTTTAACGCTGGAAAAACCGCTGATTTCGCGAGCGTTGGAGTATCCGCTCCAGACGCTCGTACGCTGGTGGTCGAGTTGGCCCGGCCCACGCCGTATTTTCTCGGGCTGGTGGCGCATCAAGCGTGGTTTCCGGTTCATCCGCCCACGATTCTGAAGTTCGGTCGCATCGATGAGCGCGGCACGGCGTGGACCCGGCCGGAAAACTACGTCGGCAACGGTCCGTATCGGCTCGCAGTATGGGTGCCGAATGACCGCATCGAGGTCGTGCGCCACCCCTATCATTACACGGATTCGGCCGTGGGGCCGCGTCGCGTAGTCTTTTTCCCAACCGATAATATTCCTGCCGACGAAGCGGCCTATCGAGCTGGCCAGCGTCACGCCACCTACGACCTTTTGCCGGATCGCATCGCCACCTACCGAGCCCAGACGCCATCCCCGGTGCGGGTGGATCCGCTGCTGGAGACTCTTTATCTGCGCTTCAACACCACTCGTGCTCCGCTCGACGATATCCGCGTGCGGCGCGCCTTGGCCTTGGCCATAGACCGCCAAGCCATCGCCACTTCGGTGCTCCAAGGGTCACGCTTGCCGGCCTCGCATTACACGCCGCCAGGAACCGGTGGATATCAGTCCGAGGCGGGCCAGTCCTATGATCCTGCGGCCGCTCGTGCATTTTTGGGCGCCGCTGGTTTTCCTGACGGGAAAGGGTTTCGCCGCTTGGAGGTCTTGATGAATACCGACGCGGTCAACACCCGCATCCTCGAAGCCATTCAAGCCATGTGGAAACGCGAACTGGGCATCGACGTGGCTCTGGTTTCACAAGATTTCCGAGTCTATCTGGATGCGATGAAGGGGCTGCGTTACGACGTCGCACGTGCCCGCTGGATCGGGGACTACAACGACCCCAATACCTATCTCGACATGTTCGTTTCCGGTGGTGGCAACAACCAGACCGGCTGGTCCTCGCCCGCCTACGATCGTTTGATTGCCGAGGCGGCCAACGCCGCGACCCCTTCGGAGAGGCAGGCGCGATTTCAGGCCGCCGAGGCGCTTTTGCTGGAGGAGGCGCCGATTGCCCCGGTGGTTTTTGGCGCGCGCGTCCACTTGCTGCATCCCGATGTGCAGAATTGGCGTCCGTCTTTACTCGGTGTGCGACGCTATCAAACCCTGCGCCTTGTTTCATCCGCGTCGTCGCAATAACCGCTACACGACGGCTAAAGGCCCGCGTCGTTTGCCTCTTTTACTTTTTCGAAGAAAAAAACCCAACGCTGTTCTTGACCCAATCTAACTCCAGCTACGATATGCCTCTTACCCTATGACGCAGCCTCGTCACCCCAACGGCTCCAGTAGCCGCTTGCGCATTCCCCTATCTCTTGCCGCGTTCGTCTTCGCCGGCGCACACATGCAGGGGCAAGTCCCTACCATTCCTTTGGTTAACCAAGTAGCGGAGGTTGAACAGAACCTCTCGGCTAAAAAGCCCGCAGACGCGGTCGTTTTGCTTGATGAAATCATAAAGCGCGCTCAAGCGGGCGAAGCACTCCCGCAGGGAGTGTCTTTGGAGAAGTTGTTACAAACGGCGGCAAACACCAATTTCCAGATCCAGAAATACGACCGGGCGGCGGAACTCGGTCTAGCGTTGGAGAAACTCCCTAGCGTCGGACCAACGGTTTTGGCCGAAGCTCGCATGGTTACTGGCTTGTCCTTGGCGTTGCAGCAAAAGTATGCCGAGGCGGTTCTGATGTTTCAGAAGGTCGAGGATTCCAAAACCTACCGGGATAAAGCACTGCTTTACGGAGCGATGTCGGCTGCGCAAGCGGGGCAAATCCCCGTGGCTATAGAAACGTATAATCGGATGCTTGCCACATCCGCTCGTGATCGTGATTGGGCGGACGCCGCTTTGTCCTTGGTGGATTTGCATTTGCGCTCTGGAAATATCGCGGACGCACGCCGCGTTCTGTCGTTTTTACGCGGTAATTTGGCCTTGGTGGACAACATCGCCGGCCTAAACATTCTTTCCCTCACACTCGGCGATGCCTTGATGAAGGCGGGCGATAACGCCGGGGCATTGGCCGCCTTTAGAAATGTTACCACGCGTGATGCGCTGATTGCGGATCAAAAAAAGCGAATCGTCGCTTTGGAGCGGGCGCTTTCCCGTTACAAAGGCATGCAGCGTCCCTCGGCGACGGATGCAGATACCATCCGCCGTCTTAATGCGCGTCTGGAACAAGCGAAATCATCCTTGGAGCAGGTTGAGAAATTGACCGGTTATGATGCCACGCTGCGTTACCGTCTCGCCTTCACTTTTCAGGAACGCGGCGGGGCTTGGGAAGCCGCCCTGCTATTTGAGGACTTGATTGCGAACTACCCAGATTCCACCGAGCAAGAGAATGCGTATTTCGGTCTGGTGCGCGCCTACGCCGATGCGGCCCGCTTCGATAAAGTGGGGCAGGCGGTTGACCGGTTTGTACGCGCCTTCCCAAACTCCAAGTTCGGGCCGCAGGCGCTTTATCTGGCGGCGATGGCGGCAGGGCAGCGCCAAGATACGGGCGCGCAATTGAACTTCCTTTCCTTGGCCACGGATAAATTCCCCGGTTCCGATCTGGGTGAATCCCTGCAACTGATGAAGGCGAACACGCTCTTCACCTTAAATCGTTACACCGAGGCCAAAACGGTTGTCGTTGGTTACTCCAAGGAATTCCCAAGTGGTAAATTTATCGAAGAGGCCAGGTATCTCGCTGCTATGGCCGACCTCGCTGAAGGTCGCGCCTCGGAGTCCGAGGTTCAGATTCAAGCTTACTTGAAGGATTATCCGGACGGGCGATTTGTGCCTGACGCTCGGTACCGTCTCGCCGCCGCTGCCTATGCCAAGCAAGACTTCAAGCTTTGCGCCGAGCTTTGCGCCAAGTGGTTAACGGATTATCCACCCGAGCAACCGCAGCGTGGGGAAATCCATTCCCTCAATGCCGATGCCTTGGCCGGCTTGGACCGCCCCGGGGAGGCCATCCTCGCCTACCACGAAGCGCTCAATCTTACCCTCTCCGATGAACAGCTTGGCTATGTGCTGGATGAGCTTACTCGTCTCTATCAGTCGCGGAAGGAATTTGATGCTGCGGTCGCCATGTGGTCGCAGTTTGCTGACGAGCACCCCGATCATCCTTTCGTGATCAATGCGGCTTACTGGATCAGCCGCATACGCACTCGGGAAGGAAAACCCGACGAGGCCTTGGAGATGGTTTCCCAAATCACTCGACGTTATGTTAACGATCCAAGCCGAGGCGACGTCGAGCGTCTACTGATTGAGATCGCCTCCACGATTGCTCGTCCGCCCCGGGTGAAAAAAGGTGAACCCAAGCCCGATCCGATTCCCGATCAGGTGCTCTATGCCCGAGCTGATCAGCTAATCCTGGACAATCGCACGCGCTCTAACCCTACCGCTCAAGCTCGCTCTCTTTTCGTCCAATCAGAAATCGCTTCGATTCGTAAAAACGAGGCGCAAAAAAATGAAATTCTGAGTAAGATCGCCTCTAAATTCACTCCGGATCAGTTGCCTCCAGGTATTCTTGGCAAGGTGGGCGATGCTTTGATGGCTCAACGCCAACCTGAGTTAGCCAAGAAGTTCTACGAGGAAATCATCACCGCTCATCCCCGTTCGATTTTTGCTGATTACGGTTACGTCGGATTGGGAGAAATTGCTTTGCTCGATGGCGACGGAAATGACGCCTTGGGCCGGTTTAACGCCGCGATCGATGTCGCCGGTGCACGGTTTAAACTTAAGGAAGCCACTCTCGGCCGGGCCCGAGCCCAGTTGCTGAATGGCCGTCTAGAAGCCGCCAAGGCCCTTTTTGAAGAAGTCGCCGGCAACCGTAACTGGCGCGGTGAGGCGACGGCCGAGGCCCTTTACAACTTGGGAGAAATTTCTCTGCGCCGCAACACCCCGGAAGATCTGGCCAAAGCGCAAGCCCACTATCAACGCGTTTATCTTTCGTATAAACGCTTCGGACCTTGGGTAGCCAAAGCCTACCTGCGTTCTGCTGAGACCTTTGATAAACTCGGCCAAGTCCAAGAGGCGCTGACCACGGTTAATCGCTTTTTCAGCTTTCGTGAACTCGAGCAATATCCCGAATGGAAGCAAGCGGTCGCACTTAAACCACAGTTAGAGGCGCGCGTCCCGGCCGCCCCCGCCACCCCTGTTGACCGTCCCGCCACCCCGGCCCCCGCTAGCACATGAGCCCTCGACGTCCTTACTTCTTCGCGTTTCGCCCTTTGACTTGGGTGTTTGCCGCCTTGGCCTTGGCCTCGGCAGCGCACGCTCAACGCTACATCCTCAAAAACGGAAATCCACTGAACGCTGCGGATGTCACCTTGGCCTCCGGCTTTCTCGTTCAGCAGATTCCCTCACCCGGCGGGGGGACCGTTGAGAAACGTTTCCCGCTGGCCGATATTGCCCGCCTCGATTTTCCCGAACCCGAGGCGCTAGATGCCGCCGATGAACTGGTTGCGGCTGGTAAGGGCGACGAAGCGCTGCAGTTGGTCGTGCCGATTTACCGGCAGTTCGCCCCCTTTGCAAAACTTCCCGGATCTTTCTGGCCACGTGCGGCGGAGCTCCGGCTAAAAGCACTGCTTCTCGGGACCGATGGCCCCGCGATTAGCAGTGCCGCCCGTGAACTTATGCAAAGCGGTCAGGGGCCGGATATTGTTGGCACCGCCAAACTCGCATTGGCCCAGCTCGACGCCCGCGCAGACAAGGAATCCTTGGCCAATATAATGATCGAGGAGATTTTGCGCGAAGCCACTCCCTCTGTACAGGCCCGCGCTTGGCTCTTACGTGGTGATCTCGCCGCTAAACGCGCGGCCCATGCCGAGGCCTTGGAGGCTTATTTACGGATACCGGCTTTTTACGGTACAATCGATGAGTTAATGCCTGCCGCGTTATTGGGCGCCGCTCGCGCCTACAAGGGCTACGGAGACGCTAACCGGGCTGAGCGCTCAGCTTTGGAACTTATTGATAATTACCCGACTACGCTACAAGCCGATCAGGCCAAGAAAGAATTTAAACTCTGACCCTTTTATCTTAATAAATCGATCATTACCCTCTTTTAACCTAATTTTTAACCAACTCGTTATGAAACGCATCCTTACCTTGGTCTCCCTAATCGCCGCTACCCCGCTGGCCCTGCTGGCGCAGGCCGCCGCTGCTCCTGCCCCCGCCGTCAAATCGGTGAGTTTGTTACAAGAGCTATCTTCGCCCTTCATATTACCCCTCTGGTTTTGCTCAGCGTTGATTGTATATCTGGTAATCGACATCTATCTTAAGAGTTCGGCCAAGCAATTCGTCCCTCCCGCCGACCTAGAGGCGGTTCGCACTTTTTTCCGCGCCGGTGATTATCACGGTGCCTATTCATGGTCCGCCGGTACGAGCGGCTCCGTGGCTTCAGTGGTCCATGCGGGTATCAAGCACTCCAACGAGGGTAAAACTGCGACCGAAGATGCCATGGGCGCGGCGATAATTGGTGAAAATGCCAAGTTTCAAAATAAAATCGCCTACCTTTCTGTTATCGGCGTTATCGCGCCGATGGTTGGTTTGACGGGAACGGTAGTCGGTATGATTCAGGCATTTGCAGCCATGGGCGCGGCCGGTGCCGCCGATCCTTCTAAACTGTCGGGCGCTATCGGCCACGTACTTCACGCCACGGCGGCTGGTCTTGCGGTGGCTATTCCTGCATTCGTATTTTATTATCTACTTCGTAATCGCGTGTCGCACCAGATCCACGAACTGACGGTGGTGGTTAACGATCTCTTCCGTAGCTATCCTTATGAACATCTCCAAGGTGTGGTCTTCGAAGGTGGCGAGCATGTGGCAGCGACTCCGAATTGGATCACTGGGGCGGCCCCGGTTGGTTCCGAAAGTAGCGAAGCCCAAGCGTAATTTTTACTCAACCGTCTCCAACCAAGAACGCATAACAGCCGCTCAAGCTAACGAGCTCGAAGGCTGTTTTGCTCTGGGATCTGAAGATTTCTTAAACCCTTAATCCCTTTTCTTTATGGCCGGTGGTGGTGGTGGTGGTGATGGCGAGCCAGAATTCCAAATCGCCCCAATGATCGACGTTCTGCTGGTGCTGCTCATATTTTTCATGAGCATCGCCACATCTAGCGTGGCCCGCTACGACCCGGGCATAGCAGTGCCCCTCGCTCCCGACGCCAACAAGAAGGAAGACTCCGAGGGGGAGTTGGTGTTTAATGTCGCGTGGAAGCAGGCCACGGAGACCGCAGTCATTTCTTTCGAGGAGCAAGTGGTGGTGCCTGATCAAGTAGTGCCTACGCTCATCGCTCGAAAAAACGCCAACTCCCAGGTTCGGGTCTTGGTTCGCGCGGACTCGGAAACCCCTGTTCGCTATATAAATAGCGTAATTGAGGCCGCCGCCAAGGCAGGCATCGTCGATGTCACCTTCGCCACGGTCGCACGTTAATTCTTCAAACGCATTTTGCACCGCGTTTCACGCCATTTCACTGTCCCCCCTTTCTTTGCCCGATGAAAATACCCGTCCAGTCTAACAATCCCGATGTCGGCTTCCAGATTGCTCCGATGATCGACGTGGTATTCGTCATCCTCGTTTTCTTTATGTCGTTGGCGGCGCAGATTCGCATTGAGCAGATATTACAAACCAAGCTTCCGGGGGTATCGGTCGCAGGCACCGCGACCGAGTTTGTTGACGAGCAAATCTTGCAAATCAGCCAGGAGGGTGAAGTTACCTTGAACGACGAGATATACGATTCGCCGACCAGTCGTGATTTACCCCAGCTCACGACTACTTTGGGCCAACTAAAAGCATCCAGCGACGCCGCCAAAAACAAGCTCGTGGTTACCGTGATCAGCCACCCCGATTCACCTTATTACCGCACGATTGATGTGCTCAACTCCCTCGCCGTTGCCGGGGTGACCAATGTCACCTTCACCGCCGAAGGCGACGAGTCCTGAACGTTCCTGCCCCATGTCTGAACTTAATCCCGAAACTCCCGAGTCCGAAGTCGAGGCGGTTGCTACCGCTCCCGAAGCCCCTGCTCCGCGAAAAAAGAATTTTTATCAGCGGCTGACCGCAAGCATGCCCCTGCTTATCACCGTCATCGTGCACGTTGTTCTGATCGGTGGAGCAGCGGCTATTGTAGTGCAGCAGAATGTTATTGGAAAAAAGAAAACCTTTGAGGCGGCCAATCAAAACGAGTCGGTAGCGGAAAAGCAGGTCGAGCATAGGCTTCAGGTGGCGCGGCGTGGAGGTGCTTCCAGCAGCGCGTCAAATCCCGTTTCGGCCAACCGTATTTTTTCCACCGCTGAAAATGCCTTGCAGATGCCGGCTATGCCCGACTTGCCTTCTATGGGGTCGGGTGGCTTTGGCGGCTTCGGCTCGATGGGTTCGGGCGTCGGCTTGGGGCAAGGTGCCGGAATGGCCACTTCCTTGGGCGGTGGCGGCGGTCTTGGTGGCCGCGGTTTCATGTCGATGAACTTTCTGGGGCTTAGTTCTCAGAACGTAAGCAAGGTTGTGTTTGTCGTCGACACCAGCACGAGTATTATGGAACCGAGAAAAGGCGGATTTCTGGCCTTTTCCATTATTCGTGAAGAGATTATGCGTCAGGTGAGCCGGTTGCCTGCCTCTGCGCAGTTTAACGTAATCCTGTATCGCAGCACCAATACTGAAACTGGAGAGGTGGAGATTAATCTATACAAGCGGGAACTCTCTCCAGCCAACAACGACGCCAAAAAAGATTTTTTTGAGTGGATGGCCCCGGTGAATGCTAAATTGGATAATTTTGGTCCCGCTTCAGCAACGCGCCGAACTGGCTGGAGGCGCAAACCCCTCCCTCCTGAGGCTGGAGTGGATTCTTTGTTTTTACCCCCGTCTTGGGCTCGAGCTGTCCACGCGGCATTAGAACAAAGTCCGGATACAATTTTTGTTATTACCGCTAGTGAAGGTAGAGTAGCCCGTATGGTGAGTGAGCAAGAGCTTACGAAACGTCGAGCTGAGTTTGAGAAGAAAAAGGCTGATTATGAACGCGATGCCATTAAAGAAGGCACCACTTATGCTGCGATTGTTACCGCGCGCGATGCTGCTTACAACAAGGCCCGCAGGGAGTTGGATACCGCTAATAGGAATCTGGTCGCTGAACGTAAGGAACCGGTTGTGGTTTCGGATAGCACGCAAATTTTTAGATCCGACGTTCAAACTGAGCTTCGCAAAAAAGGTATTACTATAAAACTGGATGGCACTGGTTGGACCAAAAAAGACGGTTCGCTTTTCTCGGAGCCGCCTCAATGGGTATCGAGTGTTGAGCCTGCCTCTTGGAATGATTTTAACAATCACATTAGCCGCCTGCAGCGCGCTTTGTCCCCTCAGCAACGAGCAGCGTTAAATATGTTTTTATTCGTAGGGCCAACGGATAAACCGGAAAATGCGATTTCAATTTTGACGACAGTTGCCAAGCGAAACGGTGGAAACTTCCAACTGCTCACCACTAAACGCCTTGAAGAGATTCGCGCCAAGGAAGCCGAAGCCGTGAAAAAGGGTTCATAGACATCCTGATTTATGGTCACGATTTTCACGGTTTAAACATGTCGGCATTGCGAAGCAGCCTAGGTTAGCCTCCCTGCTTCTATATGCGAATTTCTTGGATCGCCAAAAAGTTTGGGCTCACGTTTTGCCGACAAATTGCGGGTTTAATTCTTTTAACTGCACTTTGCGCTCGAGCCCAACTCTTGCCCGTTTCCGCCCCTGAACAGGCGGTAGTGCAGATCCTCACCGCCAGCCAGACTCCGGAATTTGATGCCCCATGGCGCTTCGACTCGGTGCGTCGCTCTACTGGTACCGGTTTTGTGATCGAGGGTGGCCGCATCCTGACCAATGCCCATGTGGTCGCTTGGGCGAAACAAATTCTTGTTCGTCGTTATCAAGATCCGCGTCTCCTTCCTGCCAAGGTAGTCTTTGCCGGTCACGATTGTGACCTGGCTATAATTGAATTGTTAGACTCAAAGGGGCTTGAGGGTGTACGTCCGCTTACTTTCGGTGAGCTTCCAGCGGTTCAATCCACGGTGGTGACCATTGGCTATCCGGCCGGCGGCGAACAAATCTCATTTACGCGTGGAGTAGTTTCGCGCATCGAAATGCAGGCCTATGCTCATCCTGGCAACCGCTCGTTGCTCGCGGTGCAGACCGATGCGGCAATAAACCCAGGCAATAGCGGTGGGCCTGTTTTACAAGATGGCAAAGTCGCCGGCGTGGCGTTTCAAGGTATACCCGGCTTGCAAAATGCGGGTTTTTTCATTCCGCCCGAGGTAGTGAGGCATTTTCTCAAGGACGTCGCCGACGGTCGTTACGATGGCGTGCCCTTGGCGGGTGTTACTTTGGAGCCGCTGCAAAATCCCGCCTACCGCCGCCAGCTTGGTCTTGCCGATGATGGACGCGGAGCGCGTGTGGACGCCCTCCGGCCTGACGGAACGGCGGTGAGGGTCTTGCGTCGCGATGATGTTGTACTGGAGGTCGGCGGGCTCGTAGTCGGCAGTGATGGCATGGTGCTTTATCGTGGTAATCGGGTATCCGCTTCGGTGGCTTTTCAGCAGCCGCAATCCGGCGAAAGCGTGCCGCTAAAAATCTGGCGGGATCGCGCCGAGTTGACGGTCGACTTACCCATGGAGGCGTATCACGGGGATCGCTTGGCCGGTCGCAGCTACGATACTTTACCCCGTTATTTCATGCACGCCGGCTTGGTCTTCACCCCTCTTTCGGCGGATTACCTGGAAACAGTCGGACGTCCCGGGCGGGACAACCTTTGGGCTGGTTTAGCCAAGCTCATTTACGAACTGCGGGGTCGTGCGCTGGAAGAGCCCTCGACTGTGCGCGCCGAGCCGGTGGTACTTGCCACGGTGCTTCCTCATCCGGTTAACGCCGATTTCAGCGTGCGCGGAGGTGCCATTGTTAATCGTATCAACGGAGTGCGTATTGAGCGTTTGGAGGATGTGATCCGTGCTCTGCGCGAAAACCAAGGGGAGCGTCATGTGCTGGAATTCGAGGGTCCAGATCACGGTCCCATGGAGGCCTTGAACCGCGCCGCCGCTGCCGCCGCGCACACCGAAATACTTCGCACCTACGGAATCGTCTCCGCTCAACGCCTATGAATGCGACCCGGAATATTCGAGTTTGCCTGATCGCGCCGTGCCTTGCGTTGACCGCTTTGCTCATGTTTGCAGTGGACGTGTGTGCGCAGGCTCCTCTGAACGCCTTGAGTGTGCTTCCCGACACCGAGGCGACGGATTGGACACGCTCTTTGGTGAATATCGAGGTGACTTATAAGGTGCACGACGCTTTTCAGCCGTGGAATACGCCTACGCGGGCTATTCGCAAGCAGGGTGTAGTCGTCGCGCACGGGGAAGTGCTCACGACCGCGCAATACCTGCCAACCCACACGCTGGTACGTATTCAAAAAGGCGGTCGCGGGCGCTGGTTCGACGCCCGTGTCAAATGGTGGGACGCACAGTCCAATCTCGCCTTGCTCACTTCGGAGGCTCCGGACTTTTGGAAAGGTTTACAGCCGGTTGAGCTTTCTACCGAAATTTCGCGAGGTCCGGATTTCGACCTTGTTCGCTGGCGCGACGGAAACTTGGAGAACAGGCGGGTCGAGTTTGGACAGTTTACGGTGCGCGAAGGCGTACTCGGTTTTGCCCCTCACGTGATGTTGGAGATCAGCACGGATCTCACTGGACTGGGCTGGTCCGAAGTGGTGGCTCATCGAGGCCGAGTGCTTGGCCTCACTACTTACTCTACCGGACGGACCTGCGGCGTGGTGCCTTCGGCTTTTATCCAACGCGTGTTCGATGCCCAGCGCTTGGGTAAATTCACCGGGCTGGGTTATCTCGATTTTACGTGGCAGCCGGGCAGCAATCCCGAGCTACTCACCGAACTGGGCCTTGCGGGTTCGCCTCGTGGTGCGGTGGTGCACCAGGCTGGCCGCGTGAAGGATCCGACTCTCGCGCCCCAGCCGCGCGACATTCTTTTGGAAATCGATGGATCCTCGATCGACATCGAGGGCGATTATCTCGATCCGGACTTTGGCCATCTCATGCTGGAAAACTTGGCCAACCGGACCCACTTCGCCGGTGACGTGTTGCCGATCAAGCTTCTGCGCGGCGGAAAGGAAATGATGGTGAATTATCGCATACCGCGCGCGAGTTTCACGGACGAGCTTGTGCCTCGTGAAACCTTTGATCGTCCTCCGGCTTACGTCGTGACCGGCGGTCTGGTTTTTCAGCCGCTCTCCCAATCCTTTCTCCGAGGCTGGGGCGACGATTGGCGCAAGTATGCGCCGCTGCGTCTCCAGTATTACCAATACGCTGATGCAGCGGATGGACGTAAATCGCTAGTGGTGCTCACCGGCGTGCTGCCCGACGTATTCAATCTCGGTTACCAAGACGAACGCTTCATCGTGCTCGACAAGGTGAATGGCCGCACCGTCTCCACGCTGGCTGATTTGGTCGAGGCGTTGCGCTCGCCCGAGCCTGGGGCTGATGTGCATCGTTTCGAGTTTATGCGCGGTCAAGGCCTGGAGCGCATCCTGCTCGATGCGACCGGCCTGGATGAAGCCACAGCCCGGGTGGTCAAGTTCTACGGGATGCCTGCGCCAACGCGACTGTGAAGCCGCAGCGGGCTCGGCTCAGCGTTTTTTAAAGATCACCTGCGGTGTGGCTTCGAGTTGCCCGCGGGTGACGCCGATCTGGTTGAGCAATTTCAATTCGCGCCATAGCTCCGCGCCCGAGATTTCGCCGCGCAGCAGTTTTTCGTAGGCGCGGACGGTGCGCAGCACCTCGGCGGGCGACTCATCGACAAACTCGACCCGGAACTCGCGCGTGCCGAGGGCAAGCAGGCGATCGGCAAACTCGGCCCCGGTCTGGGCGCGAGGATTGAAAACGGTGTTGCGGCAGCCGGCGTCGGCTTTGAGCGGGAGCAGCGCCCCGACGCGGTCGCGGAGGGCAACTTTATGTTTTTCGCAAGGACGTCCGCAGTCGTGGTAGTCTTTCCCCTTAGATAGGAAGGCGCAGAAGACGCAGTGCTCCATGTGAAACATCGGCATGTGCTGATGGAGCGTCAGGTCGAACCAGGCGGGCGGCGCGGCCTTCAAAAGTGATTCGAGCTGGGCGAGGTTGAGATCGTAGCTGGCGGTGACGCGTTCGAGTTTGTAGCGAGTCAGGTAGTATTCGGCGGTGAGCGGGTTGGCGACGTTGAGCGAGAAATCGCCGCGCAGGCGCAAGTGTGGAGCGGCGGCAGGGAAGAAACGCAGATGCTCGTGGTTGCGCGCGAGGATGCCGTCGGGCTCGGCGGCGAGGACCTGTTTGAGGATCCACTCTTCGGTGGGTTTGTAGATGCGCGGCGGGGCGAGCCAGATGGCCGGGGGCTTCGCCCCCGGAATGACCAATGACCAATGACCAATGACCAAAGCAGAGGCAGTCTGCCACGCGCGGAATTTGGTGACGGCGTCGCGGTAGTGTTTGGGGTTTTCCAGCTCGCAGTAGATGTCGGCGAAGCGCACATCGCCGGAGAGCACGGCGTCGAGCTGGGCGAAGTCGCGGACGTAGAGGATGAGGCGGGGTTCGGCTGATACGGAGGATGCCGAACACGCTTTATCCTCCGTGCCATTCGGCATTGGACATTGGACATTGGTCATTCCCGCGTCTGCGGTCAGCGTCCATTTTCGAGGAGCGGACCGGAGTTGTTCCAGTCGGGCGGTGGCGTCACGGCGCAAGCGGTTGAGCTCGCTGGTTGGGAGCATGACCGAGCCTTCGAGGTGGTTGGCCAGCTCGCCGAGGTGGAAGGGTGTGCCGCCGAGCCGGCCGAGTTGGTCGTGCAGGCGCTCGGTGGTGAGCGGGCGTTGGTCGGCGGGGGCGGTTTCGAGCGCGAGCGTCGCGGTCTCGCGTACCACGTGGCCCTCGCAGTCATCGAGAATCAGGGTGAGCGGCGCGCCGGCGTGGCCGTGCACCTCGGCGCGGACGGGGCGGGTATGGCGAATCTTATCGCCGGCGAATGTAGCGCGTAGTTCGCGGTCGAGCGCGGGGTCATTGGTTTTCCAGACGCGGTGGCCGGGGCGGATTTTTTTGAAATCAAGGTCGCCGTGGCCGAAGCGCAGCGTGACTTCGCCGGAGCGCGGATCGGGCGTGGAGATTTGGTAAATGCGTCCGCCCTCCTCGCGGTTGGCGGGATTGCCGGCGTCGAAGACGAGTCCGTCGCCGGGCTTGGCGGGCGCGGTGAGTTTGAGCGCCACGTGGTCGGAGCCGACTCGGGTTACCTGGCCGAGGAAGACGCCGCGTTTGGTGCCGAAGCGACCGTGGGCGAGTTCTTGGTTTTGCACGCCGTTGAACCAGCCCGGGTAGAGCCCGCGCGAGAAGGCCATGTTGAGTTCGTATTTGGCTGCGCCGGGATCGAAGGGCGGCGGGGCATCGGCACCGGATAGTTCGGCCATCACGCGGTCCAGCGCCTGGCGGTAGGTGCGGGTGATGCTGGCGACGTATTCGGCGGATTTGAGACGGCCTTCGATTTTGAGCGATGCCACTCCGGCGCGAACGAGCTGCGGCAGCACGTCTAGGCCGGACAAATCCTGCGGGCTGAGCAGATATTTTCTGTCGCCAAGATCGACCGTAGCGCCGTCGGACACGAGTTCGTAGGGGAGGCGGCAGGCCTGGGCGCATTCGCCGCGATTGGCCGAGCGCCCGCCGAGCGATTCACTGGTGAGGCACTGGCCGGAGTAAGCCACGCAAAGTGCGCCATGGACAAATACCTCCAGCGGCAGCGGAGATTGGCCAGGGGCGAGTGAGGCGCGCTGGGCTTCCTGGATGTGGGCGATTTCCTTGAGTGAGTTTTCCCGTGCGAGCACGACGAGCTCGGCCCCGAGTTCGCGTGCGAAGGACACACCCGCGTCGTTGGTCACGGTCATCTGGGTAGAACCGTGGATGGGGAAATCGGGCGACAGGCGGCGGATAAGACGGCAGATGCCGACGTCCTGCACGATGGCGGCGTCCACGCCGGAGGAGATGATGCTGCGGAGGTAGTCGGCGGCGTCGGTCAGCTCGTCGGTGAAAACGAGGGTGTTGAAGGTGACGTAGCCTCGCACGCCGCGGCGGTGCAAAAACGCCATGAGCTCGGGCAAGTCGGCCACGGTGAAGTTGTGGGCGCGCATACGGGCGTTGAAGCGTTCGAGGCCAAAGAAGATGGCGTCGGCCCCGTTTTCCACCGCAGCGCGGGCGCATTCCCAGTCACCGGCGGGCGCGAGGAGTTCCGGGCGGGTTAGGCGGGCGGGCGACTGGACGGAGGCGGGCGAAGGGACTGCGGCGGACATGAAGAATGGCGCGGAAGGTGAAAGCGGGGAAAGTTTTTGTCGAGCAACCCAGACGAATCGCGGATTTCGGCACAAGTAACCTATTAGGTTACTTTGGGTTTGAGGGTGTTGGGTGGGGGAGAGGGGAAAGCGTGGCTAGGGAAGGCGGTGTGTACGGACTACCGGCCTTCGCGGAAGATGCCGTAGACGACGTATGCGGCTATGGTGGCGGCGATGACGTAGCCGCTGCCGCTGAGCAGGGTGAGTGTGCCGCCTTTGGCCGCCACAATCAGGGAACTGCCGATCACCAGGCAGCCGCTGATGAAACCGAGCGCGATGCGGTTGGCCGAGGTTTTGAGCGCATCGTCCAGGTCTTCGAGTCCTTGATGCTGAAACTTGATCGTGAGTTCGTCGTGCTCAATACGACGGATGATGCGGTGCAGCTCGGCGGGTAGATCGCGCAGGCCGCCGAGCGTGGTGCGCAGGAGGGAGCGAGTATCGCGCAGGAGGGCGCGGGGGCCGATGCGGTCTTTTTGGAGCTGCACCAGCACGGGGCGGGCCGAGCGTTTGAGGTCGAATTCGGGGTCGAGCGAGCGGGCGACTTCCTCGATGGAGAGCACGGCCTTGGCCATCAGGGAGTAGTCGCTGGTAATGGAAATGCCGTTACGGCCGAAGATGAACAGAAGCTTCAACATCGCGCGGCCGAGGTTAACCTGCCCGATGGCGCGGTTGAAATCTTCGCGCAGGGCGAGGGTGACGTCGCGTTCCATGGCGCGGAGGTCGGCGCGGCCGGCGGGGCTGCCGAGTTCGGCGGCGATTTGCACGATGCGTTCGGCGTCCTGATCCACGGCGGCAAGGAAGAGATCGGCCAGAGCGTGGCGCAGGCGGCGGGTGAGGTGTCCGGCCAGGCCCCAGTCTAGGAAGCAGAGGCGTCCGTCTGCTGTGACGAGCACGTTGCCGGCGTGGGGGTCGGCGTGGAAAAAACCGGCTACGAGCACTTGGTGAAAGAGGGAGGCCGCGCCGGCGCGGGCGAGTGCGCGAGCGGCGTCGGGGGCGAGGCCGCTGGAATCCACCGGGCGGCCCACGATGCGCTGCATGACAAGCACGCATTCGCTGGAGAATTCGTCGTAGATCTCGGGCGCGAAGACGTGTTCGGGGTTGGGGTTGGTCGCGGTGAAGAAGCGTTGGTTTCGCGCCTCGTAGGTGAAATCCAATTCTCTCAGCACACCCGCGCTCACTTCGGCGACGACGGCGGGCAGGTCGTAGGGGCGGAGGGTTTCGATGCGCTCGTGGAGCTGGTTCACGAAGAAGCTGAGCAGGGCGAGGTCGGTCTCGACGAGTTTGCGCAGGCTGGGGCGCTGGATTTTGACCGCGACTTCGCGGCCGTCGTGCAGGGTGGCGAAATAGACTTGGGCGAGGGAGGCGGAGGCGGCGGGTTTTTCGTCGAAGGAGGAGAATACTTCCGCGAGAGGACGGCCGAGGGCTTCTTCGAGCACGGGGCGCATCTCGGAGAAGGGCAGGGTGGCGACGTTGTTGCGCAGTTTGCGCAGCTCGAAGATGAGCGCGGGCGGCAGGGCGTCGGGCCGCATACTGAGGAGTTGACCGGCCTTGATGAAGGCTGGGCCGAGATCTTCCAGGGCGGTGCGGATGCGGACGTAGGCGGGCAGGCGTTTGGCCGGGCGCGGGATGAAGCGCTGCCAAAAGCCGGCGGGTAGTTCGAGTTGGTCGAGCAGTTCGCTGAACCCGCAACGGGCGGCGACGGCGATGATCTCCTTCGCTCGGACGGCGTGGGCGAGCAGGTTGAAGGGAGTCACGCGGAGAGCGGAGAGCTAGGAGCAGGGAGGGACGAGCTTAGGGCTCTTGGTTGCGGGTCGGCGCGGGAGCGGGAGCAGTGGCAGCGGCTTCGAGGACGGCCACGCGGGCTTCGAGGGCGGCGAGGCGGGCGGTGACGGCGGTGTCGTGTTTGTTGAACAACTCGGCGGCCTTGGCGGAGGCTTGCTGACTGAGTTCTTCGAATTCGTGACGACCGCGCTCGCCGATTTTTTCGGCGATGATGCGGGCGTCGTCGGCTTTGATTTTGCCTTGGCGCACGTAGTCATCGAGCGCGTCTTGAACTTTTTCTTTGGTGATGACGGCGGCGCCGACACCGGCGAGGAGGGTTTTTTTGATGGTTTCGATCATGGTGGGAAATGTGCGGGGTGGTGGAGGGGCGGCAAATGGAAAGGGTTAGTCGCCGGCGACGGATGCGGCGGGGAAGGGTGCGTTGGTGGCGGCGTGGGGGGCGGCGGCGCGCAGGCGGTGGGCTAGGACGAGGGTGAGTAGGAAGGCGGCGGTGGCGAGCAGGCCCACGTGTTCGTAGCCGTAGAGGTGGTTAGTGGCGTCGCTCCACACGAGGGCACCGCCGGCGAGGTTGGCGAGGGCGCCCACGCCTTGCTGGATCGCGGAGTTAAGGCTCATGAAGCCACCGCGAAAGCGCGGGGCGACTGAATTGGCCACCAGCGCGGTGGCCGGGCCGAAGCGTCCGGACATGCCGACGAAGAAGAGGGTAGTAACGATGAGAACGAGCGGGAGTGGAGCGGGGCCGAGGCGGGTGAGAATGAGCACGGCTGCGATGGCGGGCACAGTGATGGCGGCGAGGACGTGGAGTTTGTCGTGCCGGTCGGTGAGTTGGCCGATCCATCGGGTGGAGGCAAAGGTGGCTAACCCGCCAAAGAAATATACGAAGGGGAGTTGGCTTTCGGTCAGGCCCACGTTGGCGATCATGCTTGGGGCCATGAACGGGATGACGCAGGAGCCGCTGAAAATCAGGGCGGCGGTGACGGCGAAACCACGCCAGTGGACGCGTTCGGCCAGGAGGTCACGCATGGCGAGAAAGGGGTGGGGGCGCGGGCCGGTGAGCGTGAGCGGCGGGCGAGAGGGGATGTTACGCGTTATGGCCAGAAGGATGGGACCGGCGAGCGCGGCGAGCAGGAAAAACGGCGCGTGCCATTGGAAGCGGTTGGCCAAGGTGAGTCCGAGAGGCACGCCGGCAATGGAGGCGAGCGGGAAAGCAGACATGACCATGGCGAAGCCGCGTCCACGTCGTTCGGGCGGGACCACGTCGCCGACGGTGGCGACGACGACTGCGCCAGCCAAACCGCCGAAGGCTCCGGCGAGGAGGCGGGCGGCGAGCAGGGCGTGGTGCGAAGGCGCGAGAGCGCAGGCAAGGGTGGCCAGTCCGAAGCCGGAGTAGAGCCAAAGCAGGGCGTGTTTGCGGTCCACGCGGTCGAGGAAGAAGCCACCGATTATCCCCGCAATGGCGGCGGCGCCTCCGTAGGCGGCGACGAGGTGGCTAAATTGCGCGGGCGACAGTTCGAATTCCCGCATGAGCCCCGCTCCGAGGGGCATCATGATCATGTAATCCAGAATGTGGGTGAACTGCACCGCCGCCAGCGTGAGCAGGATGGTGCGTTCGGAGCGGAGGGCGGGAGCGGTTACGGCGGACATGGCCGGTCATGTTTACGCCAGACTCGGCTTGGGCGCAACTAGCGTGCTGCCCGCGATGCGAGGTTAGCCGGGGCGGTGGATTAGGCGGACGGCTTGTATTGGAGATCGCGGCGGACGGAGGCGCGGAAGATCATGGCGAAAGCGATGCCCAGAAGGGTGGCGAAGAGGAAGG
Source organism: Verrucomicrobiota bacterium (assembly GCA_947471035.1). Classification (GTDB taxonomy): domain Bacteria; phylum Verrucomicrobiota; class Verrucomicrobiia; order Opitutales; family Opitutaceae; genus IMCC26134_A. Next base: position 36,994 of record CANIWJ010000020.1, read on the forward strand.
TGTTTACACCGTAAACGACGCCGCGGGCGGTGGCGGAGGTGGCGTATTCGATTTTCTGCATCACTTGGGCGGCTTCTTCAGGGGAAAGTTTGGCGAGTTGGTCTTTGGCGCGTTCGACGATGAGGCCGTGTTGCAGGGTGCGTAGGCTTGGGTTGATAAACGCGAGGTAGAGGTATTGGCCGATGGCGGTCACGATTCCGCTGACCAGGCCGGTTGCGACGGCGAACTTGGCGGCGGCTCCGAAGGGCAGGGGACCGCCTTGCGAAAGAGTTTTTTTGGCGGCGCGATGGGCAAAGGACACTACGACCATTAGCAGGATAAACCCGATCAGGCTTTCGGGCATTTGGGCGGAGGCCATGCCCTCGGCCGTCTGGTGTTTACCCAGAGCGAAAACCACCAGGGTGGCGAATAACTGGGCAAGGCCGATCAGAGCGCCGTAAAGAAGTGGGAGTGGCATTGGGAGCGAGGAGCGAGAAAAGCTGGTAGAGCTAGTAAGGAGAGGGTGGCGGGGGCGAGGCGGGAGCTGGGGGCAGAGGAGCGCTGGTAGCCGGAGTGGGTGCCGGTGGTGGTTCCAGGGATTCAATTGGGCGGGGGATGCTTGAGGGAGGAGCGTGTCGAGGGGCGGGGGGCGTTACGGTCTCCTCTTCCATGACGCGCTTCACTTCGGTCTCGATGTTGGCTGTGGCTTTTTTGAACTCTCGCATCGCTTTACCGATTGTGCGGGCCATGTCGGGCAGGCCTTTGCCGCCGAAAAGCAGGAGGCCTATGACGGCCACGAGCATCATTTCCATGCCTCCGATGCCCTCGATAAAGGCGAGGGTCGCGAAGGGTGGTTGGATGGTGAGCAGGAGGCCGTTCATGGCGCGTGAGTTGGGTGAGGGTTCGGTGGAAGTGAAGCGCGATTCGATCAGGAGGCGAGCGCGACCTCGACGATGAAGCTTTGGGTTTTACCGGGTGAGACGAGGTGCAGACCTACGCCGGTCTCGGGGGCGTTGGGCGGTCCCATCCAAGGTTCGATGCAGTAAAAAGGAGCTTCGGGCGAGGCCGACCACGTGACAAAGGTGGCCTCGGGCGGGGGCGGGTTTTTCTTGTCGAGGCTGAGGCTTACTTGAATCGCACCAGCGCGATCTCCGGTGGCGGGGGCGAGGGTGGCGGTAGGGCGGCTGAGGCCGAGGTGAAAGGTGTCGATCCACTCGGGATTGGCCAAAGATGCTGTGGTGGGCAGGGTGGGTCCGGGCACGAGTTGTCCGCTGGGGTTTTGGCGCAGGTGGCGGGTCGCGGGCATTTCGAGCCGGTAGTCATCGCGGGTGCGTCCAGGTTCCCAGGGAGCGGTAAAATAAAAATGATGGCCGGCGCTCCAAGGTAGCGGGCGGGCGTCGAGGTTTTTCAGGTCAAACTCGCAGGTAAGCGAGGCGGGGCCGAAGCGGTAGATGACGCGGAATTCGTACTTGTAGGGGTATGCGGCGAGGGCGGAGGCGTCGGGTTGAAAAAGAGCGGAGAATCCTGAGGCGTCAGCGCGCTCCAAGGCGAAGCGGCCTTGGCGGGCGAGGCCGTGCATGGGCATGGGGAGCGGTTCGCCTTCGGGGGTGCGCCAGCGGTGGATTTTGCCCTGGTCAAAGGTGCGGGCGTTTAAGGGGAAGAGGATGGGGTTGCCGCCGCGGACGCTGGCGAAGTTTTCGAAGGTGGCGTTTTCCGGCCAGTGAATGACGTCGCGCACGTTCCCATCGGCCAGGGCGAGGTTCCAGTTCATGAGGCGTGCGCCGCGTTCGGGGCAGGCAAGGAAAGTGGAGCGGCCTACGCGCCAGCGGTGCAGCGTTTCGCCGAGGTGGGTCACGGTATCGAGCATGGAGGTTGAGGAGATGAGTGGCGGAGGTCGGGCGGGGCAAAAGGTTTTTGGCGGTTTGGTGACGATGGCGCGGGTCGCGCTCGCGAGCTGAACGGATACCGCCCTTGACTCTTCCCGTGCGCGAGGGCTACGCCTTAACCTTTTAACCAGTCACAAACCACGTCTCCATTCGTTTACCGCCATGCCCTCCGCCAACGATGTCCGTAAAGGCCAAGTCATTAAATTCAACGGCGAGCCCCATCTCGTCATGGAAACCCAGCATCGCACGCCGGGAAATCTGCGCGCCTTCGTACAGGTGAAGATGCGCAATCTGCGCTACGGCAAGGCGCTCGACCAGCGTTTCGCCTCCACCGACACGATCGAGGTGTTGCCTACCGAGCACAAGACCCTGGAGTTTTCCTATGCCGATCGCGATACCTTCGCGTTCATGGATCCGGAGACCTTTGAGACGATTGAGCTGCCGGCTTCGCTCATCGGCGATACCAAGAATTACCTCACGGCCAACGGCAAAGTGGAGGTTCTCTACGTCGATGAAAGGCCGTTGACCATTCAGCTGCCGACTTCGGTGGTATTGAAGATCGTCGAGAGCGCCGACGGCGTGAAGGGTGACACCGCCTCCAACGTGCAGAAACCGGCCAAGCTGGAAACCGGTCTGGTGGTGAGCGTGCCGTTGTTCATCAAGGAAGGCGAACTGATCAAGGTCTCGACCGACGACGGTTCCTACATGGGGCGCGCCTGATTCTTACCACGGACGGGCCGGGGACTGCTCCCGGTTCGTCATCGTTGGCCGCCTCCGTCAAAGACGAGGCGGCTTTTTTACGGACTTATTTTCCGATGCCGTAGGCGCGGAAGCCGAGGGCGCGTAGCGCGGCGAGGTCGGTGATGTTACGACCGTCGAAGAGGAAGGCCGGCTTGGGCATGCCTGCGAGGATGGCGGCGTAATCGAGGGTCTTGAACTCGTCCCACTCGGTCAGGATGGCGATGGCATGAGCACCGACGCAGGCTTCGCGGGCGGAAGTGGCGATAGTGAGGCGGCGATTGGCGGGCGCGTCTTTGCCGAGTACGTCTTCGCGAATCATTTCGGCGGGGACCTTGGGGTCGTAAACCACCACGTCAGCGTGTTCGGCAATAAGATCGCGGCACACACTGATGGCGGCGGATTCGCGGGTGTCGTTGGTATCTTTTTTGAAGGCGAACCCGAGCACGGCGATGCGTTTGTCGGCGACACTGTTAAAGAGGGTTTTGACGATTTTGGCGGCGAAGCGGTGTTTCTGCCAGTCGTTCATCGTAATCACGGAATCCCAATAGCGGGAAACTTCCGGCAGGCCGAAGTGTTCGCTGAGATAGCTGAGATTGAGCACGTCTTTCTGGAAGCAGGAGCCGCCGAAGCCGACCGAGGCTTTGAGAAACTTGGGGCCGATGCGGGAGTCTTTGCCGATGGCGTGAGCGACTTCGTCCACGTCGGCGCCGGTGGCTTCGCAGAGGGCGGAGATGGCGTTGATCGAGGAAATGCGCTGGGCGAGGAAGGCGTTGGCGACGAGTTTGGAGAGCTCGGAGGACCAGAGGTTGGTCGTGATGATGCGGTCGCGCGCGACCCAGCGGGCGTAAACCGAGACGAGGGTTTCGATGGCCTTTTCGCCTTCGGGGGTACGTTCGCCGCCGATCAGTACGCGGTCGGGGTTGGCGAGGTCGGCCATGGCCGTGCCTTCGGCGAGGAATTCAGGGTTGGAGAGAACCTGGCATTTCGCGGCGCAGGGTTGCGCGGCGAGAATTTCCTGGATGGTGGTGGCGGTGCGCACCGGGATGGTGGACTTCTCGACGATGATTTTCGGTGAAGTGGCGACTTCGGCGATGGTGCGGGCCACGGACTCGATGTAGCGCAGGTCGGCGGCTCGGCCGGCGCCGACTCCGTAGGTTTTGGTCGGGGTGTTGACCGATACAAAAATGATGTCGGCGGCGGCGATCGCGCCTTTCACGTCGGTGGAGAAAAACAGGTTCCGACCGCGGGCAGTTTTAACGATATCATCCAGGCCGGGCTCATAGATGGGCAGGGTGTCGGAGTTCCAGGCGGCGATGCGCTTGGTGTTCATGTCCACGACGGTGACCGTGATATCGGGCGCTTTGAACGCGATCATGGCCATGGTGGGGCCACCTACATAACCGGCACCGATGCAGCAGATTTTCATATTTGGAAAAGCAATGAATTGTCCCGGCGGGAGCTGAAACCAAGCCGGTTTTTGGCCGAAAACGTTGAGAACAAAAAGGGCGTGCGGACGCCTCGGGAGCTTAGCTGCGTGCTTGTTTACGGCGGGCTTGCACGATGCGGTCACAGACGGCGTCGCACCAACGAATGAACGCGCAGGGACGTGGGCTGTGGAAGTCCTTAGGTTCCCAGCCGCCGCCGTCCACGTAAAGGGTTTTGGGGTTGATCCAGGTGCCAAAAACCAAGTCGGCGACCGGGAAGGTGAAGAAGCCGGAAATACCTTCGTTGCAATCGATCACGGCGTGGTGGCGAAGATGAAAGCTGTAAATGTGGCGCCAGGCCCATCCGAAGTAACGGCTCTCGATGAGTGGTGCCCATTTTTCAAAGGCCCAGTGCTCGATGGCGTGGAAAATCTCATAAAGCGCGAGCGAAGCGGCCAAGGCGGCAAAGCCGGCGGAGAACCAAGGCAAGGAAGGAAACAGCCAGTTGAGCGCGATCAGCAAAGGGGTGACGACCAAGGCAAAAACCGGCAGGGTAAACCAAGGGAAAAACGAGGCTTCATGCTGTTCGGGCTGGGTGATCGGGTAGATATTTTCCACGTAGGGCAGCTCACGGCCCGATGATGTGCGGCGGCGGGTGATGCGGGTCAGGCTATGGTGCAGAGTGTGCTGGCGGTAGAAATGGCTGAGGAAGCTCAGGACCGGTTTGTGCAGCACATAACGGTGGAGGAAGAACTCGAAGAAGGCATTGAACAGCGTGACGGCTAAAAATGCTACGACGAAGGCCCACCAAGGCGGTGACCACTGGGCGTCCCACAGCGCAGCGGGAGCGAGAAACCAGAAAATACCTCCGATAAGAGCGAGCATGCCGACCACGGTGAAGACAAACAAGGTCAGGGAGAATTTCTCTTCTGCGTGAGGGGCGGGAGTGGGAGCGGCGGACGACATAAGCGCGCATTCACTCCGAAGCCTTGGCCGGCGACAATGGCCAATCTTGCAAAATATGCGTGTCAGATTTCATCGGCGAATCGCGCGAGCGCGGCGCTTGCAATCGGAAGCGAGCGCGGCGAAGTTGTCCGCTTGTTCTTTCAGATTACCGGCACGATCGAGCGAAAGCTTGGTCCCGGAAGATCGCCGAAAAGTCATTTTCGGGGGTGTTCTGGATTCGACCCTTGGTTGGAGTGCACGGCTGCCCTTCGCGAGTGACGGTCTCGCGTTATAAATTCCTTCAAAACAAAATAAACGGCACCTTCGAAGAAATGCCCCTCGCTGCCTAAGTGCAGTGACGATCGCCCAGTGACGTCCACTAGCTGACGTGATCGACGACAGTGGACATAGCGCCCAGAGCCACCCGCGGTGTGGGCGCCGTATCTTCGATCCGGGGGTTAGTTAACATCATTGCGCGTGCAGTCGCGGGGTGTCGGCGAAATTAAAACGGCACTATAAGGGTAGACGCCATGCGCGAAGGCCAGGGGCACGCGGGTTCAATTCCCGCCACCTCCACCAATTGAACAACTAAGAGCCCGCGAGTGCCGAAAGGCGTTCGCGGGCTTTTTTGTGCCGACGGGGGCGGGAATTGAGCCGCGTATGGCATTGCATTACCAATTCTCGGTAAATCCCGGAACTTCTAGCCCTCCTGAATTTGGACACAAAAAAGCCACGAAAACCGTGAGGGTTTGCGTGGCTTTTTCCGATTAAAAGTGGCTGCCCGACTAGGACTCGAACCTAGACAAAGCGAGTCAGAGTCGCTTGTGCTACCATTACACCATCGAGCAGTGAGAAAATCTGGGTTATGTGGCGTGATGTTCTGGACTAGAGATTGGAGCCGGCGACTGGACTCGAACCCGCAACCGCCTGTTTACAAAACAGGTGCTCTACCATTGAGCTACACCGGCGACTCAATTGGGTCGCGAAAACAACATAAACCTCGGAAAGAACGCGGCCCAACTGATTGAAGGTCAGGCCGTAAAGTGGTGGTTCCCCCGGGACTCGAACCCGGAACCAATTGATTAAGAGTCAACTGCTCTACCATTGAGCTAG
>CANIWJ010000021.1 GCA_947471035.1 Verrucomicrobiota bacterium
CTTCCCGACAAAATCGTAAAAGCACCGGAGCCCACTTTTCATCGTTCACAACGCAAGGTCTGGGAGCGGTGCGTTGATCTCGGACGACTCCACTTCAGCGGGGCAACTACCGGACACCCACTCAAACCTCGCACGTTTCCATTTCTCCTTGGTAGCACCGGTGTTGGGAAGAGCCATTTGTGCCGAGAGGTCGCCAGGTCGCTGGGCGCACACTTTCTCCCGCTTACCTTTGGACGCTGGTTACCTTTTGGGTCACGGGAGAGTCGCCCCACCATGTTCAACGTGCTCGATGCGATTGAGCAGCACGAACGCGTCTGTGTTTTCCTCGATGAACTCGATAAAGCTTTTGGCCCCGATGATTCCGGGAGCTGGACGAAATCTGTTCTCAACGAGGTCTTTGCGCTCTTGGATCGACAGCTTCCTATCGAGGAGTTTGCACGTTACCAAAATAAGGTAACCAAGAACAGCAAAGCGGAGCACACGGGCATAGATCCCAATCGTCTTTGGATCATCGGTTGCGGCACCTGGCAGGATCTGACCGGACCCCAAAAAACGAGCAAAACCATCGGGTTTCACGGCGGTGACCAAAGCCCAACCACCACCGACATCGTTGCCCAGGTGCGCAAAAGCAGGGCTATCCCGGTCGAGCTGCTCGCCCGATTCCACGCCGAGCCGATGCTCCTCACCTATCCCGCCCCCGACGAAATTCCGGAGCTGATGGCGGCCTATGGCTTGGACCGATTGGCGTCCGAGGCCGGCGTCAATTTAGCCTCGGTGAAAATCGACTTTAGCCTCGGTGGCATGCGGATTTTCGAAGCTCTGGCCGCGGACCTCATGCTCACGATTCAACGCAATAAGATCGCCCGCCAACCATGAACGACGAAGAGGATGTTGATGTAATCGGATTGGGCGAGGCCCGTTGGCTTAGGCTGGCCCACGCATTGCTCAAATTTGATGAACAGGAAAGTGATCGCGACCAGCGCGCACGACTCGCTCTGCAAATCGAACTGGAGCTGGGCCTGTCCTCGATCATGGACCTACCAAACCGAACCGAGGAGCCGATTCAAATCCAGGAATTGATTCGCACGTTGGAACTCTTTGTGGAATCCAACCCGGGATTCTTGGCCGCGTTGGTGATGCGGCTGGAAAGGGCGTTCTCGGCCTTCCCTCAAGCTTGGCTCGACTATGTCACGGAGAACGGACGCGCGTGTTTCGACCCGGTAGAACTCGCGGCCTGTGCCGCCACCGCCAAAAACCACACCGCTCCAGGCGCCGCGGATCACAAACGCGTTCTGGCCCTCATCCACTGGTCGTGGGACGCCCTTCTCGGCCAACGCCCCGTTCCCTTCGTTCAGGTTGCGGTGCGTCACGGGCATCCAACCGTCATCCTCGACCTCATCAAAGCCATCGAAGACATTGAAGTGAACTGGGCGTCACTCGGCCTGAGCCCCATCATCAACCGAGACCTCGCACTGAGGTGGGACCAATTCGAGCGCTGGACTGCTTTCGTGAAACTGGTCATCACGGCGACCGGTAAAGTGTCGACGATCCAAGCCCTTCGCATCCGCAGCGATGGTCTGTGGAGGCTGGTGAAAATATGACCCGAAATACTTTCGGTTGATCCTCGCCGCAGGGAATCCGTGCCATTTCGAGGAGAAACTCAAACTGAGTTCAGTTAGCCAACAGGATAGGCGTGGTCGGTATTCTTGCCGTGTATTTTCGAACCAATATCCTTGGGAGAAATGAAGGTTTTATCTATCAACGCCACCAAGGAGGGCGTGCCATTTCCAAGGCCAGTAATGTTTTCTGCTGCGCCCGCCGGATTTCCAAGCCCTGCGGAAGATCACCTCGACCGCGATCTCGATATCGCTGCGCATCTAATTCGCCGCCCTGCCGCCACATTTTTTGTCCGCGTTTCCGGCCATTCAATGACCGGGGCTGGCATTCAGGACGGCGCGATCCTGGTCGTTGACCGCTCAGAGGAAGCTCGTGACGGTCGCATCGTTGTCGCCGTTGTTGGAGGTGGGCACACCGTCAAACGCCTGCGTCGCTCAGGAGTCCGCTGCTGGCTCGAATCTGCCAACCCTGCCTATGCGGATATTACCGACCTCGACGACGAATCTCGCGTCTGGGGTGTCGTTACCTTCGCCATCAATCCACTTTAGCCCGAACTCCCGGTGTTCGCTCTCGTCGATTGCAACTCCTTCTACTGCTCTTGTGAGCGCGTATTTCAGCCGCGACTGGAGGGTCAGCCCGTTGTCGTCCTCTCCAACAACGACGGTTGCGTTGTAGCCCGCACAACCGAGGCCAAGACTCGTGGCATCGCTATGGGAGAGGTCTGGCACCTTGCCCGTGCTGAACTCAAAACCGGCGTCCACGTATTTAGTTCTAACTACACGCTCTACGGTGACATGAGCCGCCGTGTCATGGCCACGTTACGCGACTTCTCACAACACCTAGAAATTTATTCCATCGACGAGGCATTTCTAAGCTATGACAGCCACACCGATTGGGTCGGCCTTGGTCGGGACATCCGCCACACCGTGCGGCGCCACACCGGTATCCCGGTCAGTGTAGGCTTCGGCCCGACTAAGGTTCTGGCCAAGCTCGCCAACCGGCTTGCAAAAAAACCTCAGAATCACACCGGCGTCTTTCTTTGGCCCACGGATCCAGTCACCGAATCTGCCCTCCTGGAAACCATTCCAGTTTCTGATGTGTGGGGCATCGGACGCCGCCTAGCCGAGCGACTAGCACCCTTCGGTGTCACCACCGCCCGCGCTCTCCGGGAGCTAGACGATACCACGGCTCGGCACCTGCTTGCCGTCACCGGCCTGCGCGTTGTGTTAGAGTTGCGCGGCCTACCTTGTCTTGCTCTCGAAGAATTCGCACCGCCGAAGAAGGCGATCTGTTGCGCAAAGGGTTTCGGCTCTCCCCTCTCCACACTGGACGAGCTAGGCGAGCCTTTGGCTGCTTACGTAAGCCGCGTCGCCGAAAAGCTCCGCGCGCAACGCCAGGTCGCTGGCTTTCTTCAGGTGTTCCTCGAAACAAATCCGCACGTCGGCGGCACTCAATACCACCCATCGGCCGGATGCGAGCTGCCTACGCCAAGCAGTGATAGCAGCCACCTTGCCGAGATTGCGACCGGATTGCTCAGACGAATCCATCGCCCAGGTTTTTCCTTCCGCAAGATTGGCGTGCTCGTGACCAACCTCGTCCCGGACGATGCCACCCAGCTTTCGTTCGACACGCCACCGCCTCATTTGATCGCCCGGCGCCGTGCGCTCATGGCCACGATGGATAAAATCAACCGAGAACATGGTCGCGCCACCGTTCGAATCGCCTCTGCCGGTCCATCTGCCCCCGCATGGAAAATGCGTCAGGGGCACCTCAGTCCGTGCTACACGACAAGGTGGGACGCACTCTTAACGGTGTCAGCCTAAGCTTCCGGAGAGTCCAGCGACCTTTATCTACAAAGCCCTTATTTTGTATCTATTAAACGGATACAATACTGGCATTTCTAAGCACCGGAATGAGTCATTGGATTGGGTGTTTTCACGGTTCCGATTTCGAGGGTTAGCAGGCAACCGATCACGAGCTTTGCGTCGTGGTTGGTTGCCCCAAAGGAGGAAGCTTGGATCGATCCATTTTCGATCCCTGAGGAAGCACCATCCTCCAGCGCCACGCTTACGCACGGTGCATTCACCACCACAGGTTAAACCCTGCCCAAACAGGCACAGCGGAAATCCTAGGAAAAATCCGCGTTGCGGAGCAGTTGCCTTCATCGCTTTGCGCCGCGGCAACCGCCCGGAGCCTGAATTCCTCAATCCGCGTTCTCGGTTCACGACAGAACCTCGCGGAAACCAACAACAACACACCACCCATAATCCATGAATACCTCGTCTCCCACCCCATTCCCTATCTTGCAAGAAAGTGAATCGCCCGTTCCCGGCGACTTCTTCGCAATAAGCCCAGATGGTAATACGGGACTGCGCATGAATAAAAAAGGTAACGGCTACGTCGGCTTGCATCTGCCCGGCGGCGTCTGGGCGCGCTTCGATTTTGCCGCGCCTGGACTGGCATCGTTTGTTTGGGGTGCAACCAAACCAGATCATGTTCCCTGGTTGGTGAAGCAGACTAAATTGCCTTCCAATATCGTGGCCAATGCGGCGCTACCGCGACTTTTCTTTATCTGGTGTGAACCACTCCCGGTTAACCTCTGCGCCTTTTCGCCGAGCGTCATTGAGGAAGATCAAGCGTGGCGCATCCTCGATGCCTCACCCGACGTTATGTTCTTCGCATTGCGGAAAACCACACTTGTTAACCCTAAATTCAGGGACGTCGTTCGCCGATGGGAGGTAGCCTGATATGAAACCTACTCGTTGTTGTCCGAACGAGCCGCTAATCTAAACCCACCCCCGCTGACTCCAGTCGATTCCCGCGTATAGGCCTCAATACCGCAACCAGCTTAAAGTCTGGTAGGGCTTCCGCATAGGTGGTTAAAAATTTCCCGGTGTAATCTAGCCCTCGACAAGAAGCTCCGGAAAGTGCTCAGCCACAAAGTCCACCTCACCAATTTCCTCAGATAATTTTAGAATATCCTCACCTGTTAAAACCCTTAATGTCCAAGGATATGGATTCATTCTGGAAACCGTAAAACAAGCGCCAGACTTTGTTTTGTATACCTCGATTTCTTCATAGTAAAAATCGCTTGGAATACGTTTGGGCGCGTTGTCCCATTCGGCTATCAGAGTTGCTGTTTCAGTGTTGTAAACCTTACCGTCGATAATTCTTTTCATTTTTAATTGCAGTGTTTTTGTTGGTTGGTAGATCCTAATTCACATAACGTGTGTTCTTTTTGAATAAGTTAAAGATCAAAAGAAACACATGTTGACTCTTTTTAAGTAAAATATCTATACACCAAGCATTTATGTTCTTCTTTTTCTTAGATAAGGATCAGGGCGCAGTCGCAGCATTTCGATTAGCCCTTAAAAATGATCGAATTACCGCAGTTGAGGTTGCGAAAAAAATTGGCGTAAGCAGGACTGCGATATCTAAGTTTCTCGAGGGCAGGCCATTGAGTCCGGTTCTACTTAGCGGACTTATGAAAGCTCTTACACCTGACTCAGCTTTGCTGGTGCTTTACGGTCATCTTCGAGATGAGATTGCTCGTGGTGGATTGGATCCTGCAGAATTTACCTTCTTTAAAGCTAAGGAGGGTGCTCCCGTCCTGAACCTTGTTTCGAAGCAACTGGCCAACAAACCTGAGCGAATTCAGGATTTGGTGGACCTAACACTGAAATGGCAGCGTTCAGATCTGGAGGAAAGCGTCAGGCCCACAAGATCAAAGCCAACCAAGTAAAGGGCAGGGAAAGCACTTATGGTTGCGTGCGATCGCGCGAAAATATTCGCAGGCATTTTCGATCTCGGTGAAAGCATCTACCCCAAGGGCATGAAGATCGAAAAACGCAGCCTGCTCGAAATTACTTTTCTTTATGTCACCCCCTTTTCGCAGCGAGCCTCAAGAGTCCGCGTAGGCTGGTCTTTGGACTAGCTAGAAGTGCGTTCGCGATTAATGCTTCGTCCAATGATGCAAGTGGCATTAGCTGGGTAACTCTCGCGCGACTTAACCCATGTCTGCGGGCCACATCTGCCAATCTCAAATTTGGATCGCGCTTCAAATCAGCTGACCAACCACGAACCATCTCAATCATGCACTTGATAGATCGCTGCGGAACAGATTTCTGAGCTGGCACCGGAACAGAGAGGACTTCCTGACTAGGCGTCAGCCGACACAAAAACGGAGATTCTACGACAGCTTCGTCGAAGCCTTTTCCATCAGCACAAACGATTATGAATTCAATCGATAGGTAGGACGATTTTTTCGAGATTCGCCTAGCCTCGGGCATCCAAAAAAAGCTGCTGAAGCGAAGCGTCGTTTTGGAAGTTAGCGAGGGCGTCGCTGCGGCGGCCTTCGATTTGGCCGGTGCCAATTTCCGAATAGATGCGGAGGTTTGGGTTGAAGCGTAAATCCGCACCGAAAATGCCGCGGAACAGCGCCTGTTCATAATCGTTACCGCGCTTGAGTTGACCGTCGTCGAAGGCATCGAAGCGCAGGCGGGCTTCTGCGCTTAAGGTGAGTGAAGCCGGACCGCCAAGAGGCATCGCCTTAAAGGCCGGCGCGGTACCTGCCTCGCGCATACCCGTCCAGTCCTCAGCCCAGCGGCTGATTGACCGGCCATTGCCGGCATCAGGCCCCCAGCCGGCCGCGTTGAACGGATAAGGGTCGGCGGGAATCGGGGCGACCTTGCTCGGTGTCGCTGCCTGCCCACTGGCGATGGTCGCCCAAACAACGAATACAGTTATTCCGCTCAGGCACATCCGCTTCAGTGCCCGTGCAGCCCGACGCCTTGCGTGTGCGCGGCTGCCGACGGCAATGGCGAGCGCTCCAACGATCAGAATTGCCGCGACTGCGAAGGTGATCCGCATGCCGTGGGCAATGGCCTCGGGACGCGCCGTAGTGATGTCGGTCGTCGCTGAGGCGAGCGCAAAGACCGCACCCATCACGGAGGCACCAGTTATGAGGCCGAGATTGCGCGATAGGTTGAGCAGGCCTGAAATAACGCCCCGTTGCGACGCTTGGATATCCGTCATGACGGCGGTGTTGTTGGCCGTCTGAAACAGGGCATAGCCAACGGTAATGACGACGATGGGGGCGATGTACCCGGTTAACCCGATAGACGTCGGTAGAAGGAATAACAGGAATGCGCCCGTCGCCATTGAGCTGAGTCCGACGATCGTCATGCGTTGTGCACCGAATCGGTCCGCAATTCGACCCGCTGGCACACTTGTCAGCGCGGCGAGCAGTGGACCGACCGACAAGGCGAGTCCAACCGAGGCCGCATTGAGCCCGAGTGTACGCGAGAGATAAAACGGTCCGACGACCAACGTTGCCATCATCACCGTCGCGACGAGCGTGCTCATGGCGAGACTCGCACTTCGCGCGGGATCTCGGAACAGCTCCAATTGGATCAAAGGCGATGCTGCTTTCACCTCGGCGAGCACGAAGAGTCCGATTCCAAGGGCCGCAGCTAACAACAGGGCCAGGTTGAGCGAACCGAACCGGCCCCGCCCCATCGTCATCGCGAGCGCATAAACCGCGAGCGTCAGTGCAAGCACCAGCGTGCCCCTATAATCAAAAGCGGCCCGATCCGTCTTTGGCACGTGGCGGTCAACGGGCAGGTAGCGACGGGCGAGAAAAAAAGCTCCGATACCCAGCGGTACATTGACGAGGAACATTGCCCGCCAACCGAGTCCGGAGATTAAAGCTCCACCGAGCGAAGGACCGAGCGTTGTGCCTATCGCGGACATCGTCCCGAGCACCCCCATGGCGCTTCCCGTTTTGGCCTTCGGGACGGTATCACCGACAAAGGCCATGGTGAGTGCCATCATGACAGCCGCTCCGAGGCCTTGTACGCTACGGGCGGCTATCAGCAGCCAGAGTGTGGGCGAGAAACCGCACAGGACCGAAGCCGCCGTAAAAAGAAAGATCCCCGTCAGAAGCAGCCGACGGCGGCCGGTTAAGTCACCGAGACGGCCGACGCTGACGATCAGCGTGGTGATGGCGAGGAGGTAGGCTAGGACGACCCATTGCACGTCTTGAAACGTGGCGGTGAACGCCTGAGCCAACGTCGGTAAGCCGACATTGGCGATGCTTGTGCCTAGCGAGGACAGCAACATAGACAACGAAAGGGCTGCTAGCGCACCCTGAACCCAAGGTGTGCGTTCAGCACTTTCATCGAATGCTTCACCTCGTCCTGCAATGATCGTCTTCAACATGGACGTGACTATAGCCCACAACCTGGGATGGCGGAAGACGCAGGGTTTGCAGGTTATCCGTGCAGTTGACGCCACATCTGGACCGAGCTGTGCTAACCACAAACGATGTCACTTCCCGATTTCAACCTACTGGTCACCCTGGACGCACTTTTGGCGGAAGGCAGCGTGGCGCGAGCGGCCCAACGATTACGGCTGAGCCCGTCGGCAATGAGCCGGGCGCTGGCGCGCTTGCGCGAGACAACGGGTGATCCGCTCTTGGTGAGGGCTGGGCGCGGACTGGTTCCCACCCCGAGGGCGCTGGAACTGCGCGAGCGGGTCAGCCAACTCGTCCAGGAGACGGAAGGGGTTTTACGGCCTACGGCGAAACTCGATCTGACGCGATTGGTGCGCACCTTCACGCTGCGCACCAGCGAGGGCTTTGCGGAAACCTTCGGCCCCGAACTGATCGCCCGGTTAAGCGCGGCGGCCCCCGGCGTGCGGCTGCATTTCGTACAAAAGCCCAACAAGGACAGCACGCCCCTGCGCGACGGGGCGGTTGATTTGGAAACGGGAGTGATCGAACCGACGACCGCCCCGGAGCTGCGGACCCTGGCGCTGTTCCGCGACCGCATCATTGGCGTGGTGCGGCAGGGGCACCCGTTGCTGCGGAAAAAAATCACCTCCGCCACTTATTCCGCCGGTAAACACATTGGAGTTTCGCGGGAGGGCGTGGCGAAAGGGCCAATCGATGAAACGCTGGAGACGCTCGGGCTGAACCGGAAAATTGGCGTGATTGTCGGCGGCTTTGCAACGGCCTTGGCCCTGGCACGGGCCTCGGACCTGATCGCCAGTGTGCCCGAACGCCATACGAGCGGCCTGCGTGTTGGCATGGAGAGTTTCGCCCTGCCAGTGCCTACGGCGGAGTTCACCGTGTCGTTACTCTGGCACCCCCGGCTGGATGCCGACCAAGCCCACCGCTGGCTGCGCGGTCTGGTCCGGGATGTCTGTGAGGCGATCGGGCAGGGCGGTTAAGCGTTCTCTTAAGGCCTTGTGTATCGACTTGTTGGCGGCCGGCGCGTCGCTGTGTTTAAACTCAAAGCCGAAGCGTTTACCGCGAATGATCAGCATCAAATCCAGCTCCGCGCCGCCGTGGGTTTCCAGTAATAGGTCGAACGCGACCGGGTCGCCGTCACCAGCTGCTCAATCACAAATCCCTCCCACGAGGCGCCCACCACGGCACTCTTTTTTACCTCCTTGGCAGTAAAATTGACGTGATTAATGGCCTGCTCTTGGATTATTGGGCGTTTCTAGTAAAAACACCCTTATGGCGGTAATATTCAGTGTGAATCGATGTTGCCTTGTCCACTCTTGGTGTTTTTACTCCGAATTGCCGTTAAGGCAGTAAATGGAATCGTTGGCACAACTTATTCTCACTCACCGTAAGAAGGCCGAGCTGACTCAACCGCAGCTTGCGAAGCTGGCAGGCGTGGGGAAGACCGTCGTTTGGGATTTGGAACACGGCAAGGAATCGGTGCAGTGGGACACGCTGCAAAAAATCCTGCATGTGCTTAACATCACGGTCGAATGGCGAAGCCCCCTGCTGCAACGCATCGCAGCCAAGGCGACAACCGAGGCAAGCGTACCTGCTACGACCGAATCCCCCAAGGGCTGAATCATCATGAGAACAGCCCGCGTTTTTCAGCAGGACCAATTCGCTGGGATTTTGGAGTCCGTCGGAGACGGTTCCTTTCGGTTCACCTACGCTCCCGGATTTCGCGGCGAGCCGGTGTCGCTCACCATGCCGACGACTCAACGGATCTGGGCGTTTCCTCAGTTCCCGCCACCGTTCGAAGGGTTGCTGCCGGAGGGTGGTCAACTCGACGCACTCCTGCGGCATCGCAAGTTGGATCGGCATGATTTTTTTGGGCAGTTGCTCGCGGTCGGTCACGATGTCGTTGGGTCGTTGCGAATCGAGGAGGCGGCATGAGGTGCCTGATCACCAACGCAGAGTGGGCGGGGACGGGTTCCTATTCACCGGAGGGCTTGCGCCTGTTGGACCGCCGGCTGCAATCGCTCGCACCGTTGCCCTTCACGCGCGAGCAGTTGATTGAGGAGGCTGCCGCGCGCGCCGTGAAAATGTCCATCCAGGGCATGCAGCCCAAAGTCAGCGCCGTGTTGCACGTGAGCGAGGGCCGGATGGAGATCGTCGACACGGGTGGCCGCTATATCGTGAAGCCGCCGCACCTGGTGTATTCGGAGCTGCCTGAGAACGAAGCGGTGACGATGTCGTTAGCGGCTACCTTAGGCATCGAGATTCCTGTGCACGGATTACTCCTTAATGCCGATGGCACTCGGTCGTATTTTATCCGTCGTTTTGATCGCGTGGGCAGGGACAGGCAACCGGTGGAGGACTTCGCGCAGTTGAGCGGTGCCAGCCGCGACACGAAGTATGATTCCAGTACGGAGCGCTTGATCGAGATCATCGACCGCTTTTGCACTTTTCCGGCACTGGAGCGTATCAATTTTTTCGAGCGTCTGCTCTTTTCTTTCCTGACTGGCAACGAGGACATGCACCTCAAGAATTGGTCGCTGGTCACCCGCGACGACAAGGTGGAGCTATCTCCTGCCTATGACCTGCTTAATAGCACCATTCCCAATCCGAGAAGTCGGGAGGAACTCGCGTTGCCGCTCAACGGGAAGAAATCCAATTTGAGGGCCAATGATTTCTGGCGCTACCTTGCGGTCGAGCGACTCGGGTTATCGCCCGCCGTGATCGAGCAGACGAAAACCAAGTTCGTCCTGGCCTGCCGTGATTGGCCTGAGCGCCTTGATTCCAGTTTTCTCTCCGATGCGATGAAAACGCGTTACCGGGAGTTGTCCGCTGAGCGGCGCGATCGGCTTGGGTTGAAATGAAACGCGCAATGATAGCACCTTGGGACGCCGTCGTTTCGATTAAGTGGCGGGGGCACGCAGTGGGGGAAGCGATTGGCGGCGGCTTTGCCCCATCGACTCCCGCAGTCGAACAACTCCCTCACGCCGCAGGAAAAGGCGCTGGCGTTTGTGCATGGCCTGCTGGGCGAGGCGCGCAAGCTCACGCACGTCGCCTATTTCCGGCGCGATCCGCTGGTGCCGGAACTGCTGGGCATCCGCCGGGTGCCCAGCCAGTCCACGCTCTCGCGGTTCTTCGCCGGGTTTGGTTCGGCGGGTGCCAACCTGTCGTGTTTCCGGCCGTTGTGGCGATGGGCGATGCAGCGGCTGCCGTCGCGTAAGGAGGGTTACGCGCTGGATCTGGACTCGACCCGGTTGCTCCACGAGGACGGCCACCAGGAAGGGGTTAAAACCGGTTACACGCGCACGGGCCTTAAGCCCTGCCTGCATCCCTTGCTGGCGGTGAGGGGAGGGCGCGCTGGTGACAGCGCGTCCTTAAGACCTTGCCCCAGCTTGACGGGTCTTTCTAATTCGAGACGTGGCGGCATTCGTATGTGATAATTTCGACGACGCCTACGATACCTCCGGTTTTGAGTGAATCAGGGAAATCGACGTCGGCGCGGATGCTCAACGCGAGTATTTAGTTAGCGAGAGCGACGTCGCATTCGTTGGCGGGGGTGGCGCGGCCAACCATCGTAACGAGGTCGTTTTCTACTGTGTCGATACCCGTAATCCCAAAAGTATCGATCAGTATCTGGGCGACGTTTGGCGAGAGAAATGCGGGCAACGTCGGGCCGAGGTGGATGTTTTTAACTCCCAGGTGTAGCAGTGCCAAGAGGACAATCACCGCCTTTTGCTCGTACCAGGCTATGTTATAGGCGATTGGCAGGTCATTGATGTCCTTTAATCCCAGCACCTCTTTGAGTTTAAGGGCGATTACGGCCAGCGAGTAGGAGTCGTTACACTGCCCGGCATCGAGTACGCGTGGTATGCCGTTGATGGGGGCAAGCGGGAGTTTGTTGTAGCGGAATTTTGCGCACCCGGCGGTGAGGATCACCGTGTCCGACGGTAGTTCCGTGGCAAAATCAGTGTAATAGGAGCGCGATTTCATTCGCCCGTCACAACCTGCCATGACCACAAACTTGCGGATCGCGCCGGTTTTGATGGCTTCAAGGATCGGGCCCGCCAGTTGCATCACCTGATGATGGGCGAAGCCGCCGGTGATGCTGCCGGTTTCGATCTCTGTGGGAGCGGCGAGTTGTTTCGCTTGGGCGATGAGCACGGAAAAGTCCTTGATGTCGGCCAACTGGGCCCGCTCGGGAATGTGCGGACAGCCGTCATAGCCGACCGCCCCGGTGGTATAAAGCCGGTCTGCATAACTCGCCCGGGGCGGCACCAAACAATTGGTTGTGAGCAGAATTGGCCCGTTAAACGATTCAAACTCTTTATCCTGAAGCCACCAAGCGTTGCCATAATTGCCGGCGAAATGCGGAAATTTTTTAAACGCTGGGTAGTAGTGAGCCGGCAGCATTTCTCCGTGGGTGTAGATATCAACCCCGGAGTCGCGGCTTTGCTCCAACAATTCGTGCAGGTCACGTAAGTCATGGCCACTGACCAAAATGGCGGGGTTTTTACGCACCCCGATATTCACCGTGGTGATCTCAGGATTGCCGTAGGTGCTGGTGTTGGCGTTGTCGAGTAGGGCCATCGCGGTGACCCCGTGTCGACCGCATTCCAACACAATCGCGAGCAAGTCTTGCGTCAGCAGGGCGTCGTCTGTGGTCGCTGCCAGGCCACGGTGCATAAACTCAACTACTTCGTCATTCCCGTGACCGAGGTTACGGGCGTGTTCGAGATACGCAGCGGCTCCTTTGAGCCCGTAAATCAACAGTTCACGCAAGGAGCGCAGATCGACATCGGTGGTGGTCAACACCCCGACAGCGGGGGCCAAGGCGCGTAGAGCGGCGTCATCGGCAGGCTTGAAGGTGGCGGCCAGCGGCAAGGGCGAGGGTAGGCCGACATCGGCACCGTGGCGGGCTAGCATCGTCTCGCGCAGGGCAATGCCGCGATGAATCTGAGCTAAGGTACGAGGCTCGTCCCAGTTGGCGTTGGTGATACTCATGAACAGCGAGTCTACGACGTAAATATCGGCTTCCTTGGTGCTGAAGCCCTGTCGGCGCAGCGCGGTCGCCATCAGCGACACGCCTTTGCTGGTGAACACCAGCAGATCGAGTAACGCCGCCAGTTCCGGGGTCTTCCCGCAGGTACCGCGAATGCGGCAACCCTCACCTTTGGCAGCTTCTTGGCATTGATAGCAAAACATGGAGGACATGGGACGACCTAAAAATGAAACAAAGCGGAAAACAAGACATTTTATTCAGTATATGCTCAATTGAGTTTCCCCTTGCTCTCGTTTGGTGGCTCACCGCGATTCAGTTACGGACTGTCCCCACCTTGGGCTGGTTTTACCACGGGCGAGTAGGTCAGCGGCCGGCTAGCGGCAAAGCGCTCGGTGATCAGGACCTCAGGCGAAGCGGCCGAGGAGAACTGCTGTCTCCGAGCATGCTAGCCGCCCTACGAAATTGGATTAGTTGGAGGAATAACGTAAACATGGCAAATTTTCATAGAAACAGACTCCCGCATTAATCGTTGTTGCGTAGTCTAGGTTGTGCCGGTTTCGGATAATCATGGCTCCCACCGTGGAATCTCCTGAAAACCTCACGAAGAAGGACTACGAGTTGCTGGCTGAATTCCGCTATACCCTGCGCAAATTTCTGGGGTTTAGTGAGGTCGCAGCCACCAGTCACAAGGTCAGCGCCCAGCAATATCAAGCGCTCCTTGCCATCGAAGGATTTCCCGAACGCAATTGGGTGACCATCGGCGAACTAGCCGAGCAATTGCGCATCGCCCATCACAGTGCCGTAGGGTTGGTGGATCGTATGGAAGCGCTTCAGTTGGTGCGTCGTTCTAAATCAACCGAGGATGCCAGGCGTGTGCAGGTTACCATCACCCCGAAGGGTCTGGACGTCTTGGCGAAGCTTTATCGAATCCACCGGGAGGAACTCAAAACCATCGGCCCAAAATTGATTGGACTACTGCAAAAGGCGTCGGTGGAACTTCCTGCCAACACCTCGCCCCAAGTGCTCCCGATCGCCGCCGGCTCCAGACCAGAGATCAAGAACCGATCGGCTTCGAGCGGGAAAGCGCGCCAAACGGCCGCCGGCGGGAAAGCCCCTTGATATATCGTAAGACGATAAAAAGCTGGCCAAGCCCTCAATGAATTACCTTCATGGGCGGCTTCATGTCGCCCGTCTTTCGGAAGTCTCAAATCGTTCTCGCCACCATTGGAACCGTGGTCGCGATTTCCTCGCTCTCCTATGTAGCCATAACGACGCAGTCCCTGATGCTGCTGGGTTCTTTTGGCGCCTCCGCCCTTTTGCTGTTCGCTCTGCCCGAGGCTCCGTTGTCGCAGCCTCGGGCGGTAATCATGGGACACCTCGCTGCATCGTCGATCGCCTTGGGATGCCTCGCCTGGTTCGGTCCACAATGGTGGGCCGTTGGAGTGGCCACGGGACTCGGCGTGGGCTTCATGATGATGACACGGACCGTGCACCCGCCAGCCGGGTCCAATGCGATCATCGTGTTCCTTGCAAAACCCAGCTGCGGGTTTCTCTTGGGATCCACGGTGATCGGGACACTCATCCTCGTCGTCATCGCCGTTTTATACCACCGCACGACTCGGCGGTATAACTACCCGCGCTACTATTGGCGTATCGTGCCGACGGCTATTCAGGACTGAACGCATGCCCGATGCTAAAGTCGCTTCAGTTGGGAAAACCCCAGTGGTGGCAGTGGCTGACAATCCTCTCACTCGACGCTCCCTTGGTCGCTCTTGCCTGGCAGGCGTTGTTTGCACGCAGTCTCAACGTGGAACTTCCCTGGCCGCAGCCGGTGCTGCTTGGTCTGGCCGTCTGGATTATCTATGCCGCCGACCGGTGGATCGAGGGCTGGCGCTTGTCACCCGAGACCGTGCTGACTCAACGTCATCAGTTCTATATTTTATGGCGCTGGCCGGTCTTCATCGTCGGCCTGGCGGTCTTCCTCACTGGCTTGTGGCTCGCGGTCATTTGGATCCCTGGTCGCGAATGGGCCGCCAGCACCGTGTTGGCCCTACCAACCGCGGTCTATTTACTGTCGCACCAGTTCTTTCACCGTGAGTATCCGGGGCGTATACCCAAGGAACTGTGCATCGCCGCACTCTTTGCCTTGGGCACCGCCCTGGCCCCTATCGTCCTCGCTCTGCCCGCCCGCCTGCAGTGGCAGTCCACGGGAGAGATTATCAGCAGCCGACTGGCGGCACTTTGGATACCGCTGGGACTTTTCGGGCTGCTGTGCCTGGTCAACCTGGTGCTGATTTCCGCTTGGGAAACAGAGGTCGATACGCAACACGGTCAGACTTCGCTTGCCCTGCAGTTTTCACACCGCAGGGGACTTATTCGTTCGTTGCCCTGGTTGCTCGCATGTCTGGGCGCTGCGACTTCGGTCGGCACCCACGGCATCGACGGGGTGGCCGGAATTTGTGCAACCCTCAGTGCCCTCCTGCTGGGTGTGCTCGACTCCCTGGAACCGCATATCGGCCGAGCAGCTGCGCGAGCCTGTGTGGATCTCACGTTGCTGACACCGGCCGTGGCGTTTTTCTGCTTATGACCTCGCGAGAAAAAAACTTCGACCGGCTGGCGCGTCCTTACCGGCTGCTTGAGCATATTGCCTTTGGACCGCTCCTGGAACAGGCGCGGTTCCGGCACCTTGACCGCCTGAAGGGCCGCCAAAGGATACTGCTCCTTGGCGAGGGCGATGGCCGCGTGCTGGCCCGGGTCTGTGCCCTCGCGCCTTTGGCCACGATTGATTGCCTGGATTTAAGCTCGGCGATGCTGAACCGGGCCCAAGCACGTCTTTCGCCCGCTGACCGGACGCGCGTGCGGTTTCGCCAAGAGGATGCCCGCACGGCCGACCTTGCGCCAGGCACCTAGCGGGAGCAGCGCCAGCCCGCCAACCATCAACACGGCTGCCGCCAATAGTGATTTGAAGCGTAATCGGCTAAGGTCCGCCGCCGGCGGCGCTTTTGAATGGGGAGATTCCAATCACCAGTTCGGTCGCAAACGCCCCGTCAAGAAGAGTCCGAGTCCGGATTTCGTTCATCCATTCACACTGATCCAATCATACTCAGCCGCCTAGGTCACCAGCATCGGAGTCACCAGTCCCAGAAAAATAAGGTTCAAGAATCCGATCACCATCCATCGATTCTCCATGAAACCGACCAGCCCCGGTCTGGTCGCGGAAACCTGCAGGCTCTGCTTCAGCAGGGAAGCGCCGAGGGGCCAGCACCGCTACCCTCCGGAGACCGGGGGGATGACAACGATTTCGTCGGTCGGAGCAAGGAGGGCGTCGGCGGGGAGAAAATCTTCATCACGGGCTAAGCGGGAGACCGACCGTAGCGGGGCAAGCGCGGGGTGGCGTTCCACC
Organism: Verrucomicrobiota bacterium; assembly: GCA_947471035.1. Taxonomy (GTDB): domain Bacteria; phylum Verrucomicrobiota; class Verrucomicrobiia; order Opitutales; family Opitutaceae; genus IMCC26134_A. The sequence goes on from CANIWJ010000021.1 coordinate 16,267, forward strand.
AGCAGATCCCACAGCGCTGGGGCGGAGAGGGGAGCTGTTAGGTAAAAGTCTTCGAGCGGGCAACCGGTCGCGCGGCGTGCGTGGGCAAAATAAATGATGCGCATAGACAAATTAGCCGCCGATGGCGGTCATCGGTCGGTCGGGGATGTAGTCGATTTGGAAGGTGTGGTTTTCCGGTTTGTTTGCGATGGCGTCGCGCAGGAGCTCATCGAGGTCGGCGTGGCCAGCGCGCAGCGGGGCGAGCAGGTCGATCTCGCCGTGCCGCCCGAGGCAGGGGCGCAACTTCCCGTCAGCGGTCAGGCGCAGCTTGTTGCACGTGCCGCAAAAATCCGTGGAGGTGAGCGCGCCGATGAAGCCGATGGTAGCGCCGTTGGCGGCGCGGGCGTAGCGGGCGGGGCCGTGGCCGGCGCGGTAGTCGGCTAGGTCGTCGAGCGGGCCAAGTTCGGCCTCGATCCGGGAGCGGGCGTCGGCGCAGGAGAGGAAATTGTCCTCGTTGAGCACGTCGGTGCGGGTGAGCGGCATCAGCTCGATGAAGCGCACCGGCATGCGGTGGGCGGCGGCGAAACGCACCAGCGGCACGAGCTGGTCTTCGTTCACCCCGCGCATGAGCACGACGTTGAGTTTCACCACTTCGAAATCAGCGGCGAGGGTGGCCTCGATCCCTGCCAGCGCGTCGGTGAGGCGGCCGCCGGTGACGCGGCGGTAGGTGTCGGCGTCGAGGGCGTCGAGGCTGACATTGATCGCGGTGACGCCGGCTGCGCAGAGTTCGCGGGCGACGGGGGCCAGGCGGGTGCCGTTGGTGGACAGGCCGAGCGAGGTGGTGGCGGGCAACGCGGCGATGCCGGCGGCGATGGAGACGAAGTCGGAGCGCAGGAGCGGTTCGCCCCCGGTGAGGCGGAACTTGCGGAAGCCCAGTTGGGAGGCGGAGGCGGCGATGCGGACCAGTTCGGCGGCGGTGAGGTGGTCGGGGCGCTGGGCCCAGCCCTTGTAGCCTTCGGGCATGCAGTACAGGCAGCGCTCGTTGCACCGGTCGGTGACGGAGATGCGCAGGTAGTCGATGGTGCGTCCGAAGGGGTCGGTCATGGATTTCTTTTTTCCTAGATGATAATGAGTTTGGCGCTGGCGAGTCCGAGGACCAGGGCCAGTGCGGGGCGGAGCTGGGTGGCGCGGGCGTGGAGGCTGCCCCAGTGCGCGCCGATGAAACCGCCGACAAGCACAGTGAGTGCCAGCCAGGGCCAGAGGGCGGGCAGGTTTTGGCCGAGCGGCGCGGCTTGGCCGAATAGGCCGGCGGCGGAGTTGATGAAAATAAAGGGAGCTGAGACGGCGGCGGCGGTTCGGGTGTCGGCCCAGCGCATGAGGAGAAGCAGCGGGGTGAGAAAAATACCGCCGCCCACGCCAAGCAGACCGGAGAGCAGGCCGAGAAGGGCGCCGGTTATTAACGCCATACTGAGCGGGAGCAGTCGCGGCGTGGTCACGGGCGGGGCCGGCAAAATGAGGCGCAGGGCGGTCAGGCCGAGGGCGACTGCGAGCAGGGTGCGAAAGAGCGGCGGGGGCACGTCAAGGCGGCCGCCGAGGTAGGCGAACGGGATCGGGGTGAGGGCAAACGGCCAAAGTAGCCGCCAGGCGAAATGGCCGGCGCGGAAAAATAAAACCGTGCCGATGAGCGACACGGTGAGATTGAGGGTGAGGGCGGTGGGTTTCATCATCGCCGGAGCGACGCCGGCCAGCGCCATGACCGCCAGGTATCCCGAGGCCCCGCCGTGGCCCACCGCGCCGTAAAGTGCGGCGACGAGCAGGAGGGGCAGCAAGAGGTGGAGCCAGTCGGTCATCATGCAGGCGGGCAACGTGGGCAAACCGACGCGGGAGTGCAATGCGCGGGAGCGCGCCGGGTGTGTTTACTCAATGGCCACCGCCGCAGCCGCCGGGGAGGGCGGCGGGGGCGAGGGTGGTCTGGTGGGCGGGGTTGGCGGCGAGGCGGGTGATGCGCACGGCGGCGAAGTCGTCTTCGTTGACCAGGTAGGTCCACTGGAAGCAGCCGGGGGCGATGGCTTCGAATTGGTAGCGCAGGGGTTCGGGGGCGTGGCCGTTGACCAGGACGAAACTCGCACCGACGGCGAGCAGGTTGGCGCGCTCGAGGATGAGCGGGTGCTTGGTGCGGCAGGGGATGTCGCGGGCGTCGAGCAATTCGGCGGCGGAAACGGAGGCGAGGGCGGGATGGAGGGTGGTGGTGTTCATGGTGGAAGATATCAGGGTTGGGCCGCGCCGGCTTTCATGGTGTCGGCGAGAATGATGTAAACGACAGTCCAAGCCTCCTTGACCTCATCGGTGAAGGCGGTGCCGAGACCCTGGCCGAGCGTCCAGAGCAAGGCGGTGCCGACGGTGGCGTAGTGTTCATCCTTCACGCCGTAACCGGTGTGGCGCTTGCCCATGCTTTGCACGGCGGGAACCAAGGCGGCGAGGTTGTCCAGCCCGCGCACCGCCAGGGTGATCATGGTCATCAGTTTTTTTCCCTGCTCCTTCGGGTCGGAGGTGAAGAGCGGCTTGAGGGTGGGATCGAGCTCGAAGAGTTTGCCGTAGAAGAGCGTGGCGGCGGTTTCGGCGATGGGCTCAACCTGGGACCAGGTGGCTTGAACGAGTTCTTTTTGACGGGTGGTGAGGCTCATGGATGGGGCGTGTAGGGTGGAGGAAAAAGGGGGCGGGGGTGGTGACGGATCAGGGTGCCAGCAGGGTGAGCAGGAAGGTCGAGGGCTCGTCGGCGCGGACCGCGTGAGGCAGTTGCGGGGGCATGTGCAGGAGTTCGCCCGGGCCGAGCGTCTGGGGGCGGCCGTCGAGAGTGATGTGGAGCGTGCCGGTCAGCACCTGGATGAGGGCGTGGTTGGGGTTGGTGTGCTCGGTGAGTTCCTGGCCGGCATCAAAGGCGAAGAGCACCGCCTTGCCGCCGTTGGTTTTGAGCAAGGTGCGGCTGGTGATGCCGGCGGTGCTGGGGGTGGCGAGAGGCGCCAAGGGAACGCTCGCACATTGGTCAGGTTGGAAGACGGAGAAGGCCATAGGTTGAAGTCGGTTTTTTTGGGGGAATGAAATGGTTTAATCGCGAAGAGCGCGCTGGTCGCGAAGTCCGGCCGGCGGCAGGTTCAGGGCAGGGTCAGGCCGCCGAAGCGGAAGCGCAGGCCGACGTAGGCGAGGGCAACCGAGAGCAGGGTCACCGGGATGATGTGTAGGGCGAGGGCGTTGAGATTGTGGCGTCCGAGCTTGGGGATAATCCGCAGGCGGGCATCGAGGGCCAAGACCACGGTGAGCAGGAGCAGCCCGAGTTTGGTCAGCGCGGCGACGGCGATCGGGTTGTCGAAATTGGTCAGGCCGTGGAAACCCGGGAAATAACCGCGGGTGAGTTCCAGTCCGGTGAGCAGTTGGGCGGCCAGCGCGACCAGCCCGACCGGTTCGTAGCGCTCCTCGAAGGCCTGCACGATTGCCGGATCACGCCGGCGCAGGGCGAGCGGCAGCACGCCGAGGGCGAGCACGAGGTGGCCGCCGGTCCAAATTGCGGCGCCGAGCAGGTGGACGAAGAGCAGCCAAAAATTCATGCGGTGACGGTGGCGTTGTTAGCGGTTGAGTCTGTCGGCGTCTGGGTGGCGACGGTGGCCTCGATGTCCGCTTCGCGGATACGTACAAGGGTGAGGCCGTTGGGGCGGCGCAGCAGGGTGTCGCACCAGGTGTGGCCGTCGTAGCCGTAGCGGATCTGCACGCCGAGGAGCAGCCCGGCGGCCAGGCGGGTGCGGGCGGTTTCCAGTGAAATGGTTTCGGCTCCTGTGTGGCGGCGGTCGGTGTATTTGGGGATTACGGCGTGGACGCGGGTGCAGGCGGCGAGGTCGCGGAACAGCGCGTCGGTGGTGGCCACGTCGAGCATGGTTTGCTGGAGCGGCGGCAGGCGCAGCGGCTCGGACGACGACGTGGCGGCAGTGGCTGTGGCGGGTGTGGTCATGGGCGCGGGTGCGGGTGCGAACGAGGTGGTGAAGGGCGTGTCGGTGCCGCGCGCGCGAAGCGAGGCCGGAAGCAGGAGGGTGAAAAACTCGCGGCGGGAGGTGGCGGTGGACATGGGGCAATGGGGTTTAGCTTCCGGCAATCGGCTGCGTGCTGCGGGCGGCGTCGAGGGCGTGGCATTGCAGGCAGTTTTGGCGCTGCGGGTGCGAGGTTTTGAGCGCGCTGGAGCCGCCGGGGGCGTGGCAGGTGACGCAGTTTTGGCGCATGGCCGTGGTGTGGGGTATGGTCGGGGGTGCCCCGGTGTAGGCGCGAGTGCCGCTGAGCGCAGCGGTAAGTCCCACGAAGCTATTGGCCAGTACCGGCGTCGACTGCGCGGCCGGTGGAGAGGCGAGCAACGGACCGGGTCCGGCCGCCGGGGCGTGGCATTGAATGCAGTTGGTATAAACAGGGTGGCTGATCTGAGGGACGTCGAGTTTGCCGATGCGGGTGGGGTGGCCATGGCAGGCGAGGCAGGTGGTGGAGGCGTGTTGGTCGATCGGATGCGGCACGGTCGGCGGTGCGCCGGTGAAGGCGCGGCGTGCATCGCGCTTGGCCCGCAGCGCGGTTATCTCCTCGGTGCTGAGATGTGGGGTGTCGGCGGTGAACGCCGGGGCGGGCGGCAGGTTGCCGAGCGAGTTGACCCAGCCCGAGTTGGGCTGGCGGGTCCGGTCACGAAGCTCCGGGTAGCGCGGTGCCACGGGTGCGGTCGATAGGTCCGGCTCCGCAGTGGCGTGGTCGGCGGGCAGAGTCGCGACTGGGTTACGGTGGTCTGCCGCCGAGCGATCGGTCTGGCGTAGGCCCATAAAATAGCCGCTCAGCCCGGTGGTCAACGCCACGACGGTGGCGACGACCGCGAGCTTGCGGCCGACTGAGGGACGGGGAGACAAGGGATTTTCCAGTTTCACTGTGTACGTCGCGGACGGTTAGGCCCGACGCAGGATGCGCACGGCACACTTTTTGTAGTCGGGCTCTTTGGAGATAGGATCGACCGCACCCAGCGTGATATTGTTGATCAGAAAATTTTGATCGAAAAACGGCACGAACACCGACCCGCGCGGTGGCTGGCTGCGGCCGTTGAGCCAGACCGGTAACTCCAGGCGGCCGCGGCGGGTTTCCAAAATCGCGACGTCGCCGTTGGCCAGGCCGGCGGCGGTGGCATCTGCGGGATTGAGTTCGACGTAGGCGTTGGGCATTGATCCGCGCAGCTGGGGCACACGCATGGTCATGGTGCCGCTGTGCCAGTGTTCGATCACCCGCCCAGTGCACAGCCAGAACGGGTAATCGTTATCCGGCTCCTCAGCTGCGGGTTCGTAGGGGTTGAACCAGATCAGCGCGCGGTCGTCCTTGGTTACCGAATGGTAGAACTGGATACCGGCGCCCTTTTTGACGAACGGGTCGCTGAATTCCATGAAGCGGAAGCGGGTTTCCTTAAACGTGCCGTCGGCCTGTTCGACCACCGGCCAGCGCAACCCGCGGGCTTTGACCAACTCATCGTAGGGTGCGAGGTGCTTGTGTTTGTGGTAACTGAAACGCCGATACTCCTCAAACAGCGCGCGGTCGGTGTTCATTTCGTAGTAGCGGGCGAACTCCCAAGCGGGCACCTCCGCGCCGGCGGCGTCGGTGAACGTGAAGATGAACTTCCCGTCCTTGTCCTTCATGCCGGGATGGCCGAGCTCGAACAGGCGGTGGGCGAGGGCGATCGTCATCCAGGCGTCGGGGCGGGCCTGACCGGGGGGCTCTACCTGTTTGAACCACTGTTGGGTGCGCCGCTCTGAGTTGCCCACGATGCCGTTCTTTTCCACCCAGAGGGCGGCGGGCAGAACGAGGTCGGCCAGAGCGGTGGTGGCGGTGGGGTAAACGTCGGAGACGATGAGGAACTTGTCGGCGAGACCGGCCTTGCCGTTAAAGGTGCGGGCGAGGTCGGGCAGGGTCTGGCCGGGGTTGGTGACCTGAACGAAAATGGTGTCGATGTCGCCGCCTTTGTCGGTGGGTGTGCAGAACTTTTCCCAGAGCAGTACGGTGTGGTAGCCGGGCGTGGGGTTGATGCGGCCGGCGGGCACGTGCCAGAGCTCCTCGCACTCGGCGCGGTGCTCGGGATTGGCGATGAGCAAGCCTCCGGGCAGGGCGTGGCAGAGGGTGCCGACCTCGCGAGCGGTGCCGCAGGCTGAAGGTTGGCCGGTGAGGGAGGTGGGTGCGTCGCCGGGACGGCCCCAGTGGCCGGAGAGCAGGTGGATGCCGTGGACCAGCCGGTTGATGGCGGTGCCGCGGGTGTGCTGATTCATGCCCATGCACCAGAGGCTGGTGATGCGTAGATCGCGGCGGCCGAACAGTTCGCCTAGGAGGCGGATCTTTTCCTCGGGCACACCGGAGAGTTGGGCCACGTAGTCCGGGGTGTAGAGGGCAAGCGCCTCGCGGTAGGCCTCGAAGGTCATCGGCTGGCCGTTGAGCGAAACCGGCGCGGTATCCTGGCGGAAGTTACAGTGTTTTTCCACAAACTCCTGGTTCCATGTTCCGTTGGCCAGCAGCATGTGGGCGATGCCGTTGGCGATGGCCAGGTCGGTCTGGGGGCGGAACAGCAGATTGTGGTCGGCGTATTCGGTGGTGCGGGTGCGCCGGGTGCCCATGTCGATGAGCATGACCTTCTCTCCGCGGGTGCGCCGGTCGATGATCCGCGAAAACAGTACCGGGTGCATCTCGGCCGGATTGTTGCCCCAGAGGATGACGACGTCGGCCGCATCGAGGTCGTCGTAGCAACCGGCCGGCTCGTCCACTCCGTAGACCGAGAGGTAGCCGGTCGCCGCGGAGGCCATACAGAGGCGGGCATTGGGTTCGAGGTGGTTGTTGCCCAGGCCGGCCCGCATGAACTTTTGCGCGGCGTAGCCCTCGGGGATGGTCCACTGACCGCTGCCGTAGAAGCCGAAACCGGCGGGGTTTTTCATCACCCGCTGGGCCATGACGTCGATGGCCTCTTCCCAGCTGATGGCTTCCAGCTTGCCGTTGTGGCGCAGCTGCGGGGTGGTCAGCCGGTCTTTGCCGTAAAGAATGCCACCGACGTGGTAGCCCTTCATGCAGAGCAGGCCCTTGTTCACCTCGGCCAACGGGTCGCCCTGGATGGCGACGACGCGCCCGTCCTTCACGCCGACGCGCACATGGCAACCGGTGCCGCAGAACCGACACGGCGCTTTGTCCCAGCGAACACCATCGGCAGTAACCGTGGTCGAGGGCGAGGTGGCGAAAGTCGGTTCGCCTGGGGCGGGAGCTGCGCCAAGGCGGCGGGCGATCACGGCGGTGGCGGCGGCGAGGGCGGTGGTGCGGAGGAATTCGCGGCGGTGCATGGTTTTTAATTTAAGCGGTTAATAAACCCAATAGGGGCGCGGGGTGGTCGGCGGGGTCAGGCGGCGGTGGGCAGTTCGACAAAAACCACCTCGACCAACTCGACGCCGGGGATTGCTTCGAGGTTGCGGAAGGCTCCGTAGGCGTCCGCGGCACTGAGGACCGCCGGCAGCCATTGTTCCCGAAGTTCCCCCAGCTCCAGCGCCTTGTAGTGCGAGAGTTGGCGGAGCGCAGTCTCCCTAAGTTCGGGCACGCGACTGAGGGTAATGATGAGAGAACTCAGGCCGGGCGCGGGCGTGGCAGTGGCAACCATACAGAGAGGCTGGGCATGCGGATTAATTATATCAAGATAAAAAGACATTCTGTTCTTGAGTATATGCCGGCGCTGTGCCTTTCTTCGAGCCAATGAAGCGTCGTTTGATCCTTTCTCCAGTGGTTTGGGGCCTGGTGCTGGCGGCGGCAGGCGGGCAATGGCTGCTGGGTCAGGCCAAACCGCCGCTGGGCGAAGCCGCTTTACAGCCCGCGTCGGCCCCGTCATCCGCTACGGCAACCCCCGCGTCCGTTCCGCCCTCCTCCGTGCCGTCGCATCGGCCGGCGGGTTATCAGCCTACGGTGGCCGTCACCGGCGTGGTCGACCAGCACAGCCAAGCCGTCGGGGTGGCCTGCATGACCTGTCATACTACCAAAACGCCAAATCTGGAGGCCGGCGCGGGTGGGGTGGTGCCGGTGGAGTTTCACCAGGGACTGGTGTATAAACACGGAGGGCAAAGCTGCCTGAGTTGCCACCACAGCCAGGATTACGACGCGCTCCGTTTGGCCGACGGTCGCAAACTCGCCTTCGCCGAGGCGCAAAAACTTTGCCAACAGTGCCACGGTCCACAGTCGCGCGATTACCTCAATGGCGCCCACGGCGGTATGAACGGCTACTGGGATAAAATCAAGGGCCCGCGCACCCGCAACACCTGCACCGATTGCCACGACCCCCACGCGCCTAAATACCCGCAATGGACCCCGGTTTTTGCCCCCACGGATGGCGGCGCCCTTCAGCAAAAAAAACGCGATACCCTTTCGCACTCCTCCGTGCCCACCGCACTTTCCGCCCAGGACCGCCACCATGAGTAACTCTTCGTCTACGGATCCCTCCCCGGACGACAACGCTGGCTCCAGTTGCAGCGGCAATTCCGAAGCTTGCGGCTGTGGCAGCAGCAGCGGTGTCGGCATGAACCGACGCACCGCCCTCAAAGCCATTGGCGCCACCCTGGGTGCAGCGGCCTTTGCCCAGGCGATCGCCCCGCTCACCCAGTGGACCGACGACCTCACGATCGACGATTATCTGCAAAAGCACTACAAGGAGCTTTCGCCCTTCGATCTCGGCGTGGTCATGGCGCGTATGGAAAAGGAAACCAAGGAGTCGACCGGGGTGGACGTGCACATCGGCGACTATCGCCCGCAGCCCGGGGTGAAATTCGGCTACGCGCTCAACCTCTCAGTGTGCGTGGGTTGCCGACGTTGCGCCAAGGCCTGCCATGTGGAGAACAACCACGACCGCCCCTCCGGCAACAGCTACATCCGCGTGCTGGAGATGCAGAAAGGCTCACTCGACCTGGCCAAGGGCCGGGTCAACTACGACCACGCCGTGCCCGACGCGGAGAAATTCTACATGCCCGTGCAGTGCCAGCAGTGCGACAAGCCGCCCTGCGTTTCGGTTTGTCCGGTCGAGGCCACCTGGAAAGAGGCCGACGGGATCGTGGTGGTGGATTACAACTGGTGCATCGGCTGCCGCTACTGCGAGGCGGCCTGTCCCTATCATGCGCGGCGCTTTAACTGGAAAAAGCCGGAGGTGCCCGCTACCGAGATCAACCCCGACCAGGGTTACCTCTCCAACCGCCTGCGTCCCCAAGGCGTGATGGAGAAATGCACCTTCTGCCTGCACCGTTCGCGTCAGGGTAAACTGCCCGCCTGCCTTGAGGCCTGCCCGACAGGCGCGCGGGTGTTTGGCAACCTGCTCGATCCCGAGTCCGAGATCCGTTGGGTGCTCAAAAACAAACGTGTCTTCGTCCTCAAAGAGGACGTCGGCACCCAACCCAGTTTTTTTTACTTCTTCGATGTCTAATCCCTCCCCTGGCCCAGTCCCGCAGGCATCAGCGCCCGCTCTCGCTCCTGTTGCGAAGGCTTTACCCGCCCACTGCCCGAACTCCCTCGCTTTGCACGCCACCAGCTATCGCCGTTTCATTTGGAAGGCGGTGTGCGACGCCACCGACGGCTCGGGCTGGTTCTACGCGTGGATGATCCTGCTTACCGCGCTGGCCCTTACCGGCCTGCACGCCTGGGCGGTGCAGGTGCGCGACGGCCTGGTTGTCACCGGGCTGAGCGACCACGTTTCCTGGGGCCTGTATATCGCCAACTTCACCTTCATGGTCGGCCTGGCCGCCGGCGGGGTGATGATGGTGATTCCCGCGTACCTGTACCACGACCACGAGATGCACGACCTCACCATCGTGGGCGAACTGCTGGCGGTCGCCGCGATCGTGATGAGCATCTGTTTTGTGGTCGTGGACATGGGGCACCCTGAACGGTTTTGGCACATGTTCCCCGTGGTCGGCCGGTTCAATTTCCCGGTGTCGATGCTCACCTGGGACGTGCTGGTGCTCAACGGCTACCTCGGGCTCAATCTGCACATCTGCGGTTATCTGCTCTACATGCGTTTCCGTGGCCAGCGGCCCAACCCCAAGTGGTATGTCCCGTTTGTCTACCTCTCGATTTTCTGGGCCATTTCCATCCACACGGTGACCGCCTTTCTCTATTCCGGACTGGGCGGGCGCCCGTTGTGGAATACTGCCCTGCTGGCCCCGCGCTTTTTGGTGACCGCGTTCATCGCCGGTCCGGCCTTTATCATCGTGCTGCTCTTTGCGCTGCGCCGCTTCGGCCGGATGCCCCTGGCCGTGCGGCCGGTGCAGGTGTTGGTCAACATCGTGCGCGTTACCCTCTTGATTAACCTGCTGATGGTGGCCTCGGAGCTTTTTACCGACCTGTATTCGGGCGGGGCCCACACCGCCTCGGTGCACTACCTGTTTTTCGGCCTGCACGGGGCGCATGCCCTCGTCCCGTGGATTTGGACGGCGGTCACCATGGGGCTGGTTTCCTCGGTTATGTTCCTGCGTCCCGGGGTGGTTGGGCACCCCGTTTGGTTAACGGTGGCCTGTGTCCTGGCGTTTGTCGGGATCTGGATCGAGAAGGGCATGGGCCTGATTGTGCCTGCCTTCATCCCCTCCACGCTGCACGAGATTGTGGAATATTTTCCCAGTTTAGTGGAGTGGCAGGTCATGGCCGGCATTTGGGCCTGGGGACTGCTGATTCTCACCGTAATGCTCAAAATCGCCCTGCCGATCCTGCGCCAGCCCCATCCGGAACGTGCCGCTTAGGTTACAAATGAAGTAATCGGTTCAAGAGACACGACCATCGATCCCCCCCTTAACTTTATGAAAAACTATTCCCTCCGTACGCGTTTGCTTCTGCTCATCGCGTTTCCCCTGCTCGGATTGATCTTTCTCGGTGGGCGCGGAGCCTGGGAAAAGCACCGTACGGTCCAGGCCTACGAGCTGCTGCGCCAAAATGACGCGGTCATGGTGCAGATCGGTAATGTGGTCCACGAATTGCAAAAGGAGCGGGGCTTAGCGGCCGGCTTTATCAACAGCCAAGGCAAGGCGTTTAAGGCCGAATTAACCACCCAGCGCCAGGTCGGCGACGCTGCCCGCAAGAGGTTGGAGGAGCTTCAGCGGGCGTTTAATGCGGTCCAATTCGGGCCCGCCTTTGTACAGTCGCTTGAGCTGTTCACCCGCAGCCTCACCGCGTTGTCCGCGCACCGGCAGGGGATTGATGCCCTCACCGTGACCGGGCCACAGAATTTCACTTATTACACCCAAACCATCGCGAGTGGGTTGCACGTGGTCGTGGCGATGTCGAACTTGGCGGAAGACGCCGCGATCATGCGTGGCATTCAAGCCTACGTGAATTTACTCCAGGCCAAGGAACAGGCCGGCAAGGAACGCGCGCTGGTGATGCGCACGCTAACGGTGGATAAATTTACCGGTAGCACTTTTGGGGATTGGACCGCCGTGGTGGCGGCCCAGACAACCTATCAGGCCGTTTTCCAAAGTTTTGCCACCCCGGAGCAGGCGGAGTTTCTGGCCAAGACGGTGACCGGCCCCGCTGTGCAGGCGGTCGAGGCGGTGCGCGCCACGTTGATATCCAAATATGAGAGCGGTGGTTTCGGGGTTCCCCCGAAGGCCTGGTTCGAAATGAGTACCGCGCGCATTGATTTGTTTAAAATCATCGAGGATCGCCTAGCGCAGGATTACGCAAAACAGGCCGACTTGATCGAACACGGCGCCCGACAAGATTTGTGGGTGTTTAGTGCAATCACTTTGGGGCTTCTGGTCTTGGCGCTGACCCTCACCGTCTTGACGCTTCGCTCGGTACTTCAAGCGTTGGGCCGCGTGGTTGAAGGAATCAGTTCGGGCAATCAGCAGATTACCGCCGCTTCTCAACAGGTTTCGCAGTCGAGCCAAACCCTAGCCACCGGAGCCAGCGAGCAGGCGGCCGGCCTGGAGGAGACCTCGGCGTCGATGGAGGAAATCGGCAGCATGGCGGCCAACAACAACCAGGGGGCGCAGGCCGCCAAGGAGCTGGCCGTCCAAACTCTGCAAGCGAGCGAAGCAGGGGCGGCGGAAATGGATGCCTTGCGCAAAGCCACGGTGGAAATGGACCAGGCCGCCGCCAATGCCGCCAAAATCGTCAAGACGATCGATGAGATCAGTTTCCAGACCAATATTCTGGCGCTGAATGCCGCGGTGGAGGCGGCGCGCGCCGGTGAGGCCGGAGCGGGGTTTGCGGTGGTGGCCGATGAAGTTCGCTCGCTGGCCCAGCGCTCGGCGATCGCCGCCCGGGAGACCGCCGACAAGATCGGCCAGGCCACCAGCAAGAGCCAGCAGACCGCCCACCTCGCCGAGCAAGTGGCGCAGCGCATCACCACCATGCGTGATAAAACCCGCGAATTGGAAAGTGTGATGGCGGGTATCGCCTCGGCCTCGGTGGAGCAAAATACGGGTATTGGTCAAATCAACACGGCTTTGCGGCAAATGGACGGGACAACCCAGCAAATGGCGGCCACGGCCGAGGAAAGCGCGGCGGCAGCCGAGGAACTCAGTGCCCAGGCCGCCGAGTTGGGCGGGCTCGGACTTGAGCTCCAGCGCATCATGCGCGGTGGCACGGTAAACAACTCGCCGAAACGCTCCGAACCCGTTTAACCCTTGGCCACCTTATGATTCGTTTTGGTAAAGCTGCCCAGACTGCCATATCCGCGATGAGCCTGCTCGCGGAGGTCTATGACGGCGGTAAGACCAAACTCAGTTCACTGGAAATCGCCGAACGCCGCGAGTTGCCCCAGCCGGTTGTTGCCAAGGTGCTTACGATCGTATCCTCACTGGGACTGGTCGACGGTACGCGCGGGCCGGGTGGTGGTTACTGGCTGAAACGACCGCCCCAGGACATTTCACTGCTCGATATTGCCGAGGAGTTTGAGCGGCAGGACGCTCAAATCATGTGTCCCTTCGGCCCGAACTGGTGCGGCAAGGGTGCGCCCTGCCCTATGCATGATTCACTGGTACGATTCGATGCGAATTGGACGACTTATTTACGCGACACTCGGCTGAGTGTGTTTCAGAAGTCGGCCGCTAGGGCTAACCCACTCTAGTCACTATCTTGCCAGTTGAGAAGTCCGTGTCGGATGTTGGCCGGTTTAAGTTCCTAAACGGCAACTGATTCTTGAGCACCGCACACCTCCTGAGTCTACAGTGTTATGGCCAAGAACATCCGATGACAGGTGGCTGGCGAAGGGGCATCACCTTGACTAATGAGATAAGTGTAGGCCTATGAGACTTAACAGTTTGTTTAAGATGCTATTTCTGCCGGTAGTTTCCGCCCGTGTTCTTGACCCCATTCAAGTAGGCAACGTCACTCTTTGCCGACGAGGTCTCCATCGCAGCCATCGTCAAGGGCGCCGGCACGAAGGATTTCTTCGCGACCGCTTACGCTCAAACCGCCGACGGCTTTGAAGGATTCAAATTCGGAGACGCCAACGTCCAGCTCGACGACACGTTGCTCCTGATCGAGCCCGAGGCCGCCAAGGCCCACGAGGACTTGCTCACCGCTAAAGCTGCTGTCGTGCTCGTCCCCACAGGAACAGGAACCCCGCCGACCGGCGCGCCCACGCCACTGCCTCTGACTTCGGGCGGCACTCCGCCGGTCGTCACCGGCACCGGAGCCACACCGCAGCCCAAGGCAAAATCGTTCTACGGCTCGGCCGATATCAACGCATCCACCGCCAAGATGCGTCTGGTGGAAATCGCTGGGGAGATCATTGCAGTGCTCGCCTCAGATCCCAACGCCACGGTCAAAATCTCCGTGGAGATTAGTGCAGATTATCCGCACGGAGCGTCCGACCAGATCAAACGCTCCGTCGCTGAGAACGCCACGAACCTGAACTTCAAAACCAAATCCTGGGAATAATTACTGGCAATGATGCCTCATGTAATCGGTTTGAAAATCTACAGTGAGGGACAGTTGGACAAGCCGCTCAACTGTCCCCTCACGATTTGTTCGTCAGGTTATTTCCTAAGGATCGCTTCTGCGTTTGAGTGCTGGTGCGCTTGGAGGGGGGGGGGGGGCAGCTTTTTTCTTAGAGCCTGGATTCTGAGCCCAAAACTGCGCAATCGTCGCATTGTCGAGACGAAGATGGGCAAGCATCCTACGAGCAAAAGTATCGGGGTGAAACGCCTGCGACGATTGTAGTAAACTCTGAGTCTGACTCGACTGGGCGAACCATTTTTTGATAAATTTTCCAGTATCCCGTCGCATTTCTATGATTTTATCAGCGCATGGAAATGCTACCCTAAGCGCCTCCAGATCGTTTTCGAGAAGTGCGGTCTTCGTTTTCAAGGTGGCAAGTTCCGCATTTTTTTCGGCCTCCGTGACGTCGCGTTTATATAGAGCATTTTTCAACTTTGAGGATTCACCATGTGATTGCGCCAAGTCCTCTTGCAGTTTTCTCTTCACCAACTCTAGGTCCAAAACCTTACCGTGTAATGCCTCCGCAGACTTTCCGGTCATGCGCGCGATCAACTCGCTCCTGGCCTTGGCCTTTTCATTATTAAGCCTCCGAGCCTCTTCTTCTGCCAACTGAAGGCGCTTACCAAAAACAGGAAATCTGACGCCCAGTGCTTTGATGGATTCGTCCAGGTGGTCATTAAGGGCGATATCCCATGAAGGGAACATCCCTTCGGCTCTTGCGGAACTGATTTTTTTACCGAGCCACTCGTAATCTTTGATAACATTAATACTGCCAGCTTTGTTGAGCCAAAACTGGGGTATGGGTTCAAAACGCAACTTCGCAGCACGACGCATTGCTATTCCGTCCATTCCGATGCCGCCCACTTTCAACTTATTTCCACCACTTTTCTTTCCCTTGGCGCCAATCAATCCAATCCGGTTCCCGTTTCCGTCGGTGCAAACAAAATAAAAATGGATATGCAGGACGCCTTGCTGGCTGTGGACTGCGGCAATCATGATACCCAACCCCTTGGTAGCCATTTTGTATTTAGTAATATTGGAAAACAGGGCTTTGCTGGAAGTGATGAAGCGGGTTAAAAAATCCATGAAATCAGCATCTGGGATCACGCCATCTTTAAGGCAGTGCTGAATGGTTTTTGAAACATACCCTGGGGTAGAAACTGTGACGTATCTTATTGGTGCCTTGCGCATCTTAACCTTGAACTTAGGGGAGCCTGCACCTACCGGAACCAAGCTTTTATACTTCCCGTATTGTGCACGTAGCTCTTTGAAATATTGAATTGTGGATACAGAGTCATAGCTCTTTTCCAATTGATCGGTTTGATCAAAAATAAATGAGCAGCCGACACCCAATGGGCCAAATTTCACCGACCCTTTGGTGAATTCCTTCAACAGTTTTTCAGCGGAAAGAAGTGGGTTAAAACTCGACCCGAGACCATTTTCGACAAATGCCACAGCACACTCCTCTTGTTTTTTTAAAAATTGAACCACGGCATCTATCACCATGGTTCCCTGGTCCGGCGCCAATCCGTGTTTAACTGTTTTATCAGTCGCCTTACCTTTGCTTTTCGCTGCCTTCATTTTAGTAATTTTTTGGGATTTTTCTCTGCGTCCCTGAAGTAAGGTTAGTTAAAAAATCGTTTCTTGATTTGGCCCCACGTTGTTTCGGGTGCTTCCGGCGGTTCTAACAGCGGGTTTCTCGCAGGTGCGAGGTCCCCAAGTCCCTTCCCCCAATTGGCGGGTAGAGGGCGCGACTTTTGAACGATTTGAGGCTCAAGTTGAACCTCTGGAAAAAGGGGCCCCGAATTTTCGGCGGGCTGAATTTCAGGAACCAACTTAGGTTGGATCGTAACTGTGGGGACCGGTTGGTTTGCCTCCTCCATGGTTTCCGTTTTCTCTGACTTTTCCTGAGAATTGAAGTCATTGGGCTTATCGGGCTTTGGTTCAAAAGAACCTGCAGGCGCTTCCAGTCTGAAAAACTCCGGTGGGCTCAATCGGCAGGTAATGTCGGAGGGGGATGTTGCCGCGGCCGAAATCAGTTCAATGCATTTTTTTGCCTGATCAAACTGACGTGCTTCGAGAAACTGTTTAGCAATAGCCGAAACACCTTTGATGTATGCCGCGAGGGTTTGGGTGGGCTTGGCTTTGGGGAAGTCTTTTGACGTGGGTTCGCGACCTAGCTCGTTACGCTTCTGCTCGTAGATTTGCGCCGCCTTAAGTGGACTCCCCTTTGCCACGCGATGCGCCTCGGTAATGGCAACTAGGCTCGGTAGATTTTCAGGTTTACCCATGCGATCATAAACCCAGAGGTAGTTCCTCCATTTGTAATAATTCGATTTGGATAAGCCTTTGTGGTCATTTAATTGTTTCAGAAATTCCCCCCACGTCTTGTAGGCGGGTTTGTAAGCATCCTGCTCCTTTATTACCAACAACACCTTAGCGACTATGAGCTGCAGGGGCAAAACGACGCGGTTCGTTTCTTTACAAACCGCTTCATTGAGGGAGCCAACGATTTCAAAAACGTCAGTTGCATCAAGTCCATCCAAGAACGAGCTAAGTTTTTCGTTAAGGCTCTCGTCGGCAAGGGGAAGACGAAAAATTTGATCGATAAGTAGCAATTTTGACTGATCGTTCAGATTGTTGAGGCCAGAGGGTGTGGGCAGGGCGGGCTGCGAGGGAGGATTCATGTGATTTTGGGTCCTGTTGTCTCACACGTGAGACTATTGAATGGTAACCAAAGTTGATAAAAAGTAGGTCATGTCAATAGCCAAAAAGATAATTTAAGTAGTTAAAAGATATGTCCATTGATTTATTAAGAGCCCCCAACAATTAGGGCGTTTAGCGGGCTGAGGCAGGGGGGGGCTCAAAAAATCCTTAAAATTTAGGTAGCACATCCCGAATCCCCGCTCCACCGGCGGTGGTCCTATTTGTCAGTCGCGAGCACTATCAGCTAACCCCTTATCACAAAGCGTAAGTTGGCGCGTTTACGCTCGAAAGAATCAACATTACGGGTCATCTCAAAATTCCGTGCTCATTTTCAGTAAGACCATACCTGAGATTCAGAAAGCAATTGATCTGCGTCGGGCCGTCCCAATTCCGGCACCCTAAATCGTCGCGCCTGCGGAACACGCTATCCAGCCACAAATCAGACTATGCCCACGCCAGTATTCATAGGAGACCGAGTCTTTCCCTCGAAAGACTCGGTCTCCTATGAATACTGCCGGTGCTCTCTCCGCCGGTTTGGCATCAACCTGCTTCGAGCGTGCAAAGGCGGGGGTCCTCAAAAAGTCCTCAAAAAAAAGGCCCTAAAAACAGGCTCACTAGAGGTAATATTCGTCAGGCTCATAACCTGAAGGTCGTTGGTTCGAATCCAACCCCTGCACCCAATTAAAACCCCTCGTAGCCTAACGGTTTCGAGGGGTTTTGGTTTTCAGGCGTCTCATTTGGAATCGGCTGGTTTTGTTAGGAAGTGCCTTAAAATGGACGGAATATGGACACCAATTTCCAACCGATCTCGAATCGGGGAGCGGTAGAAATACCCAGCACTGCGGCGCATTATGGCTCTGCCTGCTGCTATTGATGCGCATATCCTTTCCCTTCGACTAAAAAAGTGCGTGCTCCCTTGGGAGCTTGGATGCGCGAACGTGGCTGGGCTATGAGCACTACAATTGATCGCCAAAACAGCCAAGACGCGCACTATATTCACGCCTACCGGGCATGGATATCGAGCCTTCCCCCTGACGAGCAAGCTGCGCTTGCCGCGCAGGGTCTAGCCGAGCCAGACACGAAACGTAGAACATCAAGTTACGACCCCGAGTTGGCGCTCGCGCTCGCGACCGCCAACCCGTGGGACCGGGAAGTCACGGACGCCGACGCGAAAAACTCGACTCCCCAGCGAACGGCCAACGATGTGGCCTTGGCGCTCGCGTCGTTCTGCGCACGAGTGCGCTCTCATCCGAATCCGCTCCTCGCCTTCGACAGCTTGTGCTTCGCCACCGGTTTAATGGGTTTGGAGGGACGCTCGCAAACGGCACTCGCGGCGCAGCATGGTGTGTCGAGGGCGGCGTTTTCAAAGCAGGTGGTGAACTGGCTGGACATCTTTGACCTGACTCCGCCGCGCGGATGCCGGTCGGAGCGAATGCGGGAGAAGCTACGAAAAGCGGTGCGACCGGCCAAGGTGCAGCAAAAACTCGCTTCTTTGCCCGAGGGCGGGATGCGGTGGAAACGCAATCGTTATCCAGGCCGTTCCACTGACCCGACCGTGGTCTTTGTGCGCGGGCTCGATCTCTTTCGCCGATGGTTGCGGGGAAGGTGCCGAAAGCTCCCTCTGCGGCGCTGGTCGCCGGAGGCCCGGGAAATTCTTCGCATGGAGCTTGAGTGGTTTTCCCGGCTCTCTGCGGAGCTAAAATCGCCGGGACATTCTTGCCCCGAGTGATGTGGCCGCACATTCGCCCCGTGCTGGAATGCGCAGCCGGGTGCGGATGTGCAGTTCGACTTCCTTGGGGTCAAAATAGACAAAGTGGCCCACTTTGTGGGAAGGAATGCGGCGGAGTTTGGTCCACTCGCGCAGAGTTCGGATAGACGGCTCCTTTCCCGGAGGAAAAATCCCGCTCGCGCGGAGTCCGACGACGTTCGTGAAGCAAGAGCTGGTTTCCGGAGTGCTTACTAGGTTCATCTCCCTGACACCGCGTCAACTGGCAGGCAGGGTGGGTTCAGATGGTGTTGTTATAAGGTGATGTCCTGAAACTGCAGGGCGCTGAGCTTGCGGTATAAACCGTCGGGACGGGTGATGAGTTCTTCATGGGTTCCGGTTTCCACCACCCGGCCGGCGGAGATGACCACGATGAGGTCCGCGCTGCGGATGGTGGCGAGCCGATGCGCGACGATAAACGTGGTGCGGCCGTGCATGAGGGTTTCCAGCGCTTCTTGCACGAGGCGCTCGCTTTCGCTGTCGAGCGAGCTGGTGGCTTCGTCGAGGATGAGGATGGCCGGGTCTTTGAGGATGGCTCGGGCAATGGCCACCCGTTGGCGCTGGCCGCCGGAGAGTTTGATGCCGCGGTCGCCGACCACGGTGGCATAGCCTTCGGGGAAGCCGCGAATGAACGCGTCGGCGTTGGCCTGTTTGGCTGCCTGGGCGATTTCGTCAGCCGAGGCACCGGGGCGACCGTAGGCGATGTTTTCCGCGATGCTGCCGCCGAAGAGCAGCACATCCTGCGGCACAATGGCCATCTGGCCGCGCAGTTCGCGCAGCGGGTAGGAGCGGGCATCGCGGCCATCGATGAGGAGTCGGCCGGCCTCGGGGTCGTAAAAGCGGAGCAGGAGGGCGGTAAGGGTGGATTTGCCGGCTCCGCTGGGGCCGACGAGCGCGATTTTTTGGCCGGGCCGGGCGAGCAGGGAGATGTCGGTGAGCACTTGGATTTCCGGCCGCGAGGGGTAACGAAAACCCACGCCGGAGAACTCTACTTCGCCGCGCAGGCGGGGTGCTGGCGAGGGCGGGGTGGGAGACGTCTCCGCTTGGGTTGCGGTGGGCAAGACCGCGTTGCCCTCGGGGACTTCGCGCAGGAGTTCACGCACGCGCTGGGTGGCACCGATGGTTTTCTGGAGCTGGCTAAAGAGTTCGGCGGCCTGGCCCATGGCTCCCGCGACGAAGGTGGTGTAGAGCACGAAGCGGGTGAGTTCGCCGACGGTGATCTGGTGGGTTTGCAGGAGGCGCGCGCCAAACCACAAGACCACGACGATGCCGCCGAAAAGCGCGGCGATGATGAAGCAGATAAAAGCCGCGCGCCAGCGGGCCGCTTGCAGGCTGGCAGCGAGCACCGCCTGGTTGCTGCGCCGGTAACGGCCCAATTCGTAGTCCTCGTTTTTAAAGGCCTTCACGCTGGCGATGGCTTGCAGCGTCTCTTCGACCAAGGTGCCGACCTCGGCCAGGCGGTCCTGGGTTTCGCGCGAAAACCGCCGCAGACGTCGGCCAAAGGTCACCGCCGCCGCGACAAGGAAGGGCAGGGTGGAGAGCAGCAGGAGCGTGAGTTTTCCCGAGGTGAGCGAGATGAGCACGATGCCACCGGCGAGGAAGATAGCTTGCCGGCAGAGCTGGGGCAGGGTGTCCACCAGCGCGGCTTCGATCTGGGCGATGTCGGTGGAGATGCGGCTGGTGAGTTCGCCCACGCGACGGCGGGCAAAGAACTCTATGGGCAGAGTAATGACGCGGGAATACACCTCCTCTCGCAGATCGGCCAGGGCACTTTGGCCGGTGCGGTTGAAGCAATAGGCGCTGCCGTAGGCGGCGGCGGCTTGCAGACTGATCGTGGCGGCGAGCACGGCGGCCACTTGGTTGAGGGTAAGCGAGCCGAGGACCGGGATGGCCACGCCCTCGGGGTGGAGCGCGGCATCAATCAGGCCACCGGCCAAGAGCGGAAAACATAAGCCGAAGGTGGCACCGGCGAGCAGGCAGCAAAGGCCGGCGATGAAGAGTCGGCGATAGGGCCGGAGGTAGCGGAAAAATTGCCAGGTCTCGCGCAGGGATTCGCGGTTGAGGGCGGCTTTGGGCAGGCGGTCCAAGGCGGCTTCTTCAGGCGTGGGATTGCGGCGCGACATGGGGCCCACGGTTTCCGGCCGGGGCTAAAACACAAGGGCGGCAGGCGTTGCGGGCTGGGTTTAACCTGAGGTCGCCCGGACGCGGCGGCGGCGGAAAACGGCAAACACGGTAAGGCCACCGAGGCCGAGGAGGCCGTAGGTGGCGGGCTCGGGCACGGGGGTGATCTGGTAGTAGTTGCTATCGTAGTTCTGCCATTTGGCAGTGCCGGGGTAGCCATCGAAGATGACGCGGGAGAGCTGGGTGTTGTCGAAGGTGGCTTTTTCAACCAAGAGGAAATCCGTGAATTCGAGCCAGTTGGTGATGGTGAGCAGGGAGTTGGCGTCCACCGAGAGGTATTTGAGGTAGAGGAAGGTGGGGGAGCAGACCGAGCCGCCGCCGAAATCGAGCACGCTGTTGCCGGTGATGGTGAGGGTATCGACGGTTTCCACGCGGGAAGCGTCGCCGACGTTGACCGCGCCGTTGAGCTCGAAGCGGGCGACGTTGGCGGCGTTGCCGACTTCGCCGCCGCGCAGGGTGACGTTGGCGGTGTCGGCGATTTGTTCGTTGGCGGCGAGTTTCAGGGTGTCGATGCCACGGCCGTCGCCGACGGTGACGTTGCCGGCGATGGCGGTGACGCCGTCAGATTTGGCGAGGGTGAGGGTGCCGGCGTTAACCGTGGTGGTTCCGGTGAGGGTGTTGGCGGTGGTGCCGGAGAGGGTAAGTGTTTCCGTGCCGGATTTGGTGAGGCCGCCGGTGCCGGTGAGGGTGGAGCTGATGGTGGTGCCGCCGGTGTTGTAGGCGTGGACGATGAGCTCGTTGCTGTTGCCGGTGGTGAGGGTGCCGCCGGAGAGGGTGGCGGCAGTGGTGCCGGTGGTGAGGAGGCCGCCGGATTGAAGGGTGACGGTGAAACCGGCCTGGGCGATATCGATGCCGGAGGCGAGTTTGAGCGAGTTGATGGTGCGATCAGCGGTGAGGGTCTGGTCGGCGGTGGGGGCGGCGTTGTCGGTGGTGGCGGTCCAGCCGGTCTGGGCACCGGTATCGTAGCTGGCATAGGCGATGATGCTGGAGCCGCTCAAGGCGGCGAAATCCGACGAGTTCACCGTGCCATAAGCGAGGATGCCGTCGTCGAGAGTGGGGGCGGTGGTGAAGGTGAGGCGGGGGGTGTTGCCGGTGCCGTAGGTGCCGTTGGTTTGGGTGGTGTTGACGAAGTCGATGGTGGCACCGGCGGAGCGGGAGAGGGAGGCGGAGGTGAGGGTGGTGCTGCGGCCTGAGCGATTGTTGACGACGTCGAGAGTGTTGGCCCCGCTGCCTAGGGTAATGGTGCCAATTGTCTCCGTGGTGCTGTTGTTGTCGGTTCGGCCCCAGAAGGCGAGGGTGCCGCCTTGTAGGTTAATGCCGGTGGTGTTGCCGATGCGACTGGTATTGTTGCCGCCGCCGGTGGCGGAAGAGTGGGTGCCGGCGTTATCGAGGGTCAGGGTGCCACCGGAAGTGACGGTAAAACCGGTGACGGCGGTCATGGTTCCTGCGCTGGTATTGAGGCGTAGTTCCGCGCCGCGGATTTCGACGGTTCCTGCGAGGGAATTATTGGCTACGGTGGAGTCGAGTCGGCCGTTGCCGGTCACGATGAGGTTGCTGTTGGACAAGGCTTGGGTGAGGCGGGCTTCGGCACGGGTGGAGACGGCGGCGCTGTCGATCACTTGGATGGTGCGGGTGCCGGCCCCGAGGTTGATCGCGGTATCGAACTGGAGTGTGCCGGTGGCGCTGGTGGAACCCAGAATTAGGGTGCTGCCATCTGCGACGAAGCCGCTGGTGGTGCCCCAGGTGACGGCCGTGGTGCTGCCGTTTAAGCGCAAGCGTCGGTCGCCAGTTTCGGCGGCGAAACCGCCGGAGCCGGTCCATTGGACTTGGTTGGCACCGGTGCCGAGGGTGGGGCCGAGGTCGGCGTTTATCTCGCGCACACCGCCGTTGAGCTGAAGGTTGGCGCCGGTGGAGATAGTGCCGCGCAGGGCACCGCCGCGGATCTCGGTGGCGCCGGTGTAGTCGTTGGTGCCGGTGAGGTTGAGGGTGCCGGTGCCGGTTTTGATCAGGCCGCCGACGCCGGTGTCGGTTAGGTTGCCGGAGAGGGTGGCGTCGATGGCGGCGGTGCCGTTGGCGACGCGGATTTCGCGTTGGCCGCCGTTGAGGTCGATGGCGTTTTGGAAGTCGAGGGTGTTGTCGGAAACGTCGGAGGAGAGGAGCAGGGCCTGGCCGTTGCCGAGGAAGCTGGCGGTGGAGGCCCAGGTGAGGGCGGTGCCGCCGCCGAGGTTGACGGTGCGGGCGGCTCCGTAGGCGGAGAAGCCGCCGTCGGAGGTGAACTGGACTTGGCCGGCACCGGTGCCGAGGGCGGCGGTGTAGTTGGCGGCGCCGAGTTCGAGCACACCGCCGGCGAGTTGTACGTTGGTCGAGGCGGAAAGGGCGGAGGTGTTGGTGAGGCGCAGTTCGCCCTCGTTGATGATGGTGGCGCCGGTGTAGGTGTTGGCTCCGCCGAGGACGACGGTGCCGGCGCCGACTTTGGTGAGGCTGCGGGAGCCGCCGGACTCGCTGATAACTCCGCTTAGGGTGAGGCTGCCATCGCGGGAGCCGATGGCGGAATCGGTGGCGAGCACGGCGGTGCCGGCGAAGGTGTTAGCTCCGCCGTCGTTGTGCAGGGCTCCGGCGAGTTCACCGGTGCTGCGGGTGATGCCGCTGCCGTTGACGGTGATCGACTCGTTGACGGTGTAGTTGACGTTGTTGCGGAAGGCGAGGGTGGCACCGGAGGCGACGGTGGTGGTGCCGGTGGTATTGCCGAGGGCCCCATCGCTGGTAAGCACGAGCATGCCCTCGTTGACCGTCACGTTACCGCTCCATGCGACGGGGGTGCCGGTGGGATCGTCGGAGTTATTGTTGTTTATCGTGGCGATGCCGACGCCGTTTTTGAACAGGTCGCCGGTGCCGGAGATGTCGCCGTTGAAGTTTACCGCTCCGAAGCCGGAGACGGTGATGTCTTTGCCGTTGGTCTCGGTAGTGCCGTTAATGCAGAGGGTCGAGTAAGAGTAGTTACGAATGGCGAGGTCTTCGACGAGGGCGAGGTCGGTGTTGATTTTGTGCCGGGCGTAGGCGCCGTTGTAGTCGTTTACGTTGATGGAGGGCAGGCCCGCCTGGGCGGTGTCGCCAAGGGTGATGACCTTGCCGTCGCCCACGGTGCCGATGGAGTAGTTGATGCTCGAGTCGAAGGTCATGTTACGAACTTCGACGTTGTTCGCGAGGGTGACGGCTTGGGTGTTGTTGGTGCCGTTGTTGGTCGGTTTGTTGCCGAAAAGGACGTCGGAGTCGCGCAGCGGGGTTTTGTTGTCGTCGGCAGAGACAGAGGAGTACCAGTTGGAGTTGGCTTCGCCGCCAGCGGTAGAGCCCCATGCGGTGGTGCCGGCGCCGTTGTCCCATTCATAGGCACCGGAGCCGGTGGACCAGGGGGTGGTGGTGACGCTCAGGTTGCGGATTTCGTGTATTTCGTTCTGACCGCCGGTAGAGGCGGTGAAGCCCACCTTGAGGGTGTCGGGCCGGGCGTAGCCGGAAAGGTCGGCGGTGAATGCGGTGATGTAGTTGCTGCTGGCCCCGAACTTCATCTCGACGGTGAGCTGGTTATTGGCGTCGATGACGAGTTTGAAGGAGCGGAAATCCGCGCCGGTCTGATTGGGGCGGGTGGTCGAGGAGGGGAAATCCATCTGGCCGCCGCCGGAAAGGGTTTCGAGCGGGGCGGAGGAGGCGATGTAATCGTAGCCGGTCTGGCCGGAGCCGGGGCCGCGCACGGCGATTTGATTGGGCATCAACGTGGCGTTATTGTCCCCGTATTTACCGCCATTACGGCCTTCGTCACCGTTGGAGTAGTTGCCGTAATTATCGAAACCTATGCCTAGGTAGCCGCCGACCATGCCGTCTTCACCAGTGCGGTTGGCATAGCCCAGAGAGCCTCCGTAGGCACCTGGGGTGAAGGAGGAGGCGTCCACGGTGCCGTCGATAAGGAAGAAAGTAATGCCGTCCGCACCGGTGCCGTTATAAAACGCGTAGTCCATTGTGACTTCGAGCCGCGCGTTAACGGAAAAAATCTGGCTGTCGAGCAGTGCGGCGGTGGATTGGTTGCCGGTGTTGGTGTTGAGGCGTAGCCAGCCGGTGCCGGGCGTATCGATGGTGGTGGCGGTTAATACGGGCAGGGTATCGCCAGGCGCGGCGTAAAAATTCCATCCCGGCGCGGTGGTGCCGGTGAAGTTTTCGGTGAAGTTTACCTGAGCGACTGCCGAGCTGACCAGAAGCGTGGTATAGCCTGCAAAGAGTGCGAATGCCCGGCGGGGGGAGCCGGCTAATTTATTTGCGAGGGGTGCTGGTGGGTGCAGACGCACGTTTTAGGGGAATTTCTGCATCGTGGTGTTTTGCGGAGGCGCTGCAAGACTGGTCATGGCATTGCGTAATACTACGCCAAGCCTGCATTTACGCCTAAATCGTGCGCACCGGCTGAGGAGTGCGTACGGAAAAGAACCCGCCCGGCGGGTTCTTTTTTAAGAAGCGAGCTAAGAGCCTATCCGGCTAACCAATGGAGTGGCGCGAGGAGCGAAATTTGCCGTCCGGCAAGGCGGCCGACCGGGAGGCGGGCCAGAGGCCCGTGCCCGGTCGGGCAACGCCGCCGACGGCAAATTTCGCCCTCGCCCGGAGGGTTGAGCGGGAAAACGGGTTGGGCCTGCGTTGTCCGAGGCGGCATGGGCCTCTGGCCCACCTCCGCCTCGGCCGCCTAGGCC
>CANIWJ010000022.1 GCA_947471035.1 Verrucomicrobiota bacterium
ACCAAGAATTAGATGAATACGACTTTTTGCCCTACCTTAGTCGTCCTGTTGCTAGTGAATATTTGTATGCTGCGCAACATCTTGTAAATGATTTTGATGACGAGACACGCCGCGACAGAGTTTATATGTGTCGCCAGTTTGCTCTCTGGTGCGCAAACGATCCGCTGCGAATAGATAAAACAAGAACGCTTTCTAAAAAATCTAAGGAAAACATAGAAGAATTTATTTTGTTAAATGATGATGATTCGCACGACCGTCGCATACTTCGTGGGGACTGTTGGCGTATGTTGAAAAATTTTAACTTAGCTAAAAGGGAACTTGATGTAGAATTCTTTGGTTCTAATAAAAGAATACAGAAGGTATTGCAAAATCTAATTTTAGAAAAGAATTCCACAGTTGTTCAATTGGATTTCGATCCATCTCCGATTAATGAAATCGTAAAGTTTCTCCATGAATTCGAGAATGAAGAAGATGATGGTGATAAAAAATAAACGATTTCCGGTTTATCCTGAAATCACTTAGAGAGCAATAGGTTATAGAAAAAAATTGGCTTCGATAGTAAAAGGGGTTCCGCCACCCCCCTACCTAAAACTTCGAGAGGGGGCAGAATGCAGGTGGGTACCCACCTCAAATTTCAAGGTCACCCGTGTCCCCGTCCCCCCCTCCAGTGGGCCGTTCATTTAATTTATCGGCAACGAGTTCGCCAGCGGAGAGAAGGTATTCCGAAACACTCATCCCCAGTGATGCCGCCACCGCTTTAAATCGGTCTTTCCGTTCCGGTGTTACACGTATCTGAATCCATTGGCTGCGCAAAATCTTTTGAGCAACTTCTTGTTCAGTGATAACAGGTAGAACTTTACTTTCTGGATTACTCATGCTGCTAAAAGTTTTGCTTCTCTCTCTAGGATAAACTTTACCGTGGCTGGATACCATTTGCCACCGTACTTAGTTTTCATTCCCGACGATTCTAGTTTATTTGCAATCGCACTTAACTTAGCACCTTCGGATTTCCAGTTTTGTATCTGGCGTATAGTTAATTGCTCCTCTGGATTTGGAATAAGACTCTCTCCGTCAGGTGCTAGATCGTAACCTAGCGGGATGCGTGAAGATATTTTCTTATTCATTGTTCTCATGTAAGTCATTGCCCCGCACGTTCTTTCCGACAAAAGTGATTTTTCAAACTCAGCTAAAGAAATAATTAGGGTAAAAAATAGACGCCCCACGGCGCTGTTCGTATCAATTTTTTCCGTCAAGGACGCAATGTGGGCACCGGCTTTGTTGATCCGATCACTAATCTGAAGAGTGTCGCGGATATTTCGGCTTAACCGTGAAAGGGAATATATAACCAACACGGCTTGTTCACGACACGTCAAATCAAGGGCATTCATAATCAGTGGACGATTCGACATCTTTCCACCGCTCATGCTTTCTGAAAATGATCCAATTATTTCATATCCATGTAGTTCACAAAAAATTTTAGCTCTATGCAACTGGACATGATGACTTACATTTTCAGATTGTTCTAGAGTTGAACAGCGAGAATAGATTACGGCCTTCATGTATTGAAGGAAAACAATACGCCTGTTGCGTGTCAATTTAAATTCGTAGTGATTTCAAGCAATACCTTAATTCTTCAACTTTTAAAAGGGTTCCCTTATCTAGTGCTTTTGTGGTCATTTTTTACCCAAATCACGGTCTCATTAAGGAATCCACGCATCAAATGCTATCAATTTACATTAGTGAGTTGGGTTAAAAGGTGGGGACATGTTGGTGATTATCGGTCTGCAATTGGGGGGACTCCCCCCATTATATGCACAAAGGGCCATTTATCCCATACCTTATGCCATTACGAAAAAATCATCATACTGAGTAGCATTATCCAACTCCTCTTTTCTTATCTGCAATTCTAGTACCTCAATATTTTTATTAACACTCGATATTGCGCATTGGTGGTCACTTACGTCTTCACCATTTCGACGTTTTTCATTTCTTATCTTTTTCAAAAACCAAAGTGTAAACTCCAGCAGCATCTTACGTTCATGACCTTTGGCACGAGGCATGTATTCAGTCGCAATTATAGTGGTTCTTTTTCTTGTGCTATCCTCTTCACTCAGCGGACTCGATTTAAATTTAATGTACTTATAGTCTTTCAGTAATACAACTATCATGGCATTCAATTGTTCGATGTTTTCCTTCAAGCAAAGAAACCCATCGTGTTGTCTAATAAGTGGAATCCC
Source organism: Verrucomicrobiota bacterium (assembly GCA_947471035.1). Taxonomy (GTDB): domain Bacteria; phylum Verrucomicrobiota; class Verrucomicrobiia; order Opitutales; family Opitutaceae; genus IMCC26134_A. The sequence goes on from CANIWJ010000022.1 coordinate 2,238, forward strand.
CAGCGTAATACACTCGCGTATTAATCGACACAGTAACTCAGTTTCTACATCTTCCAATTCCCTCCACACTTCTTCTTTTTTACAAATAAAATCGGCCATCTCAGTAAACCCTCTCTTGCGGAGTAGTGCAGTGAATGGATGTTTTATCTTTATAGACTTTTTTAAGTTTATATATTTACCGAATTCGATCTTTAGAATATCTCGATTTAAACTAAGACCATCACCAATTATTGAGTAGAAGTCTGATTTGTTTGAAGGACACATATGTCCTCCCTCCTCCCCTCCCCCCCCTCTCCCCCCTGTTTGATTATTGTAAATTTTTTCCATCAAAAAAGAAGGATACGCACAAGTAATATCGAAGTTAACTAAATTATCCTTACCATCGTAACGTAAATACTTCTTAAACTGATTCTTGAGCACTACAGAGTTAAAATAAAACCGAGTTGATTCATCCTGAGTAGCCGGAATGAAATTACCATTGTTTATACGCTCGCACATATACGAATAATACCCCGTCCACTCATCATCTATTTCGTCTATAGCCGATTCATCCAGAGAAAGTTTTCGCTCAAAATTCAAACAATAGAGTAGTTCAGCGTCATGTTTTGATTTTGGAGTGAAGACTAGGTTGCCATCTATCAACCCATCAGAAATTAACTTACTTTGCTCCCATACAATTACCTCGAACTGGTGTTTTTTGGTGAATCTATACTTTTTACAGAACGCTTTGCACTCACCTCCGGTAGAGTACGAAAAATTACCGGTTTTATCGGAAAGAAATGGTTCAATTAGTTGATTGTCATGAATAAAGTAATCCAAAAACTTGTTGTAATTACTTCCAGCCGTTAATCTAAAGGTTTCACGCGAAATCGGTACAAACTCATTATCCTCGAACTCGCCATTCTTTATTTGAAGAATCTGGATTATTGATAATACCCTCAATGCTGCAAACCTTTCCCCATCCTTGGTAAAGTCTTTGAGCACTCTTTCTACCGCTCCAACTGGTACATAGAAATGGTATGTATTTCTTTTAATGCGCATTCCATCTGGAACGCAGCGAATCCGACACTGCACAGTAATTTTGTTTTTCATAGTGATGATTTGTTGCGTATGACAAACAAAGATTGTTCTTTTAATGAATTACTGGAATGGGGATCAATCCATTCCAGTATTTCAAACAAACCTCACCTATCATACTGTATAGATAAATATCGCATGAAAAACGAAACGGTGAAAAAACTTACTAGATCGTAGAATGTTTTCAGTGGAATCGACATAATTTGGATATTTATCCAATATGAAAAATCATACCGATCCTACTCCACTGGCAGTCTTGCAACAACTCGACCGCATGCTCCAAGAAACCTCTAGTATTAAAAAAGATTCTAAGAAAATTGAACAGGTCATTCACAATTATGATGACTACATTTTTTCAGAAAACACTAATTTCGACGCGGATCTTGAGTTCAAGAAATTCTGGATGCGTGAATCCTTGAAGCGAAGCAGGGAGAAGAATAAAAAAGATTCTGAACCAAATCCAGAAGCGTGATATGTCAAAGAACGTGACTGCTACTAATGAGGTTTAGCTATAGCAGAGTTTTTTGATAACTCAATACAATTACGGAAAATGTTATTTTCCAGATGGTTTATTTTGGGGTATTAAAACGCAGATGGATTTTTATAGAAAAACAGATTAGTTTATTTCCAGACCTCGCTAGAAGTGCTATTGCTTGACCATGAAGATCGTTGTTTTAACCGGAGCGGGTGTCAGTCAACCCAGTGGAATTAAAACGTTTAGAGACGCTGGTGGACTATGGGAAGGTCATCGAATCGAAGACGTTGCTAGTCCCGAAGGGTGGAAGAAGAACCCACAGGTAGTATTGGACTTCTACAATGCTCGCCGCACCCAACTTGCAACCGTTGCCCCTAACGCTGCGCACATCGCTATTGCCGAGTGGCAGGTAAAGCATGATGTTACGGTCATCACCCAAAATGTTGACGACCTGCATCAACGAGCTGGTTCTAAGAACGTTATCCATCTCCACGGTGAATTGACCAAAGCTAGGAGCACCATTAACAGTGACTTAGTACAAGATATTGGTTATCAAGAAATAAAAAATGGAGACGTAAGCAAATACGATGGTAGTCAACTACGACCTCATATCGTTTGGTTTGGTGAAAATGTCTCACTAATGGAAGAAGCGCATAACATTACAAAGACAGCAGATGCGTTCATTGTCGTTGGGACATCGTTGCAAGTTTACCCAGCGGCTGGATTATTGGAGTTTGCTCCGAAAAACTCTTTTAAGGTTTACGTTGATGCTAAACCGGACATTGGACTATTGCCGCCAGACTTCCACACTATCACCAATTCCGCCGAGATTGGCGTGCCATTACTTGGGGCGCATCTGGATAGGGTAAACCGCTAGATCACTCAATTTTTTAGACTTGGGTTCTCACACGGGATTGGTATCTAGGACTTTTCAGGAAATAAGTAATACATCATAGCGGCGATTAACTTTAACTTATATACTAGCCGACAACATAATACATGACATGAAAATTACAAGCAAGCTCAAGTCCGACATCAATAACTTTTCTGTATTTGCCCATAATTCAATCGAATGGGTTTGGGCGCATGAAAATAAAGACTATAAACTGGGTGGATTTGAATCTGTTTATCACGCAATTACTAAATTCATTTACGAAAATTCTGATCAAGGCATCAATTTTACTATCAGGGACATCGAAATTGCCCTCAAATTGAATTCAGTGAAGCATTGCCCGAAGCCATCGGCAATTGAACGTCGAATTATCCGTTTGATGAAGAAATGTTAAAAATTGTTAGTGTTTTTCTTCCTTTGCGAAGACACGGTAAATGCGATATTTATTCCCTGCCAGTATATCTAACATGGTATTGACGAAATAACGCCGGAAATCACCATTGGGCGATGATTGGAGGGTGGTATGATGTGAGACGAAGTATTTTTGTAGGGATGTATAGGTTGTAATACTCAATTCTTGCTATTTTCTTTCACCCTCTCCGCATCGTCATCCACGGAGTCCGGTGCATCTTCTAACGGCATTGCATCTTTTTCTTCTTTGGTAAGTATAGCAATCGGTTCGTTTTTTAATTGCTGATACAGTGATCGTAATCTTAGTTTACTTCCAACCTCGAACCATGCCTTAGCTTCAAGGTGATTAGAAAGTTCCTTGTAGTTAGTTTCTATCGTATCGGCGGAATTTCCAGCGCCCAATGAAACCCTTCCAATGTCGCCAGTTAATTCTAACTGATGTGTAATGAATGAATGGCGAAGTGTGTTAGTATGCCATTTGATGCCTTCTTTTTTTGCAATCCGTGTTAATATACGTTGGACGTCTTCATATTCGGTGAGTTTTCCGTTTTTCTTTCGTTTGATCCATTTGAATAAATTCTTAAGGGAGTCCGTTATCTGCAAACCTCGCCGTCTTTTCATTTTGGCGCTTCTTGGTGGCACATATATTGAAAGCAGATTGCCTTTGTCGTCGTATTTAATGTTTTCCCATGTGAGTCGTTTAAGTTCCGATACGCGAATCCCAGTGAATGCCTCCAGTCCTGCAACTATCAATAATTGGTCTTTGTCTGGGCGGTCGCATGCACTGACTAATATTTTCATCAAATCGGATGATGGCATTAGTTTATTAACGTAACCCTCAGATGTTTCTTCTGGGTATGGTTTAACTTTTTCTAAAATATGAGGATTTCGCTCCGATACGAATTGGTTGTGCTTAGCCCAATTAAAAAACCCCTTGATGCTATTAAGTCGGTTATTTTTCGTTCGTCCGTTACTGTATCCTTTTGCCACATAACTAAGCACTTCATCTCGTTTGAGTGACGACATCATTCTTTTTCCGAATTTCTTGGATAGTCCGCCCACATGCAATCGAATGTCCTTTTTGTGGAATTCACCGACGTGCTTCTTGTCTTCAGTGAATCTCACGAATGCGTCCTTAACTGAAGTTTCTTTAATATCGGGTTCCCAGTTTTCCATGAACCGCGCAACCACCTGCTGAAGGGTTAATTTTGTGGGCAGAATTTGTCTTTGAATGTCAAGCATCATTTCACGCTCAAGGACCGTTATTCCGGCAAGCTCGCTTCTGCCCTCGCTAATCAATTTCGCGATTTCTTCCGCTCTTAAACGGGCCTCATCGCGATCCCTTTTGAATTCAGTTCGTTTTTCTCCACCTTCAAACCAAGCAATGCGGTAGCTGACATATTTTCCGCCTACTCCACCTTTCACGGTGTAAATTGAGACTGAAACTGAACCGTGGGTAACTTTTACGACAGGACTCGTTTTCTTCACGTCGTAAATCTGTCGTAATTTCCTTTTTGAGCGAAGGATTTTCTTCTTTTGCCTCTAGGAAAGTTGGTGCGGGCAGAGGGAGTCGAACCCTCTTCTCATGCTTGGGAAGCACACATAATAGCCGGTATACTATGCCCGCGACTCAACTTGCCGCCAAGACCTAGCTTCGCGGCCGCCTCGCGCAACACCCATTTGTTTTCTAAGCGGCAAAACATACGTTTCCACCTCCGCGCACGACTCACCGTTTCGTCACCGGCAACCCCAGCTCGGCCACCCCCGTGATTACCTCAGCCAGCAGCGGGTCCGTCGCCAACCGTTCCCACTCCACGTTGCTCGATATACGCACAAAGGCCTGCGCCTCCTCCCGCCGCACTCCGCGCTGCCAAAAAACCGACAACTGCTCGCGCCACGAACGCGGATCAAATGCCCGCATCGGTCTTCCGTCCACCAGATGCCAGAACCACACGTTCTGCGGGTAATCCCGACTGATAAACGCCCGTTTTTCCGCCTCCCCCACCCGCACCCCCTGGCCCAGCGCCAACTCTCCTCTCTGCTCCGCGCCCGGCACCGCCTGCCAACCCGCGCCCGGCCAGCACGCCTCCGGAGTATGCGCCGCCACCGTGCTTACCGATGCCCCGCCCGCCGGCCACCACGCCACATAAACCGTCACCTGCCAGCTCTCGCCTGTGTCCATGACTCTCGAATACGTACGCTCCAACAGGTGCTCCGTCTGCAAAATCCCCGCAAAGCGTACCAAATCCCGCCGCGTCTGCACCCGCCATCCCCCCGGAGCCACCGCCGGCACCAAACGCTCCAAATCAGGCGCGGCCACCGTCACCCCGCCGCTCGACTGTGTCCGCACCCCCATAAAACAAAACCACCCCGTTGCCAACACCAAGGCCATCACCGCCAATACCCCGCTCCAGTTGGCTAGTTCTGACTCCATGAGTTTCTCGCCCGGATCGCGGGATTTTACCGCCACGCTCAGCGGTTTCTCCTCCAGCAGTCCCGCCAGTCCCGCCAGCAAACCCATTGTCAGTACCAACACCCCGTAGCCGAGCCCATCGTGCCATGCCCCTTCGATATTCACCCTGTTTCCGGCCAGCAAGGTAAGCGTTAGCGAACGCCCGAAATTTGCCGCCAGAGCCAGCGGTACAGCCAAAAATGCCAGCCAGAACTTACGCCATGGCGAATCCAGCCACAGGGCAGACAACACCAGCCCGCCCAGCACGCACGACAACAGACTGCGTACACCACTACATGCCTCCTCCACCCCCACCGCCGTCGAACCGAGCTGGATTACGTTTCCCGCACGCAAGGCGGGCACTCCAAAAAGCCGCAACGTATCCACCACTCCGATCGTAACCATCTCCTGCAAGCCCGACGTCAGCCGTGCATAGGTGCCCGGCGGCAACGGCGAACTCAACACCACCACCAGAACCATCACCATCAACGGCCAGCCCGGCCTCACCCAACGTACACTGCGACCCGCCGCCAAGACCAAGGCCATCCCCAGCGCGCTCGCCGCCGCCACGCTCAAGAAAAAGAGTGTCGGCGTGGCTCCCCAGCCCAGGGCCACCGCATACACCGTCGTAAACATAGTCGCCACCGCCAGCCCCATCAAACCCAGTCCCACGCCCAGCCCGACCAATCCTGCGCTCAAATGCTCCTGCTGCTGTGCCCGTCCTGATTTCACGTCCTCCCGCGCCCGTTTCCAGAGCATCGCCAAGACCGGCAGCGCCAGAAACCCGTGCGACAAATCCGGATTTTCCCTCCATGCGGGCCACAAGCAAACCGCCCACCCCAGCAAACCGCCCGCCGCAAGCACACTGGCCAGCCCGTTGCATCGTTTCGCCCGCGAACCAGCCCGCCAAAATTGAACGATGTTCACCATAACTTCACCGCATCCTCCCCACCCGATAGCCAGAGGCAATCCCTGCGCCAAAGCGCCTGTTCACACGTAGTCACGACGTCCATCCAGCGCACTCTTCAGCGTAACCGCATCCGCATACAAAACCCCGCCGCCGCTCGGCAGCCCAAAGCCGATGCGCGATACCTTCACCGCTACATCGCGAACCGTCCCCAGATGCTGGGTGATAAAGTGGCAAGTCGCCTCGCCCTCCACATCGTTGCCCAGTGCCAGAATCAGTTCACGCACCGCGCCCGATTCCAGACGCGTCCGCAACGCCTCCCAATTCAGCTCGCCCGGCCCCACGCCGTTGATCGGCGAAAGCCGGCCATAGAGAACGTGATAGACCCCGCGATACGCCCCCGAGCGCTCCATCGCCACCAGGTCGGGCACATGTTCCACCACGCACACCACCGCCTCGTCGCGCCGCGCGTCGGCGCACACCGCGCACTGCTCACCCTCGGCCAGATTTCCGCACCGCACGCACCGGTGCACCGCGCGCGCCGCCGCCTCCAGCGCCGCCACCAAGGCGACCCGCCGCTCCGGCTTCTCCACCAGCAGATGCAGCGCCATACGCTCGGCCGAACGGTAGCCGACGCCCGGCAGGCTCTTCAGCGCCTGCTGGAGTTTCTCAAAGGCGGGCGTCACGATGCGCGACCGCCTTAGAACATGCCCGGCATCTGGAAGGCCGAGGTCACCTTCGCCATCTCGTCCTCGTTGCACTTCTTGGCCGCTGCAGCGGCTTCTTGCACAACGGCCAGAATTTCGGCCGCTACCGTCGCGGCGTCTTCCTTCAAGAATTCCGCATCCAGCTTCAACGCGAGGAATTGTCCGGCGCCGTTGACTTTGACCTGCACCGCGCCGCCGCCGCGCGAGAAATCGAGCTCCTTGGCCGCGAGCTGGCTTTGGAGGCCCTCGATGGAGCGCTGCATTTTCTGAGCTTGTTTAAGGAGTTTACCGACGCCGGCCATGGTGATGCTTGGGTTTGAGGGTTAATTAAAAGGAAACGAACAGCCCGCGAGTGCCACGCAAGCGCGCCGCGCTTTCAACCCGAAAACCGATTTTGAAGTGAGTGAGCTGGCGCAAGATGCTGGAGCAGTTGGGTGTGAACGAATCCCCGAGGTGCACTGGCAAGTGCATTGAGGTGGTGAGCGAACACGCAGATGCCCAGTAGATTGCGCCAGACCGCCACGATCAAAGTCGGGTTTCGGGTTTAAGCCTGGATCGTCGTCTTCAAAATCTCCGCGTAGCCTTCCCGGTAGGTCGAATAAGCCGGTCGCCACCCCAAAACCGCCCGCGCCAGCCCGGAGTCGATGATCCGATCCGGCGTCACCGCCCGCCGCCCGCCCGCCGGAGCACCAGTAAAACGCGGTGCAACCACGCCAAGCCGGGCCGCCAGCCACGCCACCACTTCGCCCTTGGTCGCCGCGCCCTCATCCGCCAGGTTAAACACTTCCGCGCCCCGCCGTTCAGTGTCCGCCCAGACGGCGTCCATACCACTTAAAATATCCTCCCGATGGATCAGGTTTAGGTGAAAATCCGCCCGCCCTGCCACCTCGCCGCTCCTCACCTGCTCCAGCAAATACGTGCGCTCCGGCCCGTAAATTCCGGCCAAGCGCAACACCGTCGCCGCCCGTCCTGGCCAAGTGGCGGCGATGCGCTCCGCCTCAATCAAGGCCTGACTCGTCTCCGCCTCTCCGCCTACCGCGTCCGCCTCCGTCACCCGCACCCCGCCATCCTGTGGATACACCGAGGTGCTGCTCGTATAGATCAAATGCCCGCAAATTCCGCGCTCTCCGTTCTCTGCGCTCCGTTCCTTCATTCGCGCGCCCCAAGCGACCACGCTGGCGAGCCCTTCCACGTAGCTCCGCCTATACCCCGCCGCGCCGCCGCCGCCACTGGCCACCGTAACCGCCACCCGATCCGCCCCGCCGCGCAACTCCGGTGCGTCCCACCAATCGCCTGAAGCCAACTCGGCGATCACCACCGCACACCCCGCCGTCCGAAGTTCTTCCGCCGTCGAAGGATTACGGGTCAACGCCGTCACCCGCCAGCCCTCCGCCAACGCCCGCCGCGCCAGCGCGCCGCCGACGTAGCCCGCGCCGAAAACCACCAAATGACGTTTCGCCGTTTCCACTGTATGCATGGCCCGTGTCTCACGCCCTCGTGCCGCCGAGTCGAGCCCGCGCCGCCCCGGGCTCGACTACGTCCCTGGCTTGAGTTTCTCTCCCGCCACCATGCCCACGGTCCTAGTCATCTTGCCTGAGGGATTTGAAGAACTCGAAGCCGTCGCGCCCATCGACCTCCTTCGCCGTGCCGGTTGCCAGGTAACTATCGCCGCTCTCGGCCCCGGCATCCACGTCACCGGTCGCAACGCCATCACCCTCCACGCCGATCTCCCTCTCGCTTCCCTCCCTGCCGAAGCCGCGCCTTTCGATTGTCTGCTCCTGCCCGGAGGACCCGGCGTGTCCCTGCTCCGCGCCTCGCCCGTCGTGCGCGAACTCGTCGCCCGCCACCACGCCGCGGGCGCCTTGCTCGCCGCCATTTGCGCCGCCCCCGCCGTGTTGCACGACGCCGGCCTGCTCGCCGGACGCCGCTACACCGCCCACCCCAGTGTAGCCGGAGAACTCCCCGACATCCTCGCCGACCAACGCACCGTGCTCGACGGCCGCCTGCTCACCTCGCGCGGCGCGGGCACCGCCATCGACTTCGGCCTCGCCTTGGTCTCCGCCCTGGTTTCCCCGGAAAAATCCGCCGAAATCGCGGCAGCCATCCGATTCTAGCTGCACCTTCCGTCTCCTAACTTACCTGCTCTACTAGCTTACTAGCTCTGCCAGCTTACTAGCTCCTTCGCTCTTATGTGCGGAATCGCCGGTTTTATTTCCCTTCGTCACCCCGCCTCCACCCGTGAGGCCGCACTCGCGCGCATGCTCGACGCCCAGCGCCAACGCGGGCCGGACGACGAAGGCAGCGTTACCCAGGGCCCTGCCACCCTCGGCATGCGCCGCCTCGCGGTTTTCGACCCCGCCAACGGCCACCAGCCCATGATCTCACCCGATGGCCGTCACCATCTCGTCTTCAATGGCGCCATCTATAATTTCCGTCCCTTGCGCGCCGCCTACGCCCAGCGCGGCTGGGCTTTTCGCACCGAGTGCGACACCGAAGTCCTGCTCGCCGCCCTCGCGCTCGACGGTGTCGTCGCGCTCCCCAGCCTGCGCGGCATGTTCGCCTTCGCTTGGTGGGATGCCCGCGAAAAAACCCTCCTCCTTGTCCGTGATGCCCTCGGCATCAAACCCCTGCTCTACCACATCGACCCGGTCGGCCCACTCCTCTTCGCCTCCGAATCGCGCGCCCTGCTCGCTTCTCGCCATGTGCCGGGCGAGCTCGATCCCGCCGCCGCCGCCGAATTCCTCCGCTGGCAATCCGTGCCCGCCCCCCGCACCTTGCATGCGGGCGTGCGTTCCTTGCGCCCCGGCGAACAACTCCGTTGGCACGACGGACGCAGCGAAGTCTCCGCCTGGTGGACGCCCGCCGCCTGCCTCGCCACCGCCCACCAACGCCCCGGCCTGCCGCCTCCGGCCGCTTCCACCACTGAACTTCAGACCCAGTTGCGTGCCCGCCTAGAAGATTCCATCCAGGCCCACATTGCCGCCGATGTTCCGGTGGGCACCTTCCTCTCCGGCGGACTCGACTCCGCCATCGTCACTGCGCTCATGGCCCGCCAAGTCGGCCCCGACCGCGTGCAGACATTTTCCATCGGCTTTGAGGAAAACGCCTTCTCCGAAACCACCGAAGCCGCCGCCACCGCCCGCCACCTCGGCGTCGCGCACCACACCCACATCCTCACCGGTGCCGCCGTAGCCGGAGATTTGGACAACATTCTCGCCACCCTCGACCAACCCACCGGCGACGGCCTCAACACCTACTACGCCGCCCGTTTCGCCCGCGCCGGTGGCCTCACCGTGGCTCTCTCCGGACTCGGGGCCGATGAACTCTTCGGCGGCTACCCCGCGTTCCGCCGCCTGCCCAAGCTCGCCCGCTGGCTTCCGCGCTGGGCCCTCATACCCGCCCCGCTGCAACGCACCCTTCTCGGCTTGTTAGACGCGCGAGGCACCGCCGCCCGCAAACTCGCCGACACTCTGCGCCTCGGCAACGACCTCACCGACGTGGCCCTGACCCAACGCCAGGTTTTCTCCACCAGCGAAATCTCCCGCCTGCTCGCCCCTCCGTCCTCCTCCCAAGCCTCGAGTAACCTATTAGGTTACTTTTCGCCCGGTTCCCAACTCCTCCATCCCGCCGTCCCTGAAATCCGCGCCGCTTGGGAAGCCGCGCTCGCCAACCGCCCCACCGAGGCACCACTTCCCCTGGCCCTGCTCGCCAGCCTTGCCGAAACCCGTGGCTACATGACCGACGTGCTCCTGCGAGATGCCGACGAATTCAGCATGCGTCACTCCCTGGAGTTGCGCGTGCCCTTCCTCGACTTGCCCTTAGTCGACTGGGCCTGGGCGCAAGACCCCGCCCTGCTCCACCCCTCCGGTGCCGCGCCCAAATCCGTCCTCTCCGCCGCCTGCGCCGACCTGCTACCCCCTGCCCTGCTGACCCGCCAAAAACGCGGCTTTACCCTGCCCTTCGCCCGCTGGCTGCGTGGTCCCCTTCGCCCGTTTATGGAAGATACGCTCAGCTCCGCATCAGTCGGCCGCTGCGGACTTTTCGACCCTTACGCCGCCGGCAAACTCTGGCGCGCTTACCGCGACGGCTCGGACGACCGCGCCTGGTCCCGCGTCTGGTCCCTCGCCGTGCTCATCCACCTCGCCAACCGCTCTCCGACACACTAGCCCATTAGCTTATCCCCTTTACTAGCTTACCAGCTCCCCCCGCTTACTAGCTCCCGCTCCCCCCGCTCCCGCCCTATGAAAGCCGTGCTGCTCGCCCCCGATTTTACCGGCACCGGCGGCGTGCAGCGTATTTTGCGGCTCTACCTCGATGCCATGGCCGAGGACCCCACCCATGGCACCTTGACGCTGGAATCGCTCAACGACTCCACGGACCATTTGGCGTCCTATCCCGCCGCCACCACAGGCATTATTAAAGGCAAACCACTCAAAGCCCGCGCCCACTCCCGCTCCAAAACCAGCTTTATACACGCTGCTTTGAGTGCCTGCGCCCAAGCCAACCGCATCGTTTGCGGACACATCGGACAACTCCCCGTGGCCGCTTTTGCCGCTGGTCGTTCCACCCGCCTAGCCCTCGTGGCGCACGGCATCGAAGTCTGGCAGCCCGCCTCCTTGCTCCGCCGCCTGGCCCTTCGCCGCTGCGACCGGATTTTTTGCGTTTCGCATTACACCCGCGACCGCCTCGCAACCAATCACCCCGAACTCAAGGCCCGTCTGCGCGTGGTGCCCAACGCCCTCGACCCCGCCCTGCTCTCCCGCCCAAAGCCCTCGCCTCCACCGCTCGACCACCCCCCCACCGTTCTGTGCGTCGGCCGCCTCAGCGCCGCCGATGCCTACAAAGGCTACGACCTGCTCCTGCGCGCCTTCGCCCTCCTGCCCCACGCGGCGTTTTATCACCGGCCCGCCTTGCTACCTAGACTGCGTTTCGTGGGTGAGGGCGACGATCTTGCCCGCCTGCAACAGCTGGCCATCGACCTTCATGTCGCTGATCGGGTGGAGTTTTCCGGCCGCCTCTCGGACCCCGATCTCAGCCGCGCCTTCGCTGACTGCACCTGCTTCGCCCTCCCTAGCTCCGGCGAAGGCTTCGGCTTGGTTTACCTTGAAGCCCTTGCCGCCGGGCGCCCCTGCGTCGGTGTGCGCGCTGGAGCCGTGCCCGAGCTCATCACTGCCGAGGCCGGCACCCTGGCCGCGCCCGACGACCCCGCCGCCCTCGCCGCCGCCCTAACCGATTGCCTTATCCGGTGCTGGGATCCGGGCGACCTCCGCAAACTTGCCCGCCCCTACAGTTACGACCACCTCGTCACCGCCCTAGCCACCGCCTGGTATTAACTCTCCTAAAACCCACTACGCATAATCCGCCCCATTTATTCGTAAATAGAGCGTGAAGACATCCACCGAGCGTTCCTAACTAACCCTTGCAATAGCCCCGCATGGATTCCCCCGCCACCGCCACCCCGTTCACGACTATCGAGCCCCCTGCTCTCGTGCTATGCGCCGGCCGCGCCTCGGCCCACTACTGGCGAGACCTCTGGCGCTACCGCGAACTGGCGGGCTTCCTCGCCTGGCGCGATATCAAGGTTCGCTACAAACAAGCCGTGCTCGGGGTCGCTTGGGCCGTGGTCCAGCCCGCCGTGCAAACCATCCTGCTCACCTTTGTTTTCGGCAAACTCGCCAAAATGCCCGACGGCGGCGTGCCCTACCCACTGCTCGTCCTCTGCGGCCTCCTGCCATGGCAACTTTTCACCGGAGCCTTCAACGGCGCCGGCAGCAGCCTGGTCGGCAACTCCCACCTCATCAGCAAAGTCTACTTCCCCCGCCTCATCGTGCCCGTCTCGGCCCTCGCCGTCGCCCTGCTCGACTTTGGCGTCATGCTCGCCCTCGCGTTGCCCGTCATCGCGTTATTCGGCCTCTGGCCCGGCTGGCAACTTCTGCTGCTGCCAGCTTTTATTCTGCTTACCCTAGTCATCGCCCTCGGGGCCGGGCTCTGGATCACCGCGCTCACGGTCAAATTCCGCGACTTCCGCTTCATCACCCCCTTCATTCTGCAAATCGGCATGTTTGTTACCCCCGTCGGTTACCGCACCGATTTCCTGCCCAACTGGCGCGACTTGCTCGCGTTAAACCCCCTCTCCGCCGTGGTGGACGGCATGCGCTGGTGCCTGCTCGGTGGCCGCACCGAAATATACCTGCCAGGTCTCGCCATCTCGATCATCACCGCCGTCCTGCTGCTTATCTCGGGCGTGTGGTATTTCCGCCGCACCGAACGCAGCTTCGCCGACATCATCTGAACTGCGACACCATGCCTTTACCCGCAATCGAAGTCAGTGGCCTCTCCAAACGCTACGTTATCGAGCGTGAATCACGCCACGACAGCCTGCGCGACACCCTTCACCACAGCGCACGCAAACTCTGGCGCCGCCTGCGCTGGGGGACCGGTTTTGAGCGCGAAGAATTCTGGGCCCTGCGCGATGTTTCTTTCTCCATTCAACCCGGAGAAGTGGTGGGTATCATCGGGCGCAACGGCGCGGGCAAAAGCACCCTGTTAAAAATCCTCTCCCGCATCACCGAACCAACCGCCGGCCAGATCACCCTGCGCGGCCGGGTGGCGAGCCTGCTCGAAGTCGGTACCGGTTTCCACCCCGACCTGAGCGGTCGGGAAAACATCTACCTCAACGGAGCCATCCTCGGCATGCAGCGGGCCGAGATCCGCGCCAAGTTCGACGAAATCGTGGCCTTCGCCGAAGTGGAGCGTTTCCTCGATACGCCGGTGAAGCGCTACAGCAGCGGCATGTATGTGCGCCTGGCCTTCGCCGTCGCCGCGCACTTGGAGCCGGAGATCCTGATCGTGGACGAGGTCCTCGCGGTCGGCGACGCCCAGTTCCAAAAAAAATGCCTCGGCAAAATCGAGGACGTCGCCCGAAACCAAGGCCGCACCGTGCTTTTCGTGAGTCACAATATGGCGGCGGTGCAAAGCCTCTGCCAGCGCGCCATTTTCCTGCGCGGAGGCACCCTATTTTACGACGCCCCCGTCGCCGTTGCCCTACAAGCCTATTTAGCCGACGCGCAACCCGACGCGAACGACCAATTCCACGGCGAAACCTACGCCCTGCGCGTGGATCATATAGGCTTCACCCAAGCAGGGGCCTTTCCAGCCATCGCCCTCGACCTCACCCTTCGCGCCAAGCTCCCCGGTCGTTTGGCGCTGGAAGTCATTGTGAAATCCAGCATAGGCACGCCGGTCGCCTTCGCCGACGCCGGCTCACTCCGCTTCGACCAAGCCTTGGTCCTCACTCCCGGCGACACCCGATCGCGCTGGCTTCTAGATGCCTCACAGCTCGCCAACGGCGGTTACTTCATACGCCTGCAGCTGTTTGAAGTCGGCGTGGAACACCACCTCATCCTGGATCATCCCGCCGCGATCGAAGTAACCCGAGCAACCCCGGACGGAGTTGATCGCGTGCTTCAGGCCGACTGGAACGTGGGCGCGGTAACATTGCCCTTATACCCGGTGAAAAACTAAGTCATGAGCACCAACCAAACACCTGCCCACTCGTCGCTCCCTTTCGGCCATGGCTTGCTCTCTCGCTATTATCGTCGCGCAGAACACCCAGGCCGACTGCGCATCCTGAATACCTTAACCGCGCTTCTAGCTCGTCCCAGTATTCATTCTGAAATTAGCCCCGGCGTAGTCATGGCTCTCGATCCCAATGACTACGTGCAAAGGGAAATCCTGTTTCATGGCGGCTACGAACTACCAACCCTGGAGCGGTTCGATTCTTTGCTCCTTGATGCGCGTGGTTTTACCGATTTCGGCGCTCACATGGGGCTCTACACTCTGCGTGCCGCCCGCGCCCTCCTGCCTCGCGACGGACGTGTTTTTGCGATCGAACCCACCATCCCAAACGCCCACGCCCTGCTGCGTAACGCACACCTGAGCGGCCTGCAAAACATCGAACTCTGCTGCGCCGCCTTTTCCGATCAAGGCGGTCTGCTGCGCATGATCGCGCCCCACTTCAACAACACTGGCGGCAGCCGTCTAGGCAACCCACGCAACCTAGCTTCAGACCAGCGCGAAATCGCCCTGCATGTCGCGGTTCGTCCCGCCGCCGAACTCGTTCCTCTCATACCCGAGGCTTGCCTCGATCTCGTTAAACTCGACGTGGAGGGTCAGGAGTTCCGCATCCTGCGCTCACTCTTTGCCTCCACCCCGATCCGCCCGCGTAACCTGATCGTCGAATACCTGCCCGGGATATGCGAAAATGACACCGTGGACCAACTGGCCCTCGAACTCGCCTGGTTACAGTCGGAGGGCTATGAACTGCTCAACGTCCACGGCGAACCATACCGGCCTGAAGTCGTCTTACCCGACTCCAACCTGTGGCTGCGCCGACGCACCAGCTAGGACGCGCATGCTGAACCGGCTGAAGCACCTTCTTCGCACCCGACTTGGCCAGGACCGGATGCTCGACCTCTACTATTATCCGCGTGAGCGCCTGCTTAGGGCCGCCGGTCTTTTCGCTCCCGCCGTTAAGCCTGAGCAAGTGGCCGTGGTCTCCATGTGGGACGCGCGCCAGGCCGACCTCGCCGCCATCACCTCGCCCAACAAGGCCGCCTACTGCTCGCGCTGGGGTTACCACTGGATTCCCCGCACTTCCGGTTTCGACCCGGCGCGCCCGGTCGCCTGGAGTAAACTCCGCTTCATCCAGGAAGCCTTGAGCTCCCACGCTTGGGTCTTCTGGTCCGACCCCGACAGCCTGATCACCAACCCCGCGCTCAGCCTCGCCCCCTTGCTGCGCACGCGTGCCGGCATCGTCATCACCCGCGATCAAGTCGGCTACAACTCCGGCAGTTTCCTGCTGCGCCGCTGCCCCTGGACGCTCGCCTTTCTGGAAACTGCCTGGGACTTCCCCGCCACGGACGAATATCGCAGCGAGTATGATCTGCATACCGATCGGCTCTGGGAAAATCGCGCCATCGACCTGTTGCTCCGCAAAAAACACCACCGTAGCCAAGTCCGCGTGGTCCGGCAAAACCGGCTCAATTCATACTTGCCCGCACTCACCGCCTGCGACCCCGAAGGTGCCTATCGGCCCGGGGATTTTGTGCTCCATCTGCCCGGCGTCGCCCACGAAACCCGGCTGCGCGAACTCTCCGCCCGCGCCGCCGCCCTCGCCCCATGACGCCGCTCGCTCCTCCGCCTCGCGTCGTGCTCTTGACCCGTTACTTGGCCACTCCGGCGCAGCCTGATAGCGGCATAGGCCGCCATTTCCTCGTCCTGGCCGATGCCCTGGCCGAGGCCGGCGCCTGCGTCCACGTCGTGCTGCTGGTGGCGGAAAACCCCTTCGCCCAGCGCGCGGCCCTGGCCAAACTCGGCCCCCGCTGGAGTTACACCGTCGTTGATTGTCAACTACCCGCTTGGCTGAGTCCTTCCCCCGCGCGCTGGCCCCTGCTTTGGCTTCTGCGCGACCTCTGGTCCGCCGGTCTCGCCGTGCGAGAATTGCTGCGCCTGCGCGTACACCAAACCAACACCGTGGTGGAAACCCACTCGACCTGCGTTCCCGCCCTGGCTTTCAACGCCTTGGGTTGGACGACCTTGGTCCGCGTCTCGACTACCATGGCCCGTATGTATGAAGAACGCGCCATCAGCTCGCGTTGGCTGCGCCTTGGGGCCTCCCTGGAAACCCTGCACCTAGCGCTTAGCCCGGCTCTGCTCACCCACAGCGCCCGCCACCGCGATCAGGTGTGCGCTGACACTGGCTTGGATCCTCGATGTTTCGCCCTGATCCCGCACGGCCTGCCCGCACCGGAATCCGGGCCTTTAACCGCACCTAGATTCAAACGGTTGCTCTTCCTCGGCCGTTTCGAAC
The DNA here is from genome assembly GCA_947471035.1 of Verrucomicrobiota bacterium. Taxonomy (GTDB): domain Bacteria; phylum Verrucomicrobiota; class Verrucomicrobiia; order Opitutales; family Opitutaceae; genus IMCC26134_A. The sequence goes on from CANIWJ010000022.1 coordinate 19,030, forward strand.
GACGCAAGGGCATCGACACCCTGCTCGAAGCATTGCCCGAGCTACTCCTCCGTCACCCCGACCTTGAAGTTTCGCTCGTCGGCGAGATTGGAGAAAACCACGACTGGGCCGCGCCGCTCGCCCACTTGCACACCGAAGCTCGTGAGCGCGTGCGCGCTCACGGTCGTCTCGATAATCAAGCACTCAACGCCCTATGGGATGAAACCACCCTGCTTGTCGCCCCTTCACGCTACGAATCCTTTGGGCTAATCTATGTCGAGGCGATGTCGCGCGGTATCGTTCCGATCGGTTGCGCCGTAGGCGGCGTGCCCGACGTGATAACGAGCGGACACGACGGCCTGCTCGTGCCTCCCGCATCGCCCGCCGCACTCGCTGACGCTATTCATCAAGCACTCTCCAACCCCGCTCAGTGCGCTATCCTGGGTGCGAACGCTCTCGCCACCTACCACGAGCGTTTCTCCAGCTCAGCATTGGCTCGCTCCAGTCTGAATCTTTACAATAAACTCGGGTCTTACCTTAACCCGCCCGAAGCGATATGATGGGTGCCGTTCACACTTCAGCGTCAAAGCCTCAAACCAGATTGGCCTGGCTGGACGGCTTGAGAGGCATCGCCGTTATTTTCATTTTAGTTGCCCACTACTTCCCGTCTCCCCTGCCCGGAGAGTACGCGACGCCGGTGGCTTACGCACGCCGCGCCATCCATCTCACCTTCACCGGCATCGACCTGTTCTTTGTCCTCTCGGGATTCTTTGTGGGCGGGATTTTGGTCCGCACCTGGGGCGCGGGCCGTCCGGACAAGGATTTTTATCTACGCCGCGCCGCCCGTATTTTACCGCTCGCGGCGGTCTGCATCGGCCTCACCTACGTCGGCCTCAGTCTGGGCTACCACGATAATTTCACCTTGGCGGACGTGGAGCGAAACTACCCTTGGTGGACGTATGTTGCCTTCGTCTCGAACTGGCCGCTCGCCTATAATCTCGAATGGGGCAGCGGGTCGCCCCTAGCCCACCTCTGGTCGCTCGGCGTGGAAATGCAGTTCTACCTCGCCGCCCCTCTGCTTTTTCTGCTGCTGCGCAGTCCAGTGCGCGTGGGAGTGTTTCTCGTCACCCTCGGATTGGGCTCCCGCCTGCTCCTCTTGGCCTTGGCTCCCGAGGCTGGCTTCGCCACCCACTTTCTACCCTTTTGCCGCGCCGACTCCTTCGGTCTCGGCATTCTGGCCGCCGGCTGGCTGGCGAATGGCAAGCCCTCCCCATGGCTGGAAACTCGCCGACCGGCGCTACTTTCCGGATGGATTCTTTGCGGCGGAGGCATGCTGGCACTTACCGCCAAAAACGTCGGCCCGCACGACATTCTGCTAGCAGGTTTCGGCTACACTATAATCGCCGGCTTTTTCATGCTTTCGATCTTGTTGCTCGCCGGCCGCCCCGACTCGCTTCCGCGTCGCCTGCTCACCCGACCCTGGCTGGTGCGTTTCGGCACCTATTCCTATTTTATCTACATGTTTCAGGATCTGACCGCGCGCCTCGTCGGCCACGGCTACAAACTCGTCCCGGACCTGCCCGTCGACGGCCTGCGCTTCGCCCTGTTCCCCTTGGCGACCGGCATCCTGCTGCTCCTCGCCCCGTTGAGCTGGAAATACCTGGAGGCACCGTTTATCCGCCTAGCCACCCAATACGGAATTTCACGCTGATGCTGAACCCCCTCCGCGCCCTTTTCCGCGGCCGCTACCTCCCGCCGCAGCTCGCCCGCCTGGTCCCGCGCCGCGTGCGCGCGTTCGCCCCGCCGCGCCGCTACCTCTCGGCGACCGACCTCGCCGCCGGCTCCATTCTCGCGACCGAAGCGGCCGAACCCATCCCTCGGCTCAAACTCACCCTGCATGGCGACGTGCTGGACGACGGTCTCGGCGCGCTCAGCTCCGAAGCTCCCGTGAACCATGTTTTCGCCTTGCGCCACGCCCGCCTGCGCGACGCCGACGGCCACATCATTACCCAAAATAACGAATTGGTTTTCGACGCGGGTTTCTGGAGTCGCCTCCGCCCACGCCCTGATCGCGACCACAGCGCCTATCAACTGCGCAAGACACCCCCCGCCCAGCACCTGCCCGGCCTCACCGTTTCCATCGCGAGCGACTTCGCCGCCGGAGGCTACGGGCACTTTATCCATGACTGCCTGCCGCGTCTGAGATTGCTGCAACTGGCCGGGATAGACTTCACCAAAGCCGACTGGATCTTCTGCCCCCGCCTGCCCAGCGCTACCGTGGATGACCTTTGTGACGATCTCGGCATCGCCCGCGCCAAACTGCTCAACCACCGCCCGGGCTGGGATTACCTCTGCGACCAGTTGATCGCCACCACCTACCCGGGCGCGGTCGGCACCATCGCCCCCCGCGATGCAAGATTCCTGGAAACCCTCGGGGAGCGTTGGCGGCAAACCCCGCCCTTTACCCGTCGCGTCTACCTGGCTCGAGCTGGGTGCGCACGAAACTTCCTCAACGAAGTCGAGGCGCTAACCGTCTTGCGCCAACACGGCTTCGAGATCATCGACCCCGCCGCAGGCCGCTCCGCCCTCCAGGCCTGCGCCAACGCCGCCGTGATCGCCGGAATCGACGGCGCCAACCTCTCCAGTCTGGCCTTTGCCCCCGCTACTGCCCGCGTGCGGGTGATCTACCCCGAACAAGCCCCCACCCTGCCTTATCAACTCACCCTGGCCGCCTCCGCGGGACGGGAAGTTCATCTCTTCGGCCCAGCCCCCGCCAACCAAGTTCGACGAACCTACCTGGAAGGCTTTTGCGTGCTTCCCGAGCGATTTGACGCTTGTTTAGCCACCGTCTGCGCAGGACTCCCACCGCCACCTCTATTATGAATTTTGCTTCACCCCGACTTATCCGCCGCCTTGGCCGATCCATCCGAATCACTCCGGGCCACGACTCCTTTTGGGATGACTTCGAGTCAGGCCGGTGGGAGCCGGACACCCTTTCAATCCTCGATCACTACGTCGGACTTGACACACTCTATCTCGATATCGGTGCCTGGATCGGACCGACACTCCTCTTCGCCGCCCCCCGTGCCGGCCATGCCGTGGGCTTTGAGCCCGATCCCGTCGCCTACACCGAACTCGCGGCAAATCTGGCCGCCAACCCCCTGCCCAACCCGATTCAATCACATCGTTGCGCCGTTGCGAAACGGAACGGCGTCGTGCGCATGGGCAGCGACACCCAGCCCGGCGATTCCATGTCCAGCGTTCTCTTCGCCGACCGGGAGGGCGGCTGGACTACTCCTGCCCGCCGCCTCGACTCGTTTGAGGCCGACTGGCCGGTCCTCCCTCACTGCTTTGCTAAAATCGATATTGAAGGAGGCGAATTTGACGTGCTTCCGTCAATGACACCTTTGCTGCTCCGGAGCCGAGCAACCGTATTTCTATCCCTGCATCAGCACTTCTTTCTTAAACCTTACCTCGGGAGAGGCTTCTTAAGCAAACTACAGGGAGAGCTTCGACTGCTGATCCGCATCATTCGCTTTTATCCTCTCCTGCGCGCCTATCCATTTATCTACGACAACGAACTTCGTCGCTTGCGTCCGACCGACTTCCTCCGTCGTCGCCATTGGCGCACCACCGCCACGCTCCTTCTCTCCCATGACGCACCACCTTGGTCGGTCTCTTCCGCAGGTTTTTCCCCATGATCACGCTCAGCGTCATCCTCTGCACTCGTAACCCGGATGCCGGACGCCTCAACCGAACGCTGGCTGGACTTGCCGGGCAAGCCTTGGCCCCAGACTGCTGGGAGCTACTCATTATAGACAATGGTTCTCGCCCTGCGCTTTCCGCGGAAAACATCCCGCTCTCCGCTCAGACTCAACGTATAATTCAAGAAGAGGTTCCCGGCCTCACCCCCGCCCGCCTGCGCGGCATCGCTGAGGCCAGCGGCGAAATCCTCGTCTTTGTGGACGACGACAACGTTCTTGCGCCCGCGTTTCTCTCCCACGCCCTGGCCGCCTTCCACGCCCACCCCCGGCTCGCTGTAGCGGGCGGACCCGTACGACCCGAGTTCGAAATCACCCCGCCCGACTGGGTGGCCGAGTTTTACCCGCTGCTCGCCCTGCATGACCACGGCCACACCGCCTTGGTCGCGACCGGTGACCCCGCCGCGCACTGGCCGGATTTCGCTCCCGCCGGCGCGGGGCTTTGCCTGCGCCGTGACTACGCCACCCTCTACGCCGCCGCCGTCCGATCCGATCCGACGCGCGCCGCACTCGACCGCCGCGCCGGAGCCCTCACCTCGGGCGGTGACAACGACATGGTTTTCACCGCCCTGCACGCCGGTGGTGATGTGGCCTATTTCCCCGAGCTTGAGCTCACCCACCTCATACCCGCTAAGCGCCTGGATCCGGCCTACCTCGCACGTTTAAATCGCGGTATCCAACGTTCCTGGATGCAAGTGCTGTCGCTGCACCGAGCGAACCCTTGGTCACCACTCACTCCCCTGGGCGCCCGACTCCGCATCTTCAAGGCGTGGTTTCGCCATTTCCCCCTTTTCCGCAGCTCACCCGCCCACCGTATCCGTTGGCACGGTTCGGTCGGCCACTTCGAAGGTCGCGTCCGCCCATGAGCATTCCAGGACAATTGCTTTATCACTTCTGGTACCGCCCCACCGGAGCGTTGCGCGAATCGCTTCGTCACGGCGGCCCCATCGCCCAATGGCACACCGAACGCGGTCGCCGCGAGATGCAGGATACAGCCGAAAACCTGCCCGCCCTCCCCGTCCTGGCCCCCGCCGCTGGTCGCCAAATCCATTTTCTCACCGGCGCCCGCTTTTGGTGGCAAACTGCCTTCTGCTTGCACTCCCTCGCGCGTACCAGCGGCGTAGCCCTGGAAACCCACCTCTACGACGACGGCACCTTGGGAGCTGAGCACCGGGAAAACCTACGTCGCCTCGGCCTTCCCCTCGTCTTCCACGACCACGCGGCCCTGCGCGAAAAAATCGAACGCCTCCTGCCTGTAAAAAGCTACCCGACGCTCCGCGAACGTTGGATAAACTATCCCCACATCCGCAAACTCATCGACGTTCATCTGGGCGGCACAGGCTGGAAACTCGTGCTCGACTCCGACCTCTTGTTTTACCGCCGCCCCGATTTCCTGCTCCACTGGCTCGCCGCCCCGGACCGCCCGCTCCACGCGGTGGACTGCATCGAAAGTTACGGCTACTCTCGACCGCTCTTGGAACGCCTCGCTGGCCACCCCTTGGCAACCAAACTCAATGTCGGCCTCTGCGGACTGAACAGTTCCGAAATCGACTGGGATCAACTGGAGTTTTGGTCTGCCACCATGATCCACGAAGAGCGCACCAACTACTATCTCGAACAAGCGCTAGTAGCCCTGCTCTGCGCTGGACGGACCTGCGCCGTCGCTCCGGAAAGGAACTATGTTACCCTACCCGCTCCCGCTGAAATCGCCAGCCCCTCCGCAGTGATGCATCATTACGTGGACACAGCAAAGAGTGGCTACTTTCGCCACGCCTGGCGAAATTTTACCCTGCCATGCGCGTAGTACCCGCCTATCTGCCCCGTGCGCAGTTTCTTTGGGTCGGCGGCTCACTTTCCTGCCTGGAACAAACAAGCCTGCGCTCGTTTGTTGCCCACGGGTATCCGGTCGATCTTTATGCTTATACTGAAATCGACGGCGTCCCTCCGGGCGTGAACTTATGTGCCGCTGAAACCATTTTGCCGGCAAGGCGCATATTTCGACAATCCAGCGGTTGGGCTCAGGGCAGCTACGCAGGTTTCGCCGATCTCTTTCGCTATCATCTATTACGCCAAAAAGGAGGCTGGTGGTTCGATGCCGACATCATCTCCATCCGTCCGCTCCCCGCCCCTGCTGGACTGCGCCTCGCCTCCAGCTTCGAGGGCGGATACGGCCAGCTGGCCAACAACTGCGCCATCTATGCGCCCGTCGGCCATCCCGCGCTAAACTGGCTTTGCGAAAACGCCGAAACGGCGCTGCAAACTGCTGAACCCGAATTTGGCGCGCTCGGACCCTATTTGGTACAACGCATGGTGCGTGAACTAGGTTGCATGGATGCCGTCGCGCCGTGGTGGGAGTTCTCTCCCTTTCCTCATACGCAATTAGGCCGGGTGGTTTATGCCCGTGGCGCTCGCACTCGACTAATCCATTTAATGCGCCACGTGAAATACCAGATCCGCGCCTTGCGCGACCCCGACTTCCGCGTCGGCCGCTTACGGCCAGGCACGCGCGCGCTCCATCTGCACAACGAAATCTGGCGCTCCTCCGGCTGGGCTAAAAACGGGAGCTATCATGCCGCATGCTTGTTTGAATCACTCAAACGTCGGCACGGTATCGCCTGCACCGCACCATGAGCTTTGCCAATTCCCTGGCATCCGTTAGCGACCGCCAAACCCGCCTGGACGCCCTGCGCGGCCTGGCCGCCCTGGCGGTCGTGCTCCACCATCTGTTTGCGCCGTGGGAATGGCATGGTTCACACCCGATCTTGAAGACATTGGACGCTTTCGCCGCCTGGGGCTGGCTCGGTGTTCCGGTTTTCTTCGTTCTTAGCGGCCGCTGCGTCGGCCAGGCATGGCTAAACACGCCTGGCGCGGCTCACTTCACCCTTCGTCGTATGCGCCGGATATACCCAGCTTATCTCGCCAGTCTGGCCGTCTGCCTCGGGGTTATTTTACTACGACATTTGATCACCGGCACAAACGACTATGCTCCCCTGCCCCGCGACCTGCCTTCCATCTTAGCTCATCTCAGCCTGGCCATCCATCCGGCCACCTCCGTACCCGGCTTAAACTGGGTATACTGGTCCCTCGCCTGCGAAATGGCTTATTACCTCGTTCTGGCCGGACTGCTTTTTACGCCTTCGTATCTCGGACGTGCCTCTGCCTGGGTTATGCTAAACCTTGGTTTTAGCCTGCTCAGCCTGATGGGCTGGGGAGTGCCCCGCACCCCGTTTTTCTTTCTAGAACACTGGGGGCTCTTCGCGCTTGGCGTCAGTCTGGCCCTGCGCGCAGCCGGCCACCGCCTGGCCCTTCCCTCCCTAATTGTTTCAGCGCTCTATTTCTCGATTTTGACCGCCCGGGGTGAAGCTGGTCCGCATCATTGGGTTGGGGTGCTCACCGCCCTCATACTGCTGCTTCCGGGTTTCTGGTGGAATCCCGCTCCCGACCACGTTCTGGTCCGTGTAGGCATCGCATCCTACAGCCTATACCTGATTCATGTGCCGGTCGGTGTGTTTATGGTTTTTCTACCCGCCGCCCGACTACTGGGATCCAACCTCATGGGCATGCTCGCCGCGCTGAGCCTCGGCTTCGCCGCATCCCTCGCGGCAGGCTTTGCATTTTTCTATTTAGTAGAGCGTCCCTGCCTCTTGCCCCGGCGCAGCCCTCTGCCCACGCCATGACTCCGCTCGTCTCCATTGTCATGGCCGCCTACCAAGCCGAACGCCACTTGGCCGCCGCCCTCGATTCCGCACTAGCCCAAACCTATCCGGCCATCGAAATCATCGTGGTTAACGACGGCTCGACCGATTCCACCCCCCGTATTCTCGAAAGCTATCAGACCAACTTCGGCATCACGGTTCTTGAGCAACCCAACTCCGGCCAGTCCGCCGCCCTCAACCACGGCTTAACCCGTGCCCGAGGAGATTACATAAAATTCTTCGACGCTGACGACATCCTCGCCCCTGAATCCATCACCATCCAGGTCGCCGCCCTCGCCTCCCACCCTTCCGATCGCCTCGCCTACGGGCAGTGGGCGCGCTTCCACACCGACCCCGCCGAGGCCGTCTTCATACCTCGACCGGGAGACCTCGACGCTGCCCCGCTCGACTGGCTCCTCGCCACTTGGGCCGATGCCGAACCCATGTATCAATGCGCCCTGTGGCTCATTCCTCGCACCCTCATCACCCGCACCCGTGCCTGGGATGAACGCCTTGGCTTGATCAACGATTTCGAATTCTTCACCCGCCTCGCCCTCGCCTCCGGCGGAATCATTCACACCCCTGGTGCCCGCCTTTACTACCGCTCTGGCCTGCCCGGCAGCCTCTCCCAGCAAACCAGCCGCCGCGCGCTCGAATCCGCCTATCTCTCCTGCCGACTCGCCACCGAACACCTGTTAAACCACGAAAACTCGCCGCGCACCCGCCGCGCCGCCGCCGATGCCTTGATGACTTTTGTTCAAGGCTACTATCCCGCCGCGCCAGATCTCATGCGCTCGGCCTTAACCTCGATCAATCAGCTCGGAGGCTCAAACATTCGCCCCGGCGGCGGGCGCGTTTTAAAGCTGATCTCCCGCTTCCTCGGCTGGCGTTTCGCGCTTCGCATCCGCAAGCTGGTGCGCAGGCTTAACTGCCCGCCTCGCTCCGATCATGCCTAGCGCCCGCATCCTCATCCTCACCAACTCGCCCCTCTGCCGCAATCCGCGCGTGGTCAAGGAAGCCACCACCCTGGGTCACGCCGGTTACGAGGTGACCGTGCTGGGCATTAGCAACCACCTACCCTCCGTCGCGATCGACCGCGATCTCGTGGCCCGCTCTCCCTTCCGCCACCTCAGTGTCGATATGCTAGGTCGTGAGAGTTCTTTCCCACAGCGCCTCGCCGTCTGGCTTCGCCGCCTCCAACACCGCGCCGCCCGTGAGCTTTGCCACCGCTTTCACTGGCAACTCGCCGCCGCCCTAGGCCCCGCCGAATCCCTCCTGCGTGCCGCCCTCCGCCATCCCGCTGAACTAATCATCGCTCATAACGAGATTCCCCATTGGTGCGTCTCCCGCCTGATCGCCGCCGGTCGCCGTGTCGCCGCCGACATCGAGGACTGGCACTCCGAGGATCTCCTGCCCCACGAACGCTCCGGACGACCTCTCCGCCTCCTCCGCGCCAGCGAAAGCTACCTCCTCCACCACGCCGCCTTCACCACCACCACCTCGCACGCCTTGGCCAACGCCCTGCATGCTCGTTACGGCGGCCGCCGCCCCGAGGTCATTACCAACTCCTTCCCCCTCGATCCGCTCCCGGCTCCCCGTTCCCGGCTCCCCGCTCCCGATTCCCCGCGCCTTCCACCGTCGTTTTTCTGGTTCTCCCAAACTACCGGACCTGGTCGCGGGCTGGAACTTTTCCTCGCCGCTTGGTCGCGCACCACCCAGCCCTCCCGACTCGTTCTCTTGGGCGAAACTCGCTTCGGCTATCGTCAACGCCTGCTCGAGACCTTGCCCGAATCTTTCCGCTCCCGTGTCACTTTTCTCCCCTTGGTTCCGCCCGATCAGCTCCCGGCTCTTATCGCCCGCCACGACATCGGCCTCGCTCTGGAAAAGGACTTCATCTTCAACCGCGACCTCACCATAACCAACAAAATCCTCCAATACCTAAACGCCGGCCTCGCCGTGGTCGCCTCCAATACCCAGGGGCAGCGTGAGGTGCTTACCCACGCGCCGGAGGCTGGACTGCTGGTTGCCTTGCACGAGACCACCACTCTCACCACCCAACTCGACACCTTGCTGGCGGATCCGGCCCATCTCGACCGCCGCCGACTCGCCGCCCGCCAACTGGCGGAACAGCTCTACTGCTGGGAAAGAGAAGCCCCCCGCCTGCTCGCCTTGGTCGCAACCGCCCTGCTTCCCGCCTCGGGCTCCCCGCTCCCCGCTCCTAGCGCCTAGCTCCCCATGCGTCGCGCGATTATCATCATTCTTATCCTCTGCTCGCTCGGTTCTGCGCTCTTGCCCAACGCCAAGCGAACCGTTCGCCGCCTCCTGCGCACCATCATTCACCGACTGCTGCTCCTGCGCAGCCGCCCCCTCGCTCTAACCAACGAAATCACCCTGCTGGTCGCCCCCCACCAAGACGATGGCACCCTAGGCTGCGGTGGACTGGTTTTTCAAAAAAGACTCTCGGGCAACCCGGTCCATGTACTTTACCTGACCGACGGCTCGGCCTCGCATCCGGGCCACCCCACCCTCACCCCGGAAACGCTCTCCGCCCTTCGTAAAAAAGAGGCCAGGCTGGCCAAATCCCGCCTCTACCTCGATTCCGCCTGCCTGCACTTTCTTGACCTGCCCGACGGCCGCCTACCTCACCTGGACGAGTCCTCACGCGCTGAGGCCCTGAAAAAGCTCGGTGCCTTACTCACCTCGATAAACCCCCGCACCCTACTCCTTCCCTGGCGACAGGACGGCAGCTCGGAGCACGAAGCCGGCTTTTACTTGGTCACCGCCGCAGTGGCTGAAATCGGATTGCGACCACGCGTATTGGAATACCCAGTATGGGCAACTTACCGCCCCACCCTTTTGCTTCAAACCCTGCTGCCGCCTCTGCGCGTGCATCATTTTAGCTTCTTCGGCTACGGTGCGCAAAAAGAATACGCCCTCTCTTCCTACGCCTCTCAATTTAAACCCGTGCCGCCGTGGACCGAGCCCGTACTGCCGGCCGATTTCGCCGCCAGCTTCAAACGCGAAGAGGAATTCTACTTCGAACAAGCCCCATGAGTGCCGCCACCTCACCCCTCGCCCGCTTCCTGCATCGCCTCCGCTACGCGCTCTACGGCAGGCGCGCCGGCCTGGGGCGTCCCGTGCCTACCTTCGCCTTGGATAATGAATACACCTCCGGCGCCTGGGACCACTTCTTCGGCCCCAACGAACTCGCTCGTCATGAAATGCTGGTGAATCTGATCCGCCAGGCTCACCCCCACCCCCGGCTTCTCGACCTCGGTTGCGGCTCCGGCCGCCTCGCCAGCCTCCTTAACCCCGCGCATCTCACCGGCTACCTTGGCGTGGATCTCTCCATCGCTGGTCTTGCCCGCGCCCGCGCCCTTAATCTGCCCCATGGCAATTTCGCCTGCCACGATTTCGAGGAATGGACACCTGCGCCTGATAGCTTCGATGTTATCACTTTCAACGAATGCCTGGGCTACGCAGCCGACCCACTCGCCACTGCCTTGCGCTTTTCCAAAGCCCTGCCCTTAGGCGGAGCCCTCTTCGTCTCCCACTTCCGCTCCACCAATCACGCCGCCTTCTGGCAACGCCTCGGCCGTGGTTTTACCTTCCCGTTGGAACGCGTCGTCACCAACTCTGCCGGCCAAACTTGGGATCTGTGCCGCCTGCAAAAACGCTAAGGACGCATGCGCGCCACGCCCGCCATCACCACCCACTGGGCTGCCTTAGATGGCTTGCGTGGCCTGGCCATCCTCGGCGTCTTGCTCGGCCACCTCACACTCACTCCCAGCTCGGAACTATCGCCCGTGATCGCAGCTCTGGCCGAACTGGGCGGCCGGGGCGTGGATTTATTTTTCGCTCTCTCCGGCTATTTGATCTTCAGCCACCTACGCACCCGGCGCGCCCTCCCCGACTGGGCGGGTGATTTTTGGCGCCGCCGCGCCGCCAAGATCCTCCCGCTCTACGCCGCCTTGCTCAGCGTCGTTTACCTGATGCTACCTCCTTTGCTGCGGCTTGATGGGTTCGAGACGAAACTAGCCACCCAGATCGGAGCGTCCGGAGACTGGCTTCGGTATGCCACCTTCACGTCAAACTGGCTTAATTTTCAAGCCGGGCGCTTCATAAACCCAGCCATGGATGTCGCTTGGTCGCTAGCCATCGAAGTGCAGTTCTACGTCTTGATCACCGTCGTCTTCGCCCTTCGCCCGGACGGCGGCACGCGCCGCTTTTGGTGGCTTCTTGCCTCTACCGCCCTCGTATTCCGCGTCGTAGCGTTTTACGCCGATGCCAACTGGATCCAAATCCTGGTCGCCACCCCCGCCCGGCTAGATGCCTTTGCCGCCGGGCTGCTCCTTGCCTACGGCATTAAACCTCTGCCCGCTTGGCTGCGCGCCCTCGGTCTCCTCGGCCTGCTCTTCGCCGCCCTGCCCGCCTGGTCCCGCGAAGGCGCCTGGGGTATGACCCTGGGCTATACGTGGTTCGCCCTCGGTTGCGCAGCGCTAGTGGACATCGCGCGCCAGCCCCTGACCAGCCCATCCCTTCAAAGGTTACTCACCGCGCCCACGCTTACCTGGCTCGGAACCCGTTCTTACGCGCTCTACCTTACCCACCTCCCCATCCGGGCCGCGCTGCGCGACCTCTTGCTCCCGGCGACGATAACGCTTTCGCCGAGCGGAGTGGTTGGTGTTCAGCTGCTCTTTTACGCTGGTGCCGGTACTGTCTGCATCGTCGTGGGTCATATCGTCTGGCGTTGGTGTGAAAAACCCGCCCGCAACCTAATTCTACGCTCTGCGTAACCCGCCGAGCTCCCGATGAAACGCGTTCTCATTATCAGCCCGCACTTTCCTCCGGTAAACGCCCCCGACCTCCATCGCGTTCGCCTCGCCCTCCCTTACCTTCGCGGCTTGGGTTGGGAACCCACCGTGCTCGCCGTCGCCCCCGAGACCATCGAGGGTGCCATTCTGGAAACTTCGTTAGAGCAGACCTACCCAGCCTCAATTCGGGTGGTGCGGGTTCGCGGAGTGTCCGCACGTTACACCCGGCCCTTTGGCTTTGGTTCTTTATGGTGGCGCGTCGGCCACGCCCTGCGTCGGGCCGGCGATCGGCTTCTTGCCGCCGAGCGTTTCGATTTAGTATTTTTTTCCACCACCCAATTTCCAGCCTTCGCCCTCGGCCCCCGCTGGCTGGCGCGTTTTGGCGTGCCTTACGTGCTCGATTATCAAGATCCGTGGCTCAACGACCACTACGCCAAAACCGGGGCACGGCCTCCCGGCGGACACCTGCGCTTCCTCGTCGCCCAATTAAACGCCCGCCGTAACGAACGTCGAGCCGTGCTCGGGGCCAGCGCCTTGATTACTGTTTCGCCAACCTACGGTCCGCAACTGCGCGAACGCTACCCTGCCCTTTGCGCCAAACCTATCCATCACCTCCCGTTTGGAGCCGCCGCCGAAGATTTGGCTTTCGCGCGCACCCGCACACCAGCGGCTCCGTTGGTTTGCGCCGAGCCCGGCATCTGCAACGTAGTCTATGCCGGGCGCTGCGTGCCCGGCATGGCCCCCGCTCTTACCCTGCTGTTTCAGGCCTTGCGCGTCCACCTCGCGAAACCCGGAGCCGCTCGATTCCACTTCCATTTTATCGGCACCAACTACGCCTCGGAGGCTCAAGCCCGCCCCATGGTGTTGCCGCTCGCTGATCGCGAGGGCGTTGCCTCCTGCGTTTCCGAACACACCCAACGCGTACCCTACTTTGATGCGCTTCACTATCTCGCGACCACCGACGCCATCCTCGTCCTCGGCTCCGACGACCCTGGCTATAATGCTTCCAAACTCTACCCCTGCTTGCTCGCCGCCCGTCCGTTGCTCTGCATCGCGCACCCGCTAAGCCCTATCTTTCATACCGCCAGCCAATACACTCCCGATTCCACGTTCGCCGCGCCCGACGAGACCGGGGCCGAGCTCAAACGCCTCGCTACCTCTTGGCTCGGTGGCGTAGGCTGTAGCCGACTGCCCGACATCAACTCGCAATCACTCGTCTCTCATTCAGCCGAAGTAATGACCCGGCGCTTGGTCGAAATTTTTGACCATGCCCACATCCCCAGCGGAAACTCAACTCAGTGAGCACTCCTGACTACGACTACAGCCCCCCTCCCAGCCAGAATGCGTCGCTACGTCTCTATCAGGCCGGGCTCAGTGTACTGCTCTTGGCCATAGGCTGGTTCGTGTTTCGCTCCAGTGGGGACATCAACACCGGTACGATTCTCGGCATCATAATCATGGTTGCGGCAAGTTTCCCCATGCTCCAGTGGGCAAAACTTCGGCGCAGCTGGTTCCCGGCTTTCGAGATCTCCTGCCTTACCTGCGTGGCTTTTTACGCCATTCCCTTGCTCACCGGACACGAAGAGCTGCGAGCCTACCCGGCCACCGTGGTAAACGAATCCGCCACCCTGGTGCTCGCCTACCTATGTGCTGCGTTAATCGGTTTTAATCTGCAAAAACAACCCGTGCGCGCCTCCGCCTGGGCCACCGCCAGCTTGTTGCCTCAAACCATTTATCGCTACGTGCCGGTCGGTCTGGCGCTTAACACCCTTCACCTTTGCTTGGAGAGCTACAGCAATCTGCTTCCCGCCAATCTCGAAGGCACCTTGCGCGCCCTGTTTTTCGGCCTCGGCACCGTGGCCGTATTTGTTCTCTCGCGACTGTATGGGCTGGGCATGCTAGACGCACGCGCCCGAGTTTTCTTTTTCGGTAACCTGGCCCTGCAGATCATCATTCTTTTTTCCCACCTCTACCTCATTCGTGGCATTTCTCTGCTTGCGCTCGGCTTGATCGCTTACGCCTCCGCCCGCCGCAAAATCCCCATCATTGCCATCGCCCTGCTCCTGCCCGTGCTCGGCGTGCTCCACAATGGAAAGTCCACCATGCGGGAGCTTTATTGGGAGAGCGACCGTCCTCCGCCTACTCTAAGCCAGCTCCCTGCGTTTTTCTCCGAATGGGTGGACTACGGCCTGACGAACCGTAACAAGGACGACCAACGCCTCCGCGCCTCGGTCTTTGATCGCGCCTCCTTGCTCCAAATGCTTTGCCTAGCGGTGGACCGCGTGCCCGCTTTCAAGCCCCACCTCGGAGGCGAAAGCTACGTCGATATCCCCGCCCAGTTTATCCCGCGCTTCGCTTGGCCCGATAAACCCTCCAGCCTGCTCGCGAACATCCGTCTAGCCCTTTACTTTAACCTCATCGACCCCGACAACCCCTTCAAGGTCTCCATCGCCTTCGGTATGATCGCCGAAGCCTACATCAATTTTGGCGCGATCGGGGTCATATTCCTCGGCTTCGGTTTCGGCCTGCTGTCCCGTCGCCTGGCCATCCTCTCGATTGATGTGCCCCAGTTTTCCGCCTTGGGCATCCTCATGATTCTGCTCACCGCCTGGAGCTTTCAGGCCGAATTCGTCATGGCCACTTGGGTTTCATCCCTCTTTCAGGCCGCCGTAGTCTGCATCGGCATCCCGCTGGTGTATCGAAAATTTACGACCAGTTGAGGCGATGCACATTCCCCTTACTCCTCGCCGCCTTGCCATCGTCGTCTCGCACCCGATTCAATACTACGCCCCGTGGTTCCGCCACCTCGCTACCGGGCAGACCCTCGATCTGAAGGTTTTTTACCTCGCTGACCACGGCGTCACCACCCGCTCCGATGCCCAATTCGGCACTACCTTCGCCTGGGATACCGACTTGCTGTCCGGCTACGCCCACGAGTTCGTCCCCAACCTCGCCGCCCACCCCGACGTCACCCGCTTCTCCGGCCTGCATAACCCCGGTCTCCGTCACGCCCTGCGCGCTTTCGCCCCCGACGCCATTCTGCTCTTCGGCTACGCCTACCGCACCCACCTCGACCTCCTACTCCGCCCCCCCGCCCCCATCATCTTCCGCGGCGACTCCCACCTCCTCGGCCCTACTAGCTCTAACTGCTCTACTAGCTTACTAGCTAAACTAGCTCCCCGCCTCCTGCTCAAACACCTCGCACTCCGCCTCCTCTTCTCCCGTTGCGCCGCCTTCCTCCCCGTGGGCACCGCCAACACCGCCTATTTCCGCCACTACGGCGTGCCTACCTCAAAGTGCTTCCTCGCCCCTCACGCAGTGGACTCCGTCCACTTCACGATCACCCCCGAGCGCATCGCCGCTGCCGCCGCTCAACGTGCCGCTCTAGGCATCCCGGCCTCCGCGCCCGTCGCCCTCTTCGCGGGAAAATTCATCCCCAAGAAACGCCCCGACCTCCTCCTCTCCGCCTTCATCGAAGCCGCCGTCCCCGGCGCCCACCTCGTCTTCTCCGGGGACGGCGAACTCCTCCCCCAACTCCGCGCCGCCGCCCAAGGTCTCCCCTACGTTCACTTCCTGCCCTTTGCCAACCAGTCCGCCATGCCTGCCCGCTACCTTGTGGGAGATATCTTCGTCCTCCCGTCCCAGGGTCGCCACGAAACCTGGGGCCTCGCCGTCAACGAATCCATGCACCTCGCCCGCCCCTGTATCGTGAGCGATCACGTCGGCTGCGCCGCCGATCTCATCCGCCCCGACACCGGCTGGGTTTTCCCCGCCGGCGACCAAGCCGCACTCGCTGCCACCCTCCGCACCGCCCTCACTTTATCTTGCTCCGAACTCGCCGCATTCAGCCAAAACGCCGCCCGTCATGTAACTCATTTCAGTTACGAATCCGCCACCACTGGCCTCGCCGAAGCACTCCAATCGCTCGTCAAATGCTAACCCGCCTCATCCATTTCCTCGGGCACCTTCCCGTAAAAATCCTGCGTGGTCTCGCTCGGGGAGCATGGTTTTCGATCTACCCGCACTCCGCCTACTGGAGACTCGGCGGCAACGACCCCGCCGTCGAAGCCGCCCTCCTCCACCACGCCTGTCGTCCCGGCCTCGTCTGCTGGGATCTCGGCGCCCACTACGGCATCTACGCTGTCGGCCTCGCCCGTCATGTCGGCCCCACCGGTCACGTCGAAGCCTTCGAGCCCGACCCCATATCCTTTCGCCGCCTGAGCTGGCATGCCCGGCTCAATCGTTTACCCCAGCTTAAACTGCACCCGGTCGCCGCCTCCGATGCGCAAGGCACCGCCCGGCTCTACCAATACGAAGGCTTCGGCTCCACCACCTCGCACCTGCCTTTTCCCGGAGAAACCCTCGCCAACGTCCCCTTCCGCGAGATCACCACCGTCGCCCTCGACGCCTGGGTTGCGACCGGACGCATCTGCTCGCCCCACTTCATAAAGATCGATGTCGAAGGCCACGCCGTGCCCGCCCTGCGTGGCATGCGCCACACTCTGTCCATAGCCCACCCCACCATTCTGCTCGGAGTTCACACTCACGAAGAGCTCAAAGGCTGCCGCGCCCTCCTCTCGGAGCTCGGATACACCTTCCAGCCCTGTTCCCCCGCATCCTTAGCCGAACTGGAAAACAACTCTTTCGGCGAACTGCTCTGCCTGCCGCCCCCCGCCGCATGAAAATCACCCTCGTGCACGGTTTCTTCCTCCCCATCCCGCCCGTCGCTGGCGGTGCCATGGAAAAAATCTGGTGGCGACTCGCCCGCGAATTCGCCGCCCGCGGCCACGAGGTCATCTCAATCTCGCGTCGCTGGCCCGGCTTTCCCGACCGCGAAACCAGCCACGGCGTTCACCTGCTCCGCCGCCCCGGCCACGACCACTCCCGCCACCTTCCGCTCAATCTGCTGCTCGATGCGCTTTGGAGCCTTCGCGCCCTGCGCCATCTCCCCGCCGCCGATATTCTCGTAAGCAACAACGTTGCCCTGCCTGCCCTCGCCCCGCGCCTCGCCCCCCGCGCCGGAAGACTCGTTGCCAATCTCAATCGTTACCCCAAGGGCCAGCTCCGCACCTGGGGCCGCGTGGCCCGCGTGCAAGCCGCCTCCGCCGCCATCGCCGCCGCCGCCACCCGCCAAGCTCCCTCCCTCGCCTCGCGCATCCGCCTCACGCCCAACCCCGTTGACCTCGCCCTCTTCAATACCCCAGCCCCCTCCCGCCCGCCCGGCACGCCGCTAACCCTCGGTTTCACCGGCCGCCTTCACCGCGAAAAAGGCCTGGAACTCCTCGCCGCCGCCGCCCGCCACCTCGCCACCCTGCGCGACCTCCCCCCTTGGCGTATCGTGATCCGTGGCCCGGCCGATATCCCGCGAGGCGGCGGCGGCCCCTCCTTCGAGGCAAAACTCCTTGCCCTCGCCGGTCCCCTCGTCGCCGAGGGTCGCTGGCAGCACGCCCCCCCCGAATTCGACGCCACTCGTCTCGCCGCCACATATCACGACTACGACCTCTTCGTTTACCCCACTCGCGCCGAGCTCGGCGAAGCCCTCCCCGTCGCCGTCCTCGAAGCCCTCGCGGCCGGCGTCCCCGTGGTCGCCACCGACCTCGCATGCTTTAAAGATTACGTCATACCCGGTCGCACCGGCCAGACGGTCCCCCTCGCCGCCGACGCCCGCGCCTGGGCCGAAACCCTCGCCACCCTCATTCGCGCCCCCGGCACCCGCGCCCGGCTCGCCGCCCGGACCCGCCACGCCGTCGCCCACCTCGACTACTCTGCCCAAGCCGAATCCATGCTCGCCGATTTCGCCGCCCTCGCCTAGCCCATAACCACCATGCCCGAAGCCGCCCCCGAGCCACCCTACCTCGCCCAAGGCTGCGTCACTCCCTACCCTCGTGCTGAACTCGCACGCCAGCGTCTCTGGTCACTCGTCCAAGCCACCCTTTTTCGCTTCAGTCTCCCCCGCGCCCACGGCTTTCGCGCCCGGCTCCTCCGCTGCTTCGGCGCCGACATTCCCGCCCCGTCCCAAGTCGTCATTTTTGCTTCCGCCCGAGTATTCTTCCCCTGGAAACTACGACTCGAACCCCGCTCAATGATCGGCCGTGAGGTAAACATCTACAACCTCGGCCCCGTCATCCTTCGTCGCGGGGCCAATCTCTCCCAGGGCGTACACCTCTGCTCCGGATCTCATGACTACACCCGCTGGTCCATGCCCCTGACTACCTCGCCGATCGAAGTCGGCCCCAACGCCTGGCTCGCCGCCGAGGTCTTCGTCGGCCCCGGCGTCACCATCGGCGAACTCGCCGTCATCGGTGCCCGCTCCGTCGTCGTCTCCGACCAGCCTCCCCGCATGGTCTGCGCCGGCCACCCCTGCCGTGCCCTCAAACCCCGCCCCGACCCCACTTAAAGCCCCGGCTCTAAAAGCCTACCAGCCCTGCAAGCTTAGCAGCTCTACTAGCTCCTTCTTCCACCATGATCGACGTCCTCCACGTGACCGCCAGTCTCGACCCTCGCCATGGCGGCCCGTCGCGCACCGTGCCCGCCCTAGCCGCCGCCCAGTCCGAACTCGGAGCCTACGTTAATCTCGTAACCGTTGGCTCGATACCGCCTGACTTCTCCGCCCGTTACCCGCGCCTGCCGGTCCACGCCTTTCCCGCCCGCCCCGGCCCGCTCGGCCGTATCTGCGCCTGCGCTTCCGGACTGGCCGAATTCCTCCACCATACCCCCGCCCGTGCCCTCCACGTCCACGGACTCTGGCAACGCCCCCTTTACCACGCCGCCGCCGCCGCCGTCCACCACCGCATCCCCCTGGTGGTCGCCCCACGCGGCATGCTCGAACCCTGGGCCCTCGCCCACCACACTTGGAAAAAACGCCTCGCCGCCACCTTCGTGCACTCGCGCGCCCTTGCGTCCCTCTCCGGCTGGCACGCCACCAGCCAGCAAGAAGCCGATCACCTCACCCACCTTCCCTCCTGGCTCCACGCCCCCAGCTCCCCGCTCCCAGCTCCCGCCTGCATCGCGCCCAACGGCATAACCGCTCCCGCCGCCGCCTCGGCCTCCGCCGCTCGCTCCGCCTGGTTGTCCGTGTATCCACAACTCAAAAATACCCGAGTCGCCCTTTTCTACGGTCGTCTCCACCGCAAAAAACGCGTCGCCGAGCTCATCGCCCTCTGGCGTTCCACTCCCCGCCCCGGCTGGACCCTTCTTCTCGCCGGCATCCCCGGCGACTACACCGTCGCCCAACTCCAAGCCCTCGCCCCCGCCTCCAACACCTCCCCCATCGTGGTTGCCGACGGCACCGACCTGCCCGCGCCCTACCCGCTGGCCGAGCTTTTCCTACTCCCCTCGCATTCGGAAAATTTCGGCCAAGCTGTGGCCGAAGCCCTCGCCACCGGCCTGCCCGCGCTTGTCACCGATACCCTGCCTTGGCGTGGCCTCGCCGCCGCTTCCGCCGGACGCTGCGTCCCCTGGGCCGACTATCCCGCCGCCCTCGCCGCCTACCTCGCCACGCCCGCCCCCGCCCTCGCCGCACTTGGCGGCAATGGCCGGACCTGGGTTTTGGCAAACTACACGTGGAAATCCGCAGCTCAAAACCTGCTTAACTTCTACACTCAACTGCCTGCCCGCCCGACGACTTGAACCTCGCTTTGTATCGTGGTTAAACCTCCCGCCACCTCCCGCGCAATCCAGCGAGAAAAACTCGTAGTCGCCCATGTCGCCCTCGTTGCCGTCGCCTCCGCCTGGCTGCTCGGCGGCATCGGCCCCCGGCTCGAATGGGTGATCGCAGCTATCACCGCCCCCGCTTATTATTTTCTCGTCACCGAAGCACGGGACCGTCTCCGCCACCATGACCGGGCCGGTTTCCGTCGCCTCCTCCGCTGGACCGCCCCGCTCCTGGGGCTCGCCCTTATCGTTATCATTAGCGCGCTCAACCCCTCCCACCGCCCCGCCTTCCTCTACAACACCTACGTGCTGCGCCCCGTGGCCCACGTCGAGTGGTTACCCGCCTCCGCCCTTCCCCTCGCCAGCCTGCGCGTGCTCGCCTGCTTCGGCGGTCTAGCAGCCACCGGCCTCACTCTCGCCTTTTGCCTCTATTCACGACGCCTCCTGCGCAGTCTCATTATCCTGCTAGCCTTCAACGCCCTCGCCCTCGCCGTGCTCGGCACCCTGCAACGCCAAGCCCACGCACCCGGCCCCTACTTCGGTTTTGTTACCTCTGATAATCCGGCCTGGTTCGCCACCTTCCTCTACCATAACCACTGGGGTGCCTTCGCTGTTCTGAGCACCGCCGCCACCCTGGGCCTTGTTTTTCATTCTCTGCGTTACCCCCCGGACAACGGCTGGTTTCACGGTCCCGGCCCCCTGCTCACCTTAACCGCTATCCTCGTAGCGGCCACCGCGCCCCTCTCCAGCTCACGTTCCTCCACCGTATTAATGGTCCTGCTCGCTTTTGCCGCCGGCGCGGCCTCCCTGCGCCACCACTTCCGCACCCGGCATCGGAATCGTCATCAACCGCTCCGCGCGTCGCTCATCGTCGGACTGTTCGCCCTCTTCGCCACCCTAGGCGGACTCGTTTTTTTCCAAAGTCGCGAGGTCATCCAGCAACGCTTCGCGCAAACTCTCGAACAACTCTCCAGCCTGCGCGCCGCCTCGACTGGTTATACTCGTCTTGACCTCTACTCTGACACGTGGCGCATGGCCGCTGATCGCCCCGCCTATGGCTGGGGACTCGACTCCTACGGCCCTATTTTCCTTAACTATTCCCGTTTCCGGCCAGGCCCCGACCGGCTCATGAACACCTTCGAAGACGCCCACTCCGACTGGCTGCAATCCCTCGCCGAGATCGGTTTTGTCGGCACTAGCATGCTTCTGCTTTGCGCGCTGGTGCCTCTTGCCGAAACCTTTCGCCCCCGCCGCCTTACCGCCCTACCCGGCGGCCTGTTCACCGGCTGCGCCTTGATCGCGCTCTACGCCTGGGTCGAGTTCCCCTTCGCCAACCCCGCCGTCGTCGCCCTCTGGTGGATCTGCTTCTTCGCCGCCATTCGCACCCTTCAGCTCTCACCCGCTGTCTCCGCCCGTTCCCGCGCCGCATGTTCTCCGTCGTCATCCTGACCCTCAACGAGGCTCATAACCTGCCTGCCTGCCTCGCCACCCTGCCCGGAGTGGACGACATCCACGTGCTGGACTCCGGCTCCACCGACGCCACCGCCCAAATCGCCCGTGCCGTCGGTGCCCACGTTTCAGTCAACGCCTTCCAAAACTTCGCCCAACAACGCAACCACGCCCACACCGTCCTCCCGCTGCGCCACCCCTGGGTTTTCCACCTCGACGCCGACGAGCGCATGACCCCCGCCCTCCTCGCCGAACTGCGCGCCGCCGCCGCCGCCCAGACCGGCCCCGCCCGCACCGTGGATGGTTTCTGGGTTGCGCCACGCATGCTTTGGCAAGGTCGCTGGGTCCCCCATTGCACCGACTACCCCGCCTGGCAGGCCCGCTTTTGCCACGCCCCCACCTTCCGCTTCGTCGAACGCGGACACGGCCAGCGCGAAGCCGAAGGCCAGCGACTCTCGCATCTCCAAGCTAACTACGAACACGACATGTCCGCTTCCGGCGTGGACGACTGGCTGGCCAAGCACCGCCGCTACGCCAGACGCGAAGCCGAAACCTGGCTCGCGACCCGTCGCCCCCTCTCCGCCGAGCTGCGCGAACTCTTCGCCACCACCCCACTCGCTCGCCGCCGCGCGCTCAAATCCCTCAGCTACCGCCTGCCCGCCCGCCCCCTCGCCCGTTTCATTTATCAATACTTCCTGCGTGGAGGTTTTCTCGACGGCGCTCCCGGCTGGCGCTACTGCCGCCTGCTCGCCCGCTACGAGGGCTTCGCTGCCGCCGAACTGCGCCGCTTGCGCACCGCCCCCCGCTAGCTTACCAGCTTTACTAGCTTATCAGCCCCCTGCTCCCCGCTCCTAGCACCGCCTTTTCATTCGTCATTGGTCATTGGACATTCGTCATTTTCCCAGCTCCCAGCTCCCCGCT